>CALILP010000205.1 GCA_938016515.1 uncultured Paracoccaceae bacterium
CGACCTCGATTTATCCGGCACCAAAGTCCATTACGGAACCGCTGGCGCTGCAGTGCATATGGTTGACGTGCATGGCCGCAACTACCGGGAAAGCACTGTGCAAGACCTGCATGACGCGGCCCGGATTGTGCAGCAGCTTGACAACTTGCACTTCTTGCAACGGCCAATGGTCGCCCGTGACATCACGGATAACCGGGAAATGGATCTCAATACGATCTATGCCTGTTGCGCCGGCACGACCAAACATATTGGTACGTCGTTTACTGAACCGGACTTTGTGCATGACGCGCTAGAGATGCTGCACATGATCGCAGGCGGCGAAGACAAATGGCGCGCACGTCCTTTCATGTTGAACTCGAACTGTTTTGTTGTCCCTCCGATGAAGTTCGCCACGGAATCCTGTCAGGTCATGGAAAACTGCATCGCAGGCGGCATGCCCGTTTTGCTGCTGTCTGCTGGCCAAGCCGGGGCCACGGCCCCTGCGCCGATTGCGGGGGCGATTGTGCAGGCGGTCGCAGAGTGTCTGGCTGGTGTCGTTTACGTCAACGCAATCAAGCCCGGATATCCGGCCGTGTTTGGGACATGGCCCTTCGTATCCGACCTGCGGACCGGTGCGATGTCGGGCGGATCAGGCGAACAGGCCTTGCTGACGGCTGGCTGCGCCCAGATGCACCGGTTCCTTGGCGTATCGGGGGGGGCTGCTGCTGGCATCGCCGATGCCAAGCTGCCCGATATGCAGGCCGGGTGGGAGCAGATGTGTTCCAACGTGATGGCCGGCTTGTCTGGCCTGAACATGGTTTATGAAGCAGCAGGTATGCATGCATCCTTGCTAGGATTTTGTTTTGAGTCGTTGATCCTAGGCGATGATCTGCTTGGTCAGGCCATGCGCTGCGTGCGTGGGATAGAGGTGAATGACGAAACGCTTGGGTTAGAGACAATCAAGGATGTCTGTCTGAACGGTCCGGGCCATTATCTGGGGTCGGATCAGACGCTGGGGCTGATGGAGACCGAGTATGTCTATCCTGTTGTGGCAGACCGGACTTCGCCCAAAGAATGGGCCGAGAAGGACAAGCCGGATTTGATCGAGACGGCTATTGCCCGCAAAGACGCGATCCTGGAGAAACCGTCCGAGGCCGGATTTCCAGCAGAGGTAGATGCGGCGATACGGGCGCGGTTCAAAATACACCTGCCGCCAGTGGGATAGGTCAGGGTGGGCTGGCGCTGCCGGATGTGACTTTGGCTGTGGCCAGCCCCCAAACGCAACCTTGCATGGGGGCCAGCCCCCAAACCCCCGGGATATAGAAAGAAACAAAGAAACCAGTCAGGGGGCTGGCGTCGTCTATCGCGTTTGATGACAGGCATGAAACATCACATACCACCCAATGCGTTAGCGGGGGCGCGAAATGGTGCCGCCGGAAACGGCGGCGCGTACCCCTGTGGTTCCCGGGCAGGACGTCGGCAGGCCACGGGCGACGCGAACCGCGAGGTATGCGAAAGCCTGCGCCTCTAGCATGTCCCCGTCAAGGCCCACATCCTCGACCGGCACAACCGGGCAATCGAGACCTGCATTCAACATCGCCATCAGCGTTGGGTTCTTACGCCCCCCCCCCGTGACCAGCACATGAACGGGCGCTGTCGGGCAGTGTTCGATCCCCATTGTCACGCTCATCGCAGCAGCGGCCGTCAGGGTTGCTGCTGCATCGGCATCGTTGACGTCTGCGACCGCTGTTGCAAGTGCTGCAAAGGCATCCCGGTCAAGCGACTTTGGTGGCATCTTAAAAAAATATGGATGTCTCAGGAAGCTTTCCAAAGCTGCTTGTTGCACGGTCCCGCCTGCCGCGCAGGTGCCGTCCGCGTCAAAGGATTGACCCAGCCGGGCCTGCATCAGATCATTGATCGGTGCGTTTGCAGGCCCCGTATCGAAGGCCAGCAGCGCGCCGGGGTCTTCGGGCACGTCACGGCTTGGGTCGATCCACGTCAGGTTACCGACCCCGCCAAGGTTGAGAAAGGCCACAGGCGCATCAGCCGCGATAAACTTGGCGAGCGCAAAGTGATAGAATGGGGCCAGCGGCGCACCTTGCCCGCCCATTCCAACGTCGGCACTGCGGAAATCCCAGACGACGGGGGTCTGCAAGACCTCTGCGAGCACCGCACCGTCGCCGCATTGGTGGGTCCGCCTGTTTGCTGGATCATGCGCGAGTGTCTGGCCGTGAAACCCGATCAGATCAGGGCCCGCGAACTTGCTGAGAGTTTGGGCATGAGCTGTCTCGATCAGCTCTGAAACGTCACCCAGATCCGCGTCCTGCCACTTGCCAAGGGCTGACCTTAGCAAGGCCTGTTCCGCCGGGGTGTAAGCCCGATAGGTAGTGTCGCCGAAAGCCGCAATCGTCACCCCATCAGTGATGATCGCGGCAGCATCAACACCGTCCAGCGACGTCCCTGACATCGCCCCAACCGCCCGTACCGGTCCTGCTGATAACATATGCTTGTCCATTCGCCCTTTGCCCCGCTATAGACTGCCCTGCACATCACATGGGAACAAGAGATGACCTACCACCCGAAGTCCGAATTTATCGCCACGATGATGGAGCGCGGCTTTCTCGCCGATTGCACCGATTATCAGGGGCTGGATGAAGCGTTCTCTAGGGGTGTGGTGCCAGCCTATATCGGCTTTGATGCGACGGCGACATCATTGCATGTTGGATCGCTGATCCAGATCATGATGCTGCGGTGGTTGCAGAAGACGGGGCACAAGCCGATTACCCTGATGGGCGGCGGGACAACGAAGGTCGGTGATCCGTCTTTCCGTGCAGATGAACGGCCTTTGTTGGGGCCAGAACAGATCGACGCGAATATTGCCGGGATCAAGCAGGTGTTTTCGGCGTACCTGACTTATGGTGACGGCGACACCGACGCGATGATGATCAACAATGCGGAATGGCTGGATGGACTGAATTACCTCGACTTCCTGCGCGACATCGGGCGGCACTTTTCGATTAACCGGATGTTGTCATTTGAAAGTGTGAAGTCGCGGTTGGATCGCGAGCAATCGCTGTCGTTTCTTGAATTCAACTACATGATCTTGCAGGCCTATGACTTCCTTGAGCTAAACCGACGCTATGGCTGTCTTTTGCAGATGGGTGGCTCTGATCAGTGGGGCAATATCGTGAACGGGATCGATTTGACCCGGCGGGTGCTGGATCATGAGATTTATGGGCTAACGTCGCCTTTGCTGACCACATCGGATGGCAAGAAGATGGGGAAATCGCAGGCCGGAGCTGTGTGGCTGAATGCAGATATGCGGTCCCCTTATGAATTCTGGCAGTTCTGGCGGAATACGACGGATGCGGATACGGGTAAGTTTCTGAAGCTCTACACTGAGTTGCCTGTTGATGAATGTGACCGGTTGGGTGCTTTGGCCGGGTCTGAAATCAATGAGGCCAAGATCATTTTGGCCAATGAGGTCACGACCTTATTGCACGGTGCTGAGGCTGCACGGACCGCAGAGGCGACCGCCCGTGAGGTGTTCGAGAAAGGCGGCGCCGGGGGTGATTTGCCGACGCTGACTTTGGCAGCAGATGATGTGGCCGATGGGATTTCTATCGTTCAGGTGATCGTGAAGGCCGGTCTGGCTGGGTCCGGGAAAGAGGCAAAACGGCTGATTGCCGAGAACGGTGCCAAACTGAATGACGCGCCGTTGACGAACGCCGGATTAATGCTCGATGCTGCCGCGCTGGCGACACCGATCAAGCTGAGCGCAGGTAAGAAACGGCACGCGATGGTCGAGATTGGTTGAAATGTAGGGTGTGCACTTGTTGCGCACCTTCGCGAAGACCGTATTCAATGCGGTAAGGATGGTGCGCAATGAATGCGCACCCTACGGAGACACGACATGACCCAATACCGCGTCTATGACGTCTTTACCGACGCCCCCTTCGGTGGCAATCAATTGGCGGTCATTCCGGATGCTTCCGCCCTTCCAGTGGACGAGCTGCAAAAGATCGCGCGTGAGTTCAATTTCTCGGAGACGACGTTTGTCTATCCACCCAGCGATCCGGCGCATACGGCCAAGGTCCGGATTTTCACACCGACGATGGAAGTGCCGTTTGCCGGTCATCCGACGATTGGGACGGCGGTCGCATTGTCTGATCTGGGACATGCCAGTCCGATGGTGATGGAACTTGGGATTGGGCCGATCCCGTGCGAAGTGACGGGCAACACGGCTCAGTTCACCACAAGCGCACCTTTGGAGGTGATCGGAACACCGGATGTCGCGACTGTTGCGAAGTGTTTGCGCCTGCCTGAGGACGCGATCAGCACTGCGGTTCACCAGCCGACGCAAGCTTCGCTGGGGTTGCCATTCACGTTTGTGGAACTGAAAAGCCGCGAAGCCCTCAGCCAGTGCCAGCCGATCATGGATGCGTTTCAGGAGGCGGCGGATAAATACCCTTCCCCGCTCGACTTTGCGATCTTTGCTTATGTGCGGACGGGTGACCGGCTGGATGCCCGGATGTTCGCGCCGCTCGACAACATCCCAGAAGACCCGGCCACGGGCAGTGCCTGTGCAACGGTTACGGCATTGTTGAGCCAGATTGCAGGCACACCGTTGGCCTTTGTCATCTCGCAGGGTGTCGATATGGGCCGTCCGTCGGTCATCAACGCAGCAGCATTGGCAGGAGACCCGATGCCAATCCGCGTCAGCGGCCAAGCCGTGCTGACGATGGAGGGGCGGCTTGTCACCTGATCCACGCCCGGTTGCAGCTTTTGATGTCTACCCGGACGGGACGGCCCTTGTGCCTGAAGATGCTGCACCGCATCCCGCACAAGGTGCCATTTTTCGGTGGTTACACTTTGATCTGGGGACCGAGGCGCTTGCAGATTGGACCCGCGCCAACCTGCCCCCACTGGCATGTCGCACATTGCTGGCAGAACGCACCCGCCCCCGCGTCGACGTGCATGACGAGGGTCTGGTGCTGACACTGCGGGGGATCAACCTCAATGATGGGGAAGAATTGGAGGACATGGTCTCGATCCGGATCTGGGCCACGGAAAACCTGATCATCACCGTCCGGCGCAAACGAATTTTTGCATTGGATGAGCTGAAGATGCAAATCCTAGCCGGTGATCCGCCCGACACCACGGCGCGCCTGATTGCCCGTATGACAGAACGATTATTGGACCGGGTCGAGACGCTGTCGTTGGATCTGGAGCATCGCGCAGAGGGGATCGAACATGCCGTCTATGACGAACATGCGGCCCCTCCGGAAGACTTGGCGCCGCTGCGTCGACAGGTCATCACCTTGCGCCGTCACATTGGGCCGATGGCGGATGCGCTGACGGATTTGGCCCAGCTTGAAACCCCGCTTATCCCAGAGAATTTCCGCAACCGTCTGCGCCATACGGCGAGCCGGGCCAAGCGATCCGTGGATGAAGTCTATGAGGTCGTCGACCGGCTGACCGCCCTTTCAGACCATATCGAATTGCAGCAAGATGCGCGTCTGGCCCGCAACAGCTATGTTCTGTCCGTCATTGCGGCGATTTTCCTGCCGCTTGGGTTTCTGACAGGGTTGTTCGGGGTCAATGTGGCCGGAATGCCGGGAACCAGCCATCCAGCGGCCTTCGCGGTACTTTGTGGGTCTATGGTCCTGATTGGTATGGTGCTTTATGCTTTCCTGCGCTGGATAAAGTGGTTCTGACCCAGACCGCATCCGTCGTTCTGCGCTGGAAACCATATCAAGTTGCCGTTACACCAAACCCCACCACACTACGGGGCTAAGATGACCAAAACGATCCTGGAACGCTGTGAGGCCACGGGCCTGCGCATGACAGAGCAGCGGCGCACCATTGCGCAGGTCCTGCAATCCGCAGACGATCACCCTGATGTGGAAGAGTTGTATAACCGTGCAGCGGCAAAAGATCCGAACATCTCGCTCGCGACGGTTTACCGGACCGTCAAACTGCTGGAAGAATCGGGCATTCTTGAAAAGCACGAGTTTGGGGACGGCCGCGCCCGCTATGAAACGGCAGATCGCGAGCATCATGATCATCTGATCGATGTCAATTCAGGCGAAGTCATCGAATTCGTCGACCCAGAGATCGAAGAACTGCAGGAGAGAATTGCAGCCAAATTAGGCTACCGCCTGATGGGTCACCGTCTTGAACTCTACGGTGTTCCCCTGAAGGACAACGATTAATCGTTACAGAACTGAACCGCTGGTGATCACGGTCACCAAAGCAGGCTCTGCTGCAACTCTCCCCGCAATAGCCGTAACCCCGGCCCACCCCATAACAATAATAAAGAAACGCATTCCGCTAATCCTTGGAACTACTCATTACACACGACGCAGGGTCACTTAAAACATTGTAACCCTCAAGGCAGGAAAACCTGACCTTAGGGTCAATTCAACTGATTCGACCCTGTATGCCCTTTGATAGAAAAGACCTGTGACACATGGATAACATACGCGGCGCGACATTCATGGTCCTTGCCATGTTCGGCTTTGCCGTCGAGGACATGTTGATCAAACAGATGGCGGACAACATGTCTGTCGGACAGGTTGTTGTTATCCTTGGGATTGCTGGATCACTGATCTTTGGCAGAATCGCGCTGGACTATGGGGATAAGTTGTTCTCGGTGGCCTTGCTCAAGCCCGCATTTCTCATCCGCAACGCGGCTGAAGTTTTTGGCACCGTTGGTTTTGTGAGTGCAATCGCCTTGACGCCGATATCCACAGCCTCGGCGATTCTTCAGGCCACGCCGCTGGTCGTGACAATTGGTGCAGCGGTGTTTTTGGGTGAAACGGTAGGGTGGCGTAGGTGGCTGGCAATTGGTGTGGGCCTGTTTGGTGTACTGCTGATCATCCGGCCAGGCGCCGCTGACTTCGATATCAAGTCCCTACTCGCTGTGATGGGTGTCATTGGTCTCGCCGCACGTGACCTCGCGACCCGGCGAATCCCGCCAGAAACGTCATCACGCGTCATCACCTTCTACGCTTTCTTCGTATCGATCTTCACCGGCCTGATCCTGTATTGGCTCGGCGTCACCGGTGACGGCTGGTCCGTGCCCAGCACTCCCGACAGCATCCGCCTTGCAGCCGCGATATTCGTGGGCGTCGCCGCCTACTACGCCATCGTCGCTGCGACCCGCATCGGTGAGATGTCGGTGGTGGCTCCTTACCGATATTCTCGGCTCGTATTCGCCCTCATCATCGGCATGCTGGCTTTTGACGAACGCCCGGATGCGCTAACGCTAACTGGCGCATTCATCATCGTCGCCTCTGGCATCTACACCCTGTGGCGCGAACAACGCTTGCGCCGCGCTTCCAAACTGGCGGGCGCCGCGCTATAGAGCCTGCGACCGCTAACATCTCCCCAAAGGAGCCTCAGATATGAGCACCATTATCGACGTCCACGCCCGCGAAATCCTCGACAGCCGGGGGAACCCGACCGTGGAGGTTGATGTGACCCTAGAGGACGGCACAATGGGCCGGGCCGCAGTGCCATCCGGGGCCTCTACCGGGGCGCACGAGGCTGTCGAAAAGCGTGACGGTGACAAGTCCCGCTACATGGGAAAAGGCGTGCTGGAGGCTGTCGCCGCCGTGAACGGCGAGATCGCAGAAGCGATCCTCGGGTTTGACGCGACAGAACAAGTCGGCATCGACATGGCGATGATTGAATTGGATGGGACGCCCAACAAGGGTCGCTTGGGCGCAAATGCGATCCTTGGCGTATCGATGGCGGTGGCAAAGGCCGCTGCTGAGTACACAACGCAACCTCTGTTCCGCTACATCGGCGGCACCTCCGCGCGCACCCTGCCCGTTCCAATGATGAACATCATCAACGGCGGCGAACATGCTGATAACCCGATTGATATTCAGGAATTCATGATCATGCCCGTGTCGGCTGCGAACATCCGCGAGGCGGTGCGCATGGGCTCTGAAGTTTTCCACACGCTGAAGAAAGAGCTGTCAGCGGCTGGCCATAACACAGGCATCGGCGACGAAGGTGGTTTTGCGCCTAACTTGGCCTCCACACGGGACGCTTTAGACTTCATCATGACGTCGATCAAAAAGGCAGGCTACACACCGGGCGAAGACATCTATCTGGCCCTCGATTGTGCTGCGACAGAATACTACCGCGACGGCAAATACGACATGAAAGGCGAAGGCGTTGTGCTGACGTCCGCAGAAAACGCAGATTATCTGGCAAAGCTGGCTGCTGACTATCCAATTATCTCGATCGAAGATGGGATGTCCGAAGATGACTGGGACGGCTGGAAGATGCTGACCGACAAAATCGGTGATAAAGTACAGTTGGTTGGGGACGATCTGTTCGTGACGAACCCCGCGCGCCTGGCAGATGGGATCGCGAAAGGTTCCGCCAATTCGATGCTGGTAAAAGTCAACCAAATCGGCAGCTTGACGGAAACTCTTCAAGCCGTCGACATGGCGCACCGTGCGCAATTCACCAACGTGATGAGCCACCGGTCGGGTGAAACGGAAGACGCAACAATCGCCGACCTCGCGGTCGCCACGAACTGCGGTCAGATCAAAACCGGATCGCTGTCCCGCTCTGACCGTCTGGCGAAGTACAACCAACTCATCCGCATCGAAGAAATGCTGGGCGAAACGGCCACTTACGCCGGGCGCAGCATTCTCAAGTGAGCGCAGACGCAATCATTGAAAAACTCGGGCTCTCTCCACATCCGGAGGGAGGCCACTATTGCCAAACATGGGTGGCTGATAACGACGGCCGCCCAACCGGCACTTGCATCTATTTTCTCTTGAAAGCGGGTGAAATCAGCCACTGGCACACCGTCGATGCGGCCGAAATCTGGCTGTACCATGCAGGCGCACCGTTGATCTTATCGACAGCCGAAACCGACCAAGGTCCAGCACAAGACCACAGACTCGGCCCCGATGTCCTCAACGGCGAGCACCCGCAGCTGATCGTGCCCAGCGGTCACTGGCAATCAGCCCGCAGCGTCGGTGACTACACGCTCGTCAGCTGCACGGTCTCCCCGGGCTTCGACTTCGCAGGCTTCCACCTCGCA
>CALILP010000206.1 GCA_938016515.1 uncultured Paracoccaceae bacterium
CACATGGTCGACGGTGCCTTGTGCCTGTGCCTCGTCCGCGATGAGGGTGTTGCGGTTGTCGAGGAACAGAATGCGGAATTGTTCGGTTTCGCGATGCGCCATGACCGTTCGACAGTAGTCTAACAAGGCGTCCCAACTGGACACGACGTGCTTTTGCAGAACCTTGGCGCGGGCCAGTCTGTGCGCCGATGCCTCGACGATCTTTAGTTCTGTTGCCACTGCCTGCCCGACGCCTTCGACTGCTAACAGTTGCTGAAGGCTTGCTGACAAGACCCGATTGAAGTCGCCGAAATGCGCCATCAACGCATAGGCCAGCGGTTTGACATCCTGTCGTGGGATGGCCCGGAAGAGGATGAGTTCAAGGACCTCATAATCAGGAACCGCGTCAGACCCACCGGTCAGGAAACGTTCACGCAGGCGTTTGCGATGATCTGCAAGGTAAGAGGGCGCCTTTCCCCGAAGCGGAATGGCAGCGATGGTTTCGTCGTCCTGAAACAGGGATCGGGTGTCGGCAAAATGTGTCATTGACGCAGATTTGCGCGATTCTGGTGAAAGGACGGTTAATGAGGAACGGGGTGCTTGGCGGGCCTTGTCGCCCGCCGTGCCTTAGCCCTTCATCGAATCCCAGAAGGTCTTGACTGATTTGAAGAAAGTCGAGCCTTCGGGATTGTTCTCTGCTGCGATTTCGTCGAATTCGTGCAGGATTTCTTTTTGGCGTGCTGTCAGGTTCACTGGTGTTTCGACAGCCAATTCAATGAACATGTCACCGGCCCCACCACCACGTAGCGCAGGCATACCCTTGCCACGCAGGCGCATTTGACGGCCCGACTGGGAGCCTTCTGGGATTTTTACACGAGACCGGCCACCGTCGATTGTCGGCACTTCAATCTCGCCGCCTAGAGCCGCAGAGGTGATCGACACCGGCACACGACAAAACAGGTTCGTCGCTTCACGCTCGAACAGTTTGTGGTCGTTGACCTCGATGAAGATATAGAGATCGCCGGTTGGGCCACCGCGCATGCCCGCCTCGCCTTCGCCAGCGAGGCGAATGCGAGTGCCGGTTTCGACGCCGGCGGGGATGTTGACCGAAAGGGACTTTTCCTTCTCGACCCGCCCCTGACCATGACAGGTGTTGCATGGGTTCTTGATCGTTTGCCCCATGCCCGAACATGTCGGGCAGGTGCGTTCAACCGTGAAGAAACCCTGCTGCGCGCGGACCTTGCCCATGCCGTTACAGGTGGGGCAAGTGACGGGCTCTGACCCGCCTTCGGCACCGGTGCCGTTACAGCTGTCGCAGCCGACCGCTGTGGGAACGTTCACTGTCTTTTGCAGACCCTTGAACGCATCTTCGAGGTTGATGCGCAGGTTATAGCGCAGGTCATTGCCGCGCTGGGCGCGAGACCGACCGCCGCCGCCGCGGCCGCCCATCATGTCGCCGAATAGGTCGTCGAAAACGTCTGAGAAGGCAGACGCAAAGTCGCCTTGACCACCGCCACGTTGACCGCCGCCGCCCATACCGCCTTCGAACGCCGCGTGACCGAACCGGTCGTAGGCCGCTTTTTTCTCGGCGTCTTTTAGGACGTCGTAAGCCTCGTTGGCTTCTTTGAACTGCGATTCAGCATCTGGATTGTCGGTGTTGCGATCCGGATGCAGTTCTTTCGCTTTGGTGCGGAAGGCTTTTTTGATCGCAGCGGCATCAGCGCCCTTTTGGACGCCAAGCACATCGTAATAATCACGTTTTGCCATGTGTTTTCTCCCCTTTGGGAATGCAAAGACCGGCCCGGTTCAGGGGGCCGGTCAATGCACGTCAGCCCAAAGGCTTAGTCACGCTTGTTGTCGCCATCCAGATCTTCGAAGTCTGCGTCAACGATATCGTCGTCACCGCCTTCGTCAGCACCCTTCATCTCTTCTTCGCCATTCTCTTCGTCTTGCGACGCTTTGTAGATGGCTTCGCCGAGCTTCATGGCGGATTCGGTGACGTTCTGGATGCCGGATGTCAGCTTGTCAGCGGTGATATCTTCTTTTTCCAGATCGTCTTTCAGCGCAGCAATGGCCAATTCGATGACTTCAACCGTTGTTGGATCGACCTTGTCGTTATGCTCTTCCAGCGACTTTTCGGTCGAGTGGATCAGGCTTTCGGCCCGGTTTTTGGCATCGACGAGTTCGCGGCGCTCTTTATCGGCATCCGCGTTTTCTTCGGCGTCACGCACCATGGCTTCGATGTCTTCATCCGACAGACCACCGGACGCTTGGATTGTGATGTTTTGCTCTTTCCCGGTGCCTTTGTCCTTGGCGCCGACAGACACGATGCCGTTGGCGTCGATGTCGAAGGTCACTTCGATTTGCGGCATGCCACGTGGGGCAGGTGGGATGTCTTCGAGGTTGAACTGGCCGAGGATCTTGTTGTCGGCTGCCATCTCACGCTCACCCTGGAACACGCGCAGTGTCACGGCGTTCTGGTTGTCTTCGGCGGTCGAGAAGACCTGAGACTTCTTCGTTGGGATCGTTGTGTTCCGGTCGATCAAGCGTGTGAACACACCACCAAGGGTTTCGATACCCAGCGACAGCGGCGTCACGTCGAGAAGAACAACGTCCTTCACGTCACCCTGCAGAACACCGGCCTGAATGGCAGCGCCCATGGCAACAACTTCATCCGGGTTCACGCCCTGATGGGGTTCTTTGCCGAAGAACTTTGTCACTTCTTCTTTGACGCGTGGCATCCGTGTCATACCACCAACCAACACGACTTCGTCGATGTCGGATGTGGACAGGCCTGCGTCTTTCAACGCCGCTTGGCATGGCTTGATGGATGCTTTGATCAGGTCGTTGACCAATGATTCCAGCTTTGCACGTGTCAGCTTCATGACCATGTGCAGTGGCTGGCCGTCTTTGCCCATCGAGATAAACGGCTGGTTGATCTCTGTCTGGCTGGAAGACGACAGTTCGATCTTCGCTTTTTCCGCAGCTTCTTTCAGACGCTGCAGCGCCATCTTGTCTTTCTTCAGATCGACGGCATGTTCTTTTTTGAACTCATCCGCGAGGTAGTTGACGATCCGCATGTCAAAGTCTTCACCGCCAAGGAACGTGTCACCGTTGGTGGATTTTACCTCGAACAGGCCGTCATCGATTTCAAGGATGGTCACGTCGAATGTACCACCACCAAGGTCATAGACCGCGATGGTTTGTGTCTGCTCTTTATCAAGGCCGTAAGCCAATGCAGCTGCTGTCGGCTCGTTGATGATGCGCAGCACTTCGAGGCCAGCGATCTTGCCGGCATCTTTCGTGGCCTGACGCTGAGCGTCGTTGAAGTACGCAGGTACGGTGATAACCGCCTGTGTCACGTCTTCGCCGAGGTAGGATTCAGCGGTCTCTTTCATCTTACCGAGGATGAAAGCGGAAATCTGGGACGGGGAGTACTTCTCGCCACGGGATTCGACCCATGCCGCGCCGTTGCCACCGTCGATGACGTTGAACGGCATGTTCTTCTTATCTTTCGCGAGTGCTTTGTCGTCGACGTTGCGGCCGATCAGACGCTTCACAGCGAAGATGGTGTTTTCTGGGTTTGTGACGGCCTGGCGTTTCGCCGGCTGGCCCACAAGGCGCTCGTCATCTGTGAAAGCAACGATAGACGGTGTCGTCCGTGCGCCTTCTGCGTTTTCGATCACGCGCGGCTTGGAGCCATCCATGATCGCAATACAAGAGTTGGTTGTTCCGAGGTCAATACCAATGACTTTAGCCATATTTTCAAATCCCTTACGTGAGGCGGTTTGATGAACACAGACCTGAAGTCAGCATCTGCGCCCGTTTCTGCGATTCAGATCAAGAGGTTGGTCCCGATCTTGTGATCGCTGGGTATATAGGGATGGGAATTGGGGCCTGCAACCAGTCTGCCCCTACGAAAATAGGGAATTTGTGACATTTTCCGGGGTGTGTGGCGTTTAAAGCGCCAGAGCGAATATGATCTTGTCGCTGTCATCCCGGATATGCCTTGGTGGGTTCACTGTTTGGCATGGCATGGAATGCCTCAATCAAGGAGGTTGTGGCGCGCAAATCAGTAGCCGTGATGCAAATTTTCCAGAAAATTTGAACGATTTTCGAAGGAGCAGCGCTAGAAGTTGGTGTCGAGGCTGCAGCAGCCGCTTTGAACGGTACTTTCATCCGGTGCGTCGTTGAACAGCGTTGCCTGCCACCCGAATTCACGATCGCTCATTCCATCGTTGCAATAGCCGCGCTTGATCATCAGCGTCCTGCTGGACGTTGGTCCTTCGGTGAATGTGGCCATAGCACCATTGGTCGCGACACTTTCAGAGATCATTGTCAGGTCACGACGATCAAATCCCATCTGTTGATATTCATCCCCACGGGTTGTGACGTTTAGCGACCAGAACGGTTCTGTCCCAAAGCACCGCATCGGGCGTGGAAAGGCGGTTGGGTCCTGATGATCGGAACGTGCAAGAAACCGCATGGCTGTCCAGCCGTTGCTTTCGCCAGCGATGACCAGACCCCATTTCCCATCAGGCGTTGTGCGCAATACCTCAATGTTCAAAGTATAGGGACCGTATGCGCCAATGATCTTTGCATTTGGATCAGGTGCCTTGCGGATGTTCAGTGTGTCGTTCTCTGCCACATCGGTGACAAAAAATGCGGCTGGAAAGGTGTCTGCGGACGATGCTGCTGCCATCAGTATCAACATGACGGCAAGCCGCATCATTGCGCTGCGGTCCAACTGATCGATGCGCGTTTACGGGTATAAAACTCACCCATTAGCCCGATCAGGATCAGGACTGCGCTGACATACAGGGGATACGTCCACGAACTGAAGTGCGGATTGTAGTGCAGGAAAATATAGCCCCGTGCCTGATCAATCGCGTGAAACAACGGATTCCAGTCAAACAAGGCCAGCATTCCAGAGGGTAGTGTGTTTGCGACGAACATCTTGCCAGAGGCAAGCATGTTGGCCCGCGAATAAACGCTGGATCCGATATTCGCAAAGTTGGGTGCCCAGGGTTTGATCGCCAGAAAGATCATGCCCACCCCAACACCCGAAATCCAAGCAACAAGCACCATCATGTAGGCGCCCACCATGTCGTCAATGACCACTGGCGTGAATGCTGCGTGGTAGATGAAAAGAACCACAACCAGTGACAGTGTTTGCAAATATAACGCAGAAAGTGCTGCCGCAGAGATGCTGATGGCCGTGTTCATGGGCCGGTGCTGCATCATCGGGGAGGCCGGCCCTTCTGACATGACGACTGCTGCCATCGTTTTGGAGTGGGTAAAGAACAGGAAGATGCCGGACATGATATAAAGCAGGAAATCGCCTCTGATGGCGCTGCCGCGCATGTCGAGGACCTGAAACAGCAAAAAGAAGGTCAGCACAAAGATGACCGTCTGCAGCATATTGATCAAAAGACCGATGATCGGATTGCGGTGATTTTTGCGCACCTCACGGACGGTCGCGTGATAAATCACCTCTAACAGGCCGAAAGCACTGCGCGAGCGTGTCCGTCTGGTTTCGACCTGAAACATTTATGCTGTCCTGCCCGCGATTGTCACATTCTGTGTGACATTCATGATGTGTGCCACGAAATTCTTGCCGTCGCGTTACAACGGTAGCATAAGCCGCGCGATATGTTTGATCAACTTTTGCAGCCCTGATGGCTGTATCCGGAAAGGTATTTTTATGGATTTTGATAAGCTTACAACAGTGATGCGCACCTTGGCCTTAGAAGCAGGCGACAAGATCATGGAGATCTACAACGGTCCGGATTTTGAGGTGAAATCCAAAAGTGATGACAGCCCGGTTACCGTTGCCGACGAAGCGGCAGACGCCATTATCAGCGCCGGCCTGCGCGCGGCCTTTCCCGAAGTTGCCTTGGTTACTGAAGAACAGGCAGAGTCCCATTCAGTGACCGAAAACACCTTCCTGATCGTGGATCCATTGGATGGGACCAAGGAATTCATCAACCGTCGTGGCGATTTCACAGTGAACATTGCGTATGTTGTGGATGGCGTTGCAATCCGCGGTGTTGTCTATGCGCCTGCAAAAGATCGTATGTTCTTTACCCAAGCTGACGGCACCTCGGTTGAAGAGGCGGGCCCGTTTGCCAAAGACGCTGTTGGCGCGCTGACACCTATCAAGGTGACCGACCCGGACAACGGCGCGCTTATGGTCGTGGCGTCCAAGTCTCATCGTGATCAGGCGACTGACGACTATATTGCAAAGTACGCCGTGAAAGACATGAAAAGCGCTGGATCTTCGCTAAAGTTCTGCCTTGTCGCGACTGGTGAAGCCGACATCTACCCCCGCGTTGGCCGCACGATGGAGTGGGATACCGCTGCAGGTCATGCGGTGCTTGTCGGTGCCGGTGGCGATGTTGTTCGTTTTGATGACCACACCCCTTTGCGCTATGGCAAAGAGATTTTTGCGAACCCGTTCTTCATTGCCTACGCCCCCGGAGTAGAGCTTAAGAAAGCCTGATGTCCGTCCTGATCGTCATCCCGGCGCGCTTTGCCTCGACCCGCTATCCGGGCAAGCCGCTTGTCGCCTTGAAAGGGGCGACAGGTGTGTCCAAAACGCTGATCGAACGCAGTTGGGATGCGGCGATGGCTGTGCAGGGTGTCGACCGTGTGGTTGTCGCGACTGATGATGACCGGATCAAGGATGTCGCCGAAGGCTTTGGCGCAGAGGTCGTGATGACCGATGAAGGCTGTCGCAATGGAACCGAGCGCTGCGCGGATGTCCTTGAAAGAATCACAGATCGTTTCGATATTGTCATCAATCTTCAGGGCGACGCGCCATTGACACCTGCGTGGTTTGTCGAAGACCTGATCGCGGGGTTGCGTGAAAATGACTGGGCTCAGGTGGCAACACCGGTCTTGCGGACGGACGGAAAGGCGCTGAACGGATTTCTGGAAGATCGCCGCGCTGGCCGCGTTGGTGGGACAACGGCCGTGTTTGGTGCAGAAGGCCGGGCGCTGTATTTCTCGAAAGAGGTCATTCCCTTTGTGGGTAAAAATTATGCAGACAATGATGAAACGCCTATTTTTCATCATGTTGGCGTCTATGCTTACCGCCCAAAGGCCCTCAACGCTTACATG
The DNA here is from genome assembly GCA_938016515.1 of uncultured Paracoccaceae bacterium. Classification (GTDB taxonomy): domain Bacteria; phylum Pseudomonadota; class Alphaproteobacteria; order Rhodobacterales; family Rhodobacteraceae; genus Yoonia. The sequence goes on from CALILP010000206.1 coordinate 7,102, forward strand.
TCTTGGCCAATTGGCAAGGCTGAAACGTTAGAGGGGTTAGAGCAGTTGCGGTTCCTTGAAAACGGGGAACCAATGCTGTGTGTGACCGTTGAAGCGAGAGGCAAACAGTTCTGGGAGCTGAACAACCCGGAAGACGTGCCGCGGATCGAGGCGATGATGAAACAGATGGGGTCAGGATAATCTGACCTGCAATTCTTGGCAGCATTGTGTTACGCTGCCACACGGACGTCGCAATCAAGTGTAAAGTAAGTGTTAAGAAATACGAGTTAGGTAATCTGATGACTACAAAAGTTACAAAAGCTATTTTTCCCGTCGCAGGCATGGGCACGCGGTTTTTACCCGCGACGAAATCTGTGCCGAAAGAGATCATGACGTTGGTCGACAAACCGTTGGTGCAATATGCCATCGACGAAGCGCGCGCCGCTGGTATCAAAGAGTTCATCTTTGTCACGTCGCGCGGCAAAGGTGCTTTGGAAGACTATTTTGACTGTGCGCCCGTGCTTGAACGTACGCTTGAAGAAAAGGGCAAGACAGAGCTTCTGGATATCCTTAAGGCCACGAACATGGATAGCGGCGAGATCGCCTATACGCGCCAGCATGAAGCTCTTGGTTTGGGTCACGCCGTATGGTGTGCCCGTCGCTTGATCGGAGACGAGCCTTTTGCCGTGATGTTGCCCGACGATGTGATCGCAGCAGAGCGTCCTTGTCTGGCACAGATGATCGAAGCTTACGAAGAAACCGGCGGCTCTATGGTTGCTGCGATGGAAGTGTCTCCGGAAGCGACGAAATCCTATGGCGTTCTGGACGTCAAATCGGTCAACGGGCGGGTGAGCGATGTCGCTGGTATGGTCGAAAAGCCTGCGCCTGGCACAGCCCCATCCAATCTTGCTGTCATTGGCCGCTACGTGTTGGCCCCGACGGTTCTGGAAAACCTCAGCACGATCAAGCCGGGTGCTGGTGGTGAATTGCAGCTGACAGACGCTATTGCGCAAGAGATCATTGATGGCCGCAAGGTTCACGGCTTCCAATTTGAGGGCAAGCGGTACGACTGCGGATCCAAGGCTGGTTACCTGCAGGCCACTGTCGCCTTTGCCCTGAGCAATCCAGAGCTGCGCGATGAATTCGCCCACTATCTGGACGGTGTCATCAACCACAAGATGGCCGCCGAGTAATCCTTGAGTGGGTCCGCATGGGAAGCCTACCGATTACGGATCAGACGTAAACGGTTCCTGCTGCGGGCTTGGCGCAAGTCCTCGCAATTGACGCAAGTCATCAATCGGACGTCCCACATCGGGGCGTCCGATATTTTGTGCTTTGCAACTGTGCGAAACGAGGCGTTGCGCCTGCCGTACTTTCTGGATCATCACCGGCGTCTGGGGATCAGCCACTTTCTGATTGTCGATAACGGCAGCGATGATGGCACGTTGGACCTTTTACAGGGCCAAGCGGATGTTTCGATTTGGCAGTCAGGCGAAAGTTACAAACTCTCTCGTTATGGGATGGATTGGCTGACGTGGTTGCAGCGAAAGTATGGTCATGGACACTGGTGCCTGACGGCGGATGCGGACGAGGCATTGATTTATCCGGATTGGGAAAACCGGCCCTTGCCGGACCTGACCAGCTGGCTTACCGCCCGAAAGGTGCGGTCCTTCGGTGCGATCCTGCTGGACATGTATCCAAAGGGCGCGGTGTCCGCGCAGCCCTATGCCGTGGGCCAGGACCCGACAGAGGTGTTGGCATGGTTTGATCCCGCCAACTATCGCCGCCAACGCAACCCAAAGTTCCACAATGAGTGGATACAAGGCGGCGTCCGAGAGCGGGTGTTCTTTCAAGGCCAACCAAAGCGCGCGCCAACGCTCAACAAGATTCCGTTGGTGCATTGGCACCGCAGCTTTGCATACGTCACCTCAACCCACCACATGCTGCCCCGCAAGCTGAACCATGTGTTCGATAGCCAAGTGGATGACCTGCCGTCCGGTGTTCTTTTGCATAGCAAGTTCCTGAACACGATCGGTGCAAAATCGGCTGAAGAGCGGGACCGGCGTCAGCATTTTGAGAATTCAGATCTTTATGCGGACTATTATCAGCGCCTCATTGATGACGTGGATTTGTGGTATGACGATTCAGCGCGCTTTACGGGTTGGCAGCAACTTGTGGATCTTGGGCTGATGTCAAAAGGTAACTGGCCCAGCTAAGCCGTCGCGTGACAGCTTGTGTCCGTCAGGCACATTGCTATTGATTGTTTCCAATAATGGGATGACGGGGACCAAACGCAATCGGGTCTTAACCGGTATCTGGTACAGATAGAGCGGCAGGGAAAAACGGAAGATAAGTGGGCTTTGCAACATCATATCGGCTGCGCCTGAAACGCAAGCGCTACAAGCTTCGCGCCCGTCGCAAGGGCCGCGAGCTGCAGGCGCTTGCCAATCGCACCGCTGATATCCGTGACGGCGACGTCTTGCTGTTTTGTACCATGCGCAACGAAGACATGCGCTTGCCCTATTTCTTGCAGTACTACCGGGATCTTGGCGTCGATCACTTCATCTTTGTCGACAACAACAGCGATGACGGCGGGGCGGCCTATCTTGCTGATCAACCGGACGTGTCTGTCTGGACAACATCGGCCAGCTACAAGCAGGCACGATTTGGGATCGATTGGCTGACCTACCTGCAGATGAAATATGCGGATGGGCACTGGACCCTGACCGTTGATGTGGACGAGTTCTTTGTCTTCCCGTTCTGCGATACCCGGCCCGTGCGTGCATTAACTGATTGGCTGGATAGCTCTAACATCCGGTCCTTTGGGGCGATCATGCTGGACATGTATCCAAAGGGCAAAGTCACCGATATTCCCTATAAGCGCAGCGATAACCCATTGGATATCGCCCCTTGGTTTGATTCTGGAAACTATACGATCAGCCGCAACCCCAAACTACGCAACCTATGGATACAAGGGGGGCCCCGCGCACGGGTGTTCTTTAGAAACAGACCCAAGAAGGCACCGGCTCTCAATAAGGTTCCGCTTGTGAAGTGGAGCAAGCAGTACACCTACGTCAGCTCAACGCATATGCTGTTGCCGCGTGGCCTGAACCTTGTCTACGACGACGCAGGTGGGGAAAAGGCGTCTGGAGTGCTGCTGCACATGAAGTTCCTCGATACCTTTGGGGCGAAAGCCCGCGAAGAGTTGGCGCGCGGCGAACATTACGGCCAAAGCGCTGAATATCAGGCCTATGTGCAAGGCATGAAAGACAGTCCGGTCTTGTGGTGTAAGTGGAGCGAGAAATACATCAACTGGCGTCAGCTAGAGATCCTCGGGATCATGTCCAAAGGAAACTGGGCATGAGCACTGTTGGCATCGTTATCCTTGTGCATACCGCCTTTGACCGGGCTGAACAGGTGATCCGGCACTGGGTGCAGGGGGATTGTCCTGTGGTTGTGCATGTGGATGTGAACGTACCAGACAAGACGTTCCAGATGTTCAAAGACAGCCTGTCAGACCTCAAGATCGTCCGGTTCTCTGACCGTCATCGGTGCGAATGGGGAACTTGGGGTATGGTTGCAGCGACGCAATCTGCGGCGGAACTTTTGCTGACGAAATTCCCAGAAGTTCGCCACGCCTACCTTGCATCCGGGTCGTGCCTGCCGCTGCGCCCGGTCGAGGAATTGCGCAGCTATCTTGATGGGCGCCCACGTACTGACTTTATCGAAAGTGCAACAACGGCGGATGTCCCTTGGACGATCGGTGGCCTGGATGCCGAACGCTTTACTCTGCGCTTTCCGTTTGCATGGAAAAAGAACCGGCGGCTTTTTGATCTGGCAGTGCGGGCGCAACGTGCAGTGCGCTATAAGCGCAAGATCCCAGAAGGGCTGACCCCGCATATGGGGTCGCAATGGTGGTGTCTGACGCGCCAAACGCTGTCCGCCATCCTGCAAGATCCCGATCGCAAGACATATGATGCCTTCTTCAAACGGGTATGGATTCCTGACGAAAGTTACTTTCAGACGCTGGTGCGGCTGTATTCGCAGAATATCGAAAGCCGCTCTTTGACTCTGTCCAAATTTGATTTTCAGGGCAAACCACACATCTTTTATGATGATCATTTGCAATTATTACGTCGCAGTGATTGCTTTGTGGCCCGCAAAATATGGCCACGGGCGACCCGACTATACGGTACATTCCTCAGCAAAGATCCAACGACGCTGAAAGCCGCAGAACCAAACCCAGGCAAAATCGACCGCATCTTTGCAAAGGCTGTTGACCGGCGGACATTGGGGCGACCGGGTCTTTATATGCAAAGCCGCTGGCCGCGCCATGAGCGGCAAAACGGCGTAACTTCATCGCCCTATTCGGTGTTTGAAGGCTTCGCAGAGCTGTTCGAGAATTTCGAGTATTGGCTCGCCAAAGAAACAACGGCACGGGTGCATGGCCACTTGTTTCACCCGGACCGGGTCATGTTTGACGGGCGGCAGGATCACTTTCAGGGGGCATTGTCCGACAGCGCTGCCCTGCGCGATTACCAACCGCAGCTGTTCCTGACGAACCTGATCTGGAACACGCGCGGCGAGCGGCAGGCGTTTCAGTTTGGGCCCGATGATCAACAGAAGATAACACAGGCAATGGCACGAGACCGAAATGCGCAGATTTCTGTCATTTCCGGTGCATGGGCCGTTCCGCTGTTTCTGTCGAACCGGAACTTTGCCGATATTCGTGTCGATGCGGCACGGATGCAGCGAACCGAAGACAAACACCTGAAGGTGCTGCGCTCGGCTGATACCAAGGCGCGCGTGCGGATCTGGACGATGGCTGACTTTATCGACAGCCCGATGGAGGCGTTGCAAACCATCGTTGATGAGATGACAGGCTCTTCTGTTCGGCGCCTGACAGAGGCGCCTCGTATGGTTGATCTGCAAGGGTTTGGGCAATTCCTGCAGAACCTGAAAAACCAAGGGATGCATCCTTATCTGATGGGTGATTTCCCCGTTGAAAACGCGATGCCCGCGCCAAAGCAGAAGGTGCGCAAGCCCTATTTGGTGCGGAAATGACCAACCGTTTCGACACCTTTGTGGTGTTTGCGGAAATGCGCACCGGGTCCAATTTTCTGGAAGCGAATATCAACAGTTTTGACGGCCTGACCTGTCATGGCGAGGCGTTCAACCCCGCCTTTATCGGGTATCCAAACACGGACAATATTCTGGGAATAAGCCAAGCAGAGCGTGAAGCTGATCCCGCTGAATTGATCACCACGATCAAAGAAAAGACGCCGGGTCTGGGTGGCTTTCGGTTCTTTAGCAATCACGACCCCCGCGCACTGGACATCATCCTCGCGGACCCGCGCTGCGCCAAGATTATTCTGACCCGCAATCCCGTTGATAGCTATGTCAGCTTGCAAATCGCCAAGGCGACGGGGCAGTGGAAGCTGACGAACGTCAAACACGCGCGGCGTCAGAAAATCCAGTTTGATGCCGTGGATTTTAACCAACACCTAGAGGCATTGCAGGCGTTTCAAATCCATCTGATGAATGCTTTGCAAAAGTCCGGGCAAACGGCGTTTTACGTCGCCTACGAAGATCTGCAGGATGTTGACGTCATGAACGGTCTGGCGGCTTTTCTTGGCTGCGCGCACAGGATCGACGCACTGGATGATCGGCTGAAACGCCAGAACCCGGATGGTTTGGACGAAAAGGTCACGAACTTCGCCGGGATGGAGTCTGCTTTGGCTGCGTTGGACCAGTTCAACCTGACCCGCACGCCAAACTTTGAACCGCGGCGCGGACCGCAGGTGCCCACCTATGTTGCCGCCCCCACAGCGCCGCTTCTTTATTTGCCGTTGCCGACTGGCCCTGATGCTGCTGTGCGGGCGTGGTTGTCTCAGCTGGATGACGGTGCCGACGTGGTTGCCGGATTTACACAAAAGACGCTGCGCGCCTGGAAAGTAGACAGGCCCGGTCACCGCAGCTTTACGGTTCTGCGCCATCCTATGGCGCGGGCGCATGCGGCATTCTGCGACACGATCCTGTCGACCCGGGTCAACAGTTTGCCCGAGATCAGGAAGGCGCTGGAAAAGCAGCATGGCGTTCCTATCCCAAAGTTCGATCCGTTCCGGGATCCTGATAAAGGCTATGATGACGCGGCACATCAGGCCGCATTTCTGGCGTTTCTGGAATTTCTGAAAAAGAACCTGTCCGGTCAGACCAGCGTTCGGGTTGATCCGTCATGGGCCAGTCAGCTGTCCTTGCTGCAAGGCATGGCGGATGTTGGTTTGCCCGATATGATCGTGCGCGAGGACCGGATGGAAGACGATTTTGCAATCCTATGCGCACAAGTCGGGCGAGACACGATGCCTGCCGTCATGGACGTCACAGATCCGCATGCAGCACAACTTCGCCGGATTGCAGACGCAGAGCTGAATGCAGCTGCGCGTACCGCTTACCACCGTGACTACGTCTCGTTTGGGTTTGGCGACTGGACTTAGGCGGCTTGGGCCTGCGTCTCGGTCAGGATCGTGTGCAGCGTTGATGCGTCGGCATTCGCGCGCAGCTTGGCTTGCATATCTGCGTCGCGCATCGTCCGGGACACAAGGGCAAGGGCCTTAAGGTGTTCAACGCCTGCGCTTTCGGGGGCAAGCAAGGCAAAGACAAGATCAACCGGCTGGCGATCGACGGCATCAAAGTCGATTGGCTTTTCAAGCCGCAGGAAGATACCACACACTTGGTCCACAACCTCAAGGCGGGCATGGGGCAGGGCAATGCCATGTCCCACGCCAGTTGGTCCAAGATTTTCACGCTCCATCAGCGCATCAATCACTGTGCCAGTTTCTAGGGCATACGCCGAGAATGAAATATCACCCAAGTCGTGAAACAGGCGCTTTTTGCTTGTGCAAGCACCCAGTGTCTTCACTGCTTCAGGCTTTAGGATATCCGAAATTTGCATCTCGCTCGCTTTCCGAAGGGGCGATCACCCCATATTTTTCGGGTCGACCCAGCTAATGTTGCCGTCTTCGCGTCTGTAGACGACGTTGATACCGTTGTGTTTCTCGTTGCGGAACACCAACGCGGGGGCATTGGCCAACTCCATTTGCATCACCGCTTCACCGGCCGACAAAGAAGGTATCTTCATCTCGGTTTCTGCGATGATCATCGCGCTGACTGTGTCGCTTTCCGCTTCTCCCGACTCGTCCGTTGGGGCGAGGATATAGGACCCCGCGTCCGAGAGTTCAACAGGTTGCGAGCGTTCCTTATGATGATCTTTCAACCGCCGCTTGTAGCGGCGCAATTGCTTGTCCATTTTTTCAAGCGCAGCATCAAAAGCTGCATAAATTTCAGACTCATGGCCGCGTGCTTGGGCAGTCAGACCAGTGGACAGATGAATAACGGTTTCGCAGACATATTCGTGTCCGGACTTTGAAAAAACAACGTTCGCGTCGGTGGGGCGGCCGGAATACTTTTCCAGCATGGACCCGGTTTCGGCCTGGACGTGCGTTTGCAGCGCGTTGCCGATGTCGATCTGTTTTCCGCTAATCTGATACCGCATCTGATCTCCTGTTCTGTCAGCGTGCACAAAGGGGAAAGCGGGCGAGATTCGCCATGCTGTTCTGTCTAAGTGCACTTTTGGGTAGATGATAACGCGTGTGTTTTCAGGGTGTTGCCAAAGCTTTCAGGCACGGATGCCTGACAGGTTCTTGGGGCTGTAACACAAGCTGTCATCCCTGACATTGGGCGACTTAGCGGCGCTTTTGTCAAATGATTTTCCGTGAACAATCAGTTAACGGCGTCAGACCACCCGGAAACTGTCACCCAGATAGACGCGGCGCACGTTCTCGTCTTTGATGACTTCAGCGGTTGTTCCGCTCATCAGAACCTTGCCGTCGTGCAAAATATAGGCGCGATCCACAATCTGCAGCGTTTCCTGCACGTTATGGTCTGTGATCAGCACGCCAATCCCACGGTTTTTCAGGTCAGCAACAAGGTGCCGGATTTCACCAACAGCGATGGGATCAACGCCTGCAAAAGGTTCATCCAGCAGGACATATTTTGGCCCGGCCGCCAGGCAACGCGCAATCTCAACACGTCGCCTTTCGCCCCCTGACAGCGCCATTGCAGGTGCGCGGCGCAAATGCTCGATCGAGAACTCTGACAAAAGCTCTTCCAGACGGTCTCGGCGTTTCTTTTTATCATCGAATGCGATTTCAAGGATCGCTTTGATGTTGTCTTCGACAGACAGCCCCCGAAAGATCGACATTTCTTGCGGTAGATACCCGATACCCAGCTTGGCCCGGCGGTACATTGGCAGTGTCGTGATATTGCGACCATCAATGATGACCTGTCCGCCCTCGGGTGTGACAAGTCCGGCGATGGAATAGAAACAAGTGGTTTTGCCAGATCCATTGGGACCAAGAAGCGCCACAACCTCGCCCCGCCCAAGCTCCATGCTGACATCCCGGATCACGGTCCGCTTGCGATAGCTTTTGCGCAGGTTCACGATCCGCAGACCCACATCCCCGTCTTTGACAGTTAGGTCCGCCATCAGTTGTTGCCTTGTTGGAACACCGTGCGGACGCGCCCTTCCATCCGGGCGTTACCGCTTTCGACGTCGATGACCATGCGTTCAGCCGCAAGTGCTGATGCGCCTTGTGTCAACAGGACGTCTCCAGTCAGGATCAATTGACCGTTTTGCAAATCATAGGTCGCGTTTTGCGCCTCTGCGGCCTCGGTGCCATTCGCAAAGGTCACGCCGCCTGACGCCTCAAAGCTGGCGATGTCGCCTGTGTTACCGTCATAAACCACCTGCGCGCGACCTGCCGAGATGCGTAGCTGGCCTTGGCCGATGACAACATTGCCGTCGAAAATTGCTGTGCCTGTGTCTTGATCCACGCTCAGGCTATCGGCAGCAACTTCGACCGCAGCGGAGGGATCCGTCGTGATGCCCCCGAGATTGATGTTGGTTTGTGCCGCTAACGGGGTGGCGCACAGGAGGGCGGAAAGCAAAAGCCATCGTTTCATGAAAGTGTCCTTTTGCCCTTAACGCGCATTTGGTTGAGGGGTGTATAGCAGGCGGACCCCTTGTGTGAATACCATCTGCTGACCCGTCCCGTCAGCAGATACCGTGATGCGGACCTTGCCAGCTGTAAGGTCTCCAAATGGGGCCTGTACCGCCAACCTGCCATCCGAGACGATCTCGCCTGTCTTCAGGTCGGCGCTGATCCCGTTGGTTTCCATAGTATACCCAGAAGAGGTGGTCATCCGTGACAGACCATTCAACCGGGCGGTTTGTGCGGCGGTATCCAGCACACTGGTGCCAGACGTGATTTTCAGGGTCGTCCCGTCGGGCGCATCAACATCAATTGCGATATCTTCGACCAGCAGTGTGTCTTGGATGGCAACGTCAGGCTTGGCGCTATCTGCCCTTACAGCGATCACCGACCCATCATCCGCGATGCCCGAGAACTGGGGTGCCGTGATCTGCTGTTCTTTCGCGATCTCTTCGATTTGGCCGATGGGGATTTCCTGACCCTGATTGGCCGGACTGCGCGCGAACAAAAACAGGGTCGAAAGCAAGGCGAGGGCGCCCATCGGAAGGATTATCTTTAGCCACCCGACGGCCCACGTATGAAAGTTGGGGTCGGTCGCCATCATTCAGACCACACCAGCCCGCAGGCAATCGTGGATGTGCAAAATGCCGACAACGTCACCGGGGTCGTCGGGATCAACAACAAGCAAACAGGTTACATTGCGTCCGTTTTTGCCGTTCATGATCGCGACGGCCTGCTCTGCCAATGCACCGGGCGCGATGGTTTCGGGGTTGTGGGTCATGACATCTTCGGCGGTCTTGTCCAGCAGGCCTTCCATGTTGCGCCGTAGGTCGCCATCGGTGATGATCCCGGCCAGCTTGTGGGTCTCATCCAAGACCCCAACAAGACCGAAGCCCTTTTGGCTGATGGTCAAAAGCGTGTCTGACATGGGTGTTTTGATACTTGCTAAGGGCACTGCCTCGCCGGTGTGCATCAGGTCCCGCACCTTGGAAAGCTGGGCCCCAAGCTTGCCGCCGGGGTGAAAGTCGCGAAAGTTCTCTGGGGTGAAGTCGCGATATTCCATCAAGGCGATCGCTATGGCATCACCCAGCGCCAGTGTCATTGTGGTCGAGTTGGTCGGGACAATGTTCTTGCCGCAAGCCTCGCCGACATTGGGCAGGATGATCTTGACGTCTGCTTGTTTGATCAAGGTGCTGTTGGGTTTGCTTGCGACCCCGATCAAGGGGATCTGAAAGCGACGGGTATGGGCCACGACATCTGCCAATTCTGGCGTTTCGCCGGAATTGGACAGCATCAGCACGATATCCCCGGTTGCCAGCATCCCCATGTCACCGTGCGAGGCCTCTGCAGGGTGCACAAAATGTGCTGGCGTTCCGGTACTGGCAAAGGTTGCGGCAATCTTGCGGGCGACATGCCCCGATTTTCCCATACCAGACACGATTACACGCCCCTGCGCATTGACGATCAGGTCAATTGCGGCGGCAAAGCTATCGCCCAAACTATCCGACAGAGTGGTCAAAGCCACGGCTTCGTCCGTGACGACGCGTTTGCCTGCTGCGATCAGTTTGGCGAAATCTGGCATATCAGTGCGAGAAAATATCGGTTTCAGGCCATCCGGCCAGATCAAGTTTGGCACGCATCGGCAAGAAGTCGAAACAGGCTTGGGCCATTTCGGTGCGGCCTTCACGGGCCAACATGACGTCGAAGGCTTCTTTCAACTGGTGCAAATACAAGACGTCGGACGCTGCATAGTCCAGCTGAGCTGCGGTCAGGTTTTCAGCGCCCCAATCGCTTTGTTGTTGGTGCTTAGAGATGTCGACGCCCACCATGTCCTGCAACAGTGTCTTCAGACCATGCCTGTCGGTAAAGGTCCGCACCAGCTTAGAGGCGATCTTGGTGCAGTAGACTGGGGCGGTCAGCGTGCCAAAGGCGTTGTGCATGGCTGCGATATCAAAACGGCCAAAGTGGAACAGTTTCAGAACGTCGGGATCAGCCAACATCTTGCACAGGTTTGGTGCCGCTGTTTGGCCTTTGGCGACCTGCACAAGATGGCATTCACCGTCTCCACCAGACATCTGGATTAGGCACAGCCGGTCTCGATGCGGGTTTAGTCCCATTGTTTCGCAATCAATTGCGACCACTGGCCCAAGGTCAAGGCCATCGGGCAAGTCATTCTGGTAAAGGTGGTTCGCCATGATCAATCCAATTCAGCACGTTCAGACAGCAGATAAGCCGCGCGGGTGGCCCTGACAACGTCTGTAGCACCCAATCGGTTAAATGCTGCTAAGCCTGTGCCGCTGCAGCAAGTCGATCAAGATGTCTTTTGCGGCAAGGCGGTGCTGGCGGTGAACACGCCGGGCCTCTTCTGCGTCACCGTGACGGATCGCATTCAAGACACGAGAATGATCGTCGTTTGATTTGGTTGGGGCCGGTCGCATGTAAAGTGTGACCAACCGCGCACGACGGACTTGATCAGACATCATGTCGGCGATCATCGCGACGCGAGCATTGTCACCAAGACGTACAAGTTCGCGGTGAAAGGTGTCGTCTGCTGCGGCCCATGCCTCGCGGTCTTCGTCTTCCAACGCGACTTCCATGTCCTTAATCGCAGTCGATAGCACTGTGAGGTTGCTCTCTGTCAGGCCCCGCTCTGCGGCATTGGCGGCGGCAAGGCTTTCCAGCTCTGTTAGAATATCATAAATCTCGGCCATATCGACTGGCGACAAAGGTTTGATACGAACGCCCTTGCGCGGTCTTACTTCGACCAAACCCTGCGCCTCAAGACGCAGCAGCGCTTCGCGGACGGGGGTGCGTGACATGCCCAGGCGGACGGCAAGCTCACTTTCAAGGTGATCTGTGCCAGCACCAAGCTCACCATCAAAAATCAATTTCCGAAGTTCTTCAACCGCGATGGCCGTGTTCGAGCCTGCAACGACGCCCTTAGTAGTGTCCATCCAGTCTTACCTTCTGCCCTGTCTCAGCTGACGTGTAGATCGCATCTTCGATCTTCATGACATTGAGATAGTTCTCGGCACTATTTTCTAGGGGAACTTTTCCAAAAAGCGAACCTAAAACATGTGCTTGGAGCAAATAGGTACAGTCACCACCGAAACTTTCGGCCTGATTCGGGCCTAAAATTACGGAGGCTTCGAGGCGGCCAAAGCGCCGCAAATGCACCGCCCCATCACCGCTGATTGTCAGGGTCCCATCGGTGCCTTCAAACAGGCCTTCGCCCATCGTGCAGCGGGTGTTTTCGGCAGCATGATCAAGGTTCCGATTGGCATCTAAAAGAGTCCGCACATTGTTCGGATGGTCAAACGTCACAAAGCCCGCATCTTCGCCCGAGATAACTGGATTCACACGCCGCAAATCTGCGTAAACCGCTGTTGGATCACCGAAAATGTAGCGAAACACATCGACGTAGTGCACGCCTGTTTCATGCACCATGAAGCGGGGCATCTTTTGAAAATAGGCCTGCCTTGCAAGGTAGGCGTCAGGGCCCTGACCGTCACCGGGGCGCAGGCGCCATGTGGCTTGCAACGGCGTGCCAATGTCTCCGGCGTCAATGGCTTTTTTGATGGTGCGAAACCACGGCTGAAACCGAAAGTTTTCATGCACAATCAACGTCGCACCTTGTGTCTTTGCAAGGTCCGTCATGTCTTGGGCGTCGCGCAGTGTTCCGCAAAAGGGTTTTTGGCAAATAATTGTCTTTGTGCCATGCGCAAGCGCTGTCTTGATCGCTGCAACATGCGCGGCAGGCGGGACAACGATGTCTAGAATGTCTGGATTGGTTGTTTCAAGCATGTCTTTCAGGTCAGAAAACGGGCGGTGCCCGGTTGCCTGTGCCTTGCTGATGTCGTGATCTGCGACCCCAACAAGATCGGCTTGCTTCAGCCGGTCCCAGCCCTTGTGGTGGAATTGGCTAAAGTAGCCCGCACCCAAACAAGCGACCCTGACGGTCATGCGTTGACGGCCTGCCGTGTGACGATGTGCTGAACCGCGTCGCCTGCCTGCTTTGTCGTGGCAGCGCCGCCAAGGTCCGCAGTGACGGTCGTGTTTGATGTCACCAGATGATCGATTGCTGTGCGCAGCGCTTCGGCATCTGCAATCATTTGGATATGGCCATGCTTTAGCCCAAGCCAATCCAGCATCATCGCCGCCGACAGGATCATGGCAAAGGGGTTTGCTTTGCCTTGTCCGGCAATATCCGGGGCAGAGCCGTGACAAGGTTGGAACACCGCTTGATGCAATCCAATGTCGGCAGATGGCGCGAGGCCAAGGCCACCCATCAGACCAGCGCCAAGGTCTGAAAGAATGTCGCCAAACATGTTTTCGGTGACCAACACGTCGAAATCCCAAGGTTTCTGCACCATCCAAAGGGCGGTGGCATCAACGTAGGCGTGATCCGCGACAAGGTTGGGATGGTGTGCTGCGATCTCATCAAAGATACCGCGAAAGAAGGCGAATGCGCGAAAGACGTTTGCTTTATCAACACATGTTACACGGCCTGGGCCACGGCCTTGCGCCTTGCGATCTGCGGCAAGGTTGAAGGCGAATTTGAACAGATCCTCAGAGGTTTTGCGCGTGATCCGCAATGTTTCGCGCGCATCGTCTTTTGTCACCTCACCCGTGCCTTGGGTGTAAAACAGACCTTCGGTACTTTCGCGGATCAAGACGAAATCGATGTCCTGACCAGCTGGCATTTTGAGTGGGGTCAGCCCGCCTGCGGCGACCCGAACAGGCCGGACACCGGCAAACAGGTTGTAGGCCTTGCGCAAGTCAATCTGCGGCGAGATTTCAGTCCCGTCAGCATAGCGAACGTCCGGCAGGCCCATTGCCGACAGCAAGATCGCATCGGCCTTGCCAGCCTTGTCCAGTGACATTTGCGGCAGGCCTTCACCGGTCTTGGCATAGTGAGCGGCGCCAGCAGGCAGATGCTCAAAGGACAAATCGTAACTATCGCTTTGCGCAGCAAGGGCGGTCAAAATCTTGACGGTAGGTGCCATGATCTCGGGGCCAATCCCGTCGCCTTCAAAAACTGCGATCTGAAACGATGATGTCATGCTAGCTATCCTCATACTGTCTCATAGTCGTTTGACATGATTCCGGCTTAATGTATACGTTAAAATATGCAAAGAGCACGATAACGTCGGACGAACGCGCGTTTGTGCGCCTCAAAGAACTGGGAAAAATCTAGAATGCCATTTGCCGTCTGCGTCACATTTACCCTCGTTTCAAAGCACATCGATGCCTTTCTACCGCTGATGCATACGAATGCACAAACATCTCTGACGCAAGAGAAGGGATGTCACAGGTTCGATGTCCTTACCGACCCAGTCCGCCCGGCAGAGGTCTTTCTTTATGAATTGTATGACGACGCGGCTGCATTTCAGACCCATCTGGACAGCGCGCACTTTCGCAGCTTTGATCAAGCCGTCGCAGGCATGATCGCGGCGAAAGACATCAAAACCTATGAAAAGGTCACCTCATGAGTATCTGGCAAGTCCATGCCGTTAAATACGCTGACCGCAACGCGCGTACCCGCGCCGATAGTTTTATCTTTGACGATAATCATGATGCCCCCCACGCGATGGACTACTTCATGTGGGTTCTGAGGTCTAAGGATCGGACCATTTTGGTCGATACCGGCTATGACGATACCGAAGCCGCACGGCGTGATCGCCCGATCCGGATGGATCCCGCAGCGGCACTTGCCCCGCTTGGTCTGCAGCCCAATGACATCGATACACTGATCGTCACACATCTTCACTATGACCACGCGGGCGGGCTGGATATGTTTCCCAATGCGACACTGCATATGCAAGCCGCAGAGATGGCCTATGCGACCGGGCCCTGCATGTGTCATGACACGTTGCGCATGCCTTTTACGGCAGATCACATCTGCAGTGCGGTCAAACGGCTCTATTCCGGCAAGGTGGTTTTCTATGATGGCGAGGCAGAGGTCGCAGACGGCGTCACCGTCCACTGCATTGGCGGGCATTCGCGGGGTCTGCAGGCGGTCCGGGTCAGAACAGATAGCGGTTGGCTAGTGCTTGCATCAGACGCTGCGCACTTTTGGGAAAACCTGAGGTCTCGCAAACCTTTTCCAATTGTCGTCGATCTGCAAAACATGCTGGATGGTTTTAGCACGTTAGAGCGTCTGGCAAGTCATCCAGATTTGATCATTCCCGGCCATGATCCCCTTGTCAGAGCCTGTTTTCCGCAGGATATCGCAGAGCACATCACCCGGCTTGACCGGGGCCCAACATCAGAGATCCCCTCATGAAAATTGGCGTCATTGCAGATGATTTCACCGGCGCGTCCGATATCGCGCTGACCCTTGCAGAAGGCGGCATGCGGACCATGCAATTCGTCGGCATCCCGGCAGGCGATGTGCATGATGTCGATGCAGGCGTCATCTCACTCAAGTCACGCACTGCACCTTTGCAAGATGCGGTGACCCAATCGCTGGCGGCTTGCGAATGGTTGCGGGCGCAGGGGGCGCAGCAGATCATCTTTAAGGTATGTTCGACATTCGACAGTACAGCGAAAGGCAACATTGGACAGGTTGCACAGGCTTTGGCAGACATGTTGGGCGCGACACATGTGATCACCTGCCCAGCGTTCCCTGAAAATGGGCGCAGCGTCTATCAGGGCCATTTGTTTGTGAATGATGTCTTGCTGAACGCGTCCGGCATGCAGGACCATCCGCTTACGCCCATGACGGATGCAGATTTGCGGCGGGTTCTAGATGCGCAGACCACTTGGGATGTCACCCATCTGCCGATCAAGACAGTTGCGCAGGGGGCTGATGCGATTGCTAGGCATATCGCGAAACTGCCACCGTCGATGGTCATCGCGGATGCGATTGCAGACGATGACCTGCGCCAGATCGGTGCGGCAGTCAAAGACCATAGACTGCTGACCGGTGGGTCGGGGATTGCCATTGGTTTACCAGCAAACTTTGGGATCACCCCAAAGCCAGTACCGTGGGACGGGATCGACGGACGCGGCATCGTGTTGTCTGGGTCATGCAGTCGTGCAACGCGTGGGCAAGTTGCAGCGTTTTTGCGCGATCATGAAGGCCGCGAGATTTCAGCGGCTGATGTCATGGAGCGTGAAGGTGATTTCAGGGATCTGATCGACTGGGCCATGTCCCGGCCAAAGGCGTCGTTGATCTATACCTCTGCTGATCCCGACGTGGTCAAGGCAGCGCAGCAAGCCTATGGAACAGATGTCATTGCGACGGCGATCGAAAGTATGTTCGCAAAGCTTGCAGGTGACTTTGCAGCGGCGGGCTTTGGTCGCTTGGTTGTTGCAGGTGGCGAAACATCTGGTGCCGCCGTTGCGGGACTTCAGGCAACCCATCTGACAGTCGGTCCAAGGCTCGCTGCAGGTGTGCCCGTGCTGAAGGTTGATGACCGCAACCTGGCGGTCGCACTAAAGTCAGGAAACTTCGGCGAGGAAGACTTTTTTGCAAACGCCCTTGACCGGATGAAACAGCCGACGAAAATGATCTAAATTTCGCTGTAGCGTCACATTTGTGCAACATTCAGGCCACGGAAACGCCACAATTGCTCCCTAATTTTGCGAGGTAACGAGTGATTTGCCGCAAAAAGGCTGGATTCGGGCGGTTATGTCGGGTGCTAAGGTTTTGTAAACGCACCCTAACCCCAAAACCGCTAAGAATTTGTGCCCATAGGCGGAAAATTGAGCATAAATAAGTTGTCTCATTTGCGACGCTACCTGACGCAGGGTACGTCTGCAGTGTGGGGAACAAGCCGGGAAGGCGTGTTTGGGTGATTGATACTGGGGATGCGACTGTTGACGCCCTGATTTCGGGGCTGCTGTTTGACACAGCAAAAAGCGACAAGTCAGAGTTTACATATACATTTGCGCTTGGTGACGATCTTATAACAGATCCGGAATACGACGCCTTGAACGAGGCATCGATTCAGCGGCACCTTGCTGTTTTTGCCGAGGTTGCTGCGTTAACCGGCCTCACCTTCCGAGAGGTGACACCGGTAGAGTTGCCGGATTTCTACTTTGCATTCCGCGAAGCAGTCCCGACCGCCTATGTGGTCGACTATCTTGGCGGAACGCTGCACGTCTATAACCCGCTCCGGGATGACCCGATCTTGGGGTCTTATACAGACCACTTGATTTTGCATGAGTTCGGTCACGGTCTGGGGCTAGAGCATGGACACGGCTTTGGCAGGCTACCCGACGCGTTTCAGGGCCATTCCTGGAGCGTGATGTCCTATCGTGCCCACCCCGATACAGACAGCCTGTTCTACGCAGACAGTCATGGACCCGAGACTTATATGCCTGCCGATATCGCGGCCTTGCAGTATCTGTATGGGGCGAACTACGCGACGGCGGCCGGCGACACGACCTATACAGTCGACTTTGGAACGGGCGAGTTCTTTATCGACGATGTGGGCCAGGGTGTTCCGATCAATCAAGAGACGCTGCGCACGATTTGGGACGGGGATGGCAATGATACGCTTGACCTCTCAAACGCTGAATCCGCATTACGCATTGATCTGCAGCCGGGCAATTTCACGAGCTTTGGGCAAGCCTATCTTGCGTATCAAGGCGAAGGTCGGTTCGGGAATGACCTTTATGCCGCAGGAAATATCGCCAACGCCTATCTGTATGAAGGCAACACCGCGTCCCTGATCGAGAACGCCCTTGGCGGCGACTTCAGCGATTTCGTTGTTGGAAACGTTGCGCATAATGTCCTTGATGGCGGTGCAGGTGATGACAGCCTGTTTGGGCTTGCTGGTGATGACGACCTCAGCGGTGGAACCGGTGATGATCTGATCGTCGACGGCATCGGCATTACCACAGCCACCGGTGGCGAAGGCGAAGACTTCATCGCAGCGCTGTCCAGCGACAATGCGCTTTATGGCGGCGCTGATGGGGACATCCTGATCGGTGGGATTGACGACGATATCCTGCAAGGTGGTGATGGCAACGATGTCCTGCGCGGTGAAGCGGGCCGAGGACTTTTGTTTGGTGCGGATCGCTTGATCGGCGGCAGCGGCGACGACCTCATGATGGGAGGGCGCGGTGCCGATCAGTTCGAATTTGCGCCTGACGAAGGCAATGACGTGATCGGCTCTTTCCTAGCAAGCGATTTGGAAACGCGTGGTGCTGAAGGCGTTTTCGCGGTGGGTGCAGATTTCCAGTCGGGCGTCGATACGATCGTGCTGACAGGCTTTGCAGATGTGACTGCTGATAATTTGAACACGTTTGTCACGGAAGATGCAGACAGCGGTCACATGGTGTTCCTCGCAGAAGGCACATCGATCACTTTCTTTGATGTCACACCCGATGGGCTACAGGCCGAGGACTTCCTTTTCCTATGATGATGCGTCTTGTTTCAGTGTTGGCCATGTTGGTCTTTCTCGCAGCCTGCGGCGGCGGTGGTGGAGGTCCTGTGCAACAACAATTTGTCCAGCCAGAGACACCAAACGAAACGCCTTCTGTTCCAACCCAAACACCTGACGAAGAAGAAAGCGCGTCTGCGCCAGATGAGGCCAGCGCGGATGAACCGGGTCAGTTGCCCGAAGTTGAAGGGGATACGCCGCCCGAACTGGAAGACCCCGTACCGTCCAAATTGGAAGAGACGCTTGCGTTCTCGGATGAGGACACCATTGCGTTGACGGGGATTGCAATTGTGACCGATAGCGACACCGGCCAAAGGGTGATCTTGACACGCGACGGCAGCTATATCGTCGCAGATCAGACACAAACGCTGGCAGATATGCCGTTTATTCTGACAACAGACGTGCCCGGCGCTTTCCTGAATGCATCCAGCTTTGTGCAAAATGCGGATGGGGCCTTTGGGGTGGTGGGTATCGCAACCTTGCCGGAAAACATGCCTATCGATGGATCCGCGACTTTCAATGGTGGTGCGGCTGGCTTTGTGATTGTTGGCGATACTGGCATCGATCTCAGCAACGGGACAAGCACGGTCATTGTAGAATTCGAAGACGGCTCTGTTTCAGCTGAGATGGGCGATTTTCAGGTGACCAGCCAGCTGACAGGCGATCTGCGCGATGGCCTTTTCGACTCCATGACTTTGTCCGGTGCGACGCTGGCAGGAGCCGGCTTTACAGGTGGGGTCTTGGAAACAAGCGGTGGCGACAGTGTTGATGACATCATCGGTGGAAACGCCCGGCTTTTGTCGCAGGGCCAGTTCTTTGGAACAGACATCGAGACAGGCTTGCCTGCCGAAGTTGGTGGCCTCGTGTTGACCGAAGGCGACGACGGCAAGATTTTCGGCACCTTTATCGCGAACTAAAGCCTAGGTGTCAGGGACAACAGGTTTTGTGAGTATGCGGCTTGCGGGTTTGTGAAAAACGGCTCTGATGCGCCGGCTTCCATTACATTTCCGCCTTGCAAGACGGTCACATCGTCCGACATTTGCCGCACGACTGCCAGGTTATGACTGACGAACAGCATCGTCAGGCCAAATGTGTCTTGTAGGTCTTTCAGCAGATTTAACACCTGCGCTTGAATGGAGACATCCAAGGCCGATGTCGGTTCGTCACAAATCAGGAACCGCGGCCGCGCCAGCAATGCGCGCGCAACAGCAATGCGCTGACGTTGACCACCCGAAAACTGATGTGGGTATTTGTTGATCGTGTCTGGCGATAGCCCAACAAGCGATACCATCGCAGCACAGAGGGCCTTACGCTTGGCAGGATCGTTTTCCAAACCGTAAAGCCACAATGGTTCCTCCAGCAATGCACCAACACGATGTCGCCCGTTCAGGCTCGAATAAGGGTCCTGAAACACCATCTGTATGATCCGCCGCGACGGGTCCTTGCGGCCACGCGACTTTGCTGGCGGCAAAGGGTGCCCATCCAAAGTCATTGTTCCTGATGCGGGCTGCACAAGCCCGGTGATCACCTTGGCCATTGTGGATTTACCAGACCCACTTTCGCCAACCAGCCCCATGACGGTTCCGGGGCGTACATGCATTGAAACAGTGTCTAACGCGGTGAAACTATCGGGTTTGCGAAACAACGACGTGCGTTGGCCTGCGAATTTGACGGTGATGTCTGTCGCCCGCAATCCGATCGGGTCTTGCACGCCGCCTTCCAGCAACCATGTTTCAGCGTCGATCCCACTGACGATTTCGGGGGCTGCGATTTCTGCCTCTGTGGCAGGCACCAAAAAGCGGTCAAGCTTTTGATCCAGACGGGGCACGGCTGCCAAAAGCGCTTGGGTGTAAGGATGTTTTGGCGCGCGCAAAACCTGCTGGGTGATGCCGCTTTCCATCACTTCGCCGCCGCGCAGCACGGTCACATGATCGGTGACCTGGGCGATGACACCAATGTCGTGCGTGATCAGGATAAAGCCAATGCCGCGTTTGTCCGCCAGCTCTCGGATCAGATCAAGGACTTGGGATTGCACTGCAACATCAAGCGCTGTTGTTGGTTCATCTGCGATGATCAATTCAGGGTCAGTACACAGGGCCAGCGCGATGACAACGCGCTGACGCATCCCGCCCGAGAATTGGTGTGGATAGGCCGTGATGCGCGCGCCAGCGTTCTTGATGCCGATGTCTTCTAGCAAATCAATGGCTTTTTGCCGTGCATCAGAGTCTGAAATGCTATCATGGGCCTGCATGGTTTCAATCAATTGATCCTCGATGGTCATCAACGGATTGAGGCTGGTTTGCGGGTCTTGAAAGATCATTGAGATGCGCGCACCGCGGGTTGCATGTGCCTCTTGCGGGGTCAGTGCGCGCAGGTCGGTCTGACCAAGGTGTAAATCGCCGCTGGCGATATAGCCGGGGCTTTGCAGCAACCCAATGATCGCCGCGCCAATGGTCGACTTGCCAGCACCGCTTTCACCGACAAGCCCGTGAATTTCTCCAGCACCTAGTTCAATTTGAACATCATTCACAGCTGTGAACTCACCCCGGCGCGACGGGAATTTGACCGTCAGGTTCTTGACCCGCAACATCACCGTAACCTCGGGTTAAAGACATCGCGCAAGAAGTCACCGAGGATATTGATCGACACGACCAATGCCACAAGAAACATCGTCGGCACCCAGAGAATCCACCATTCCCCCGACAGCAGGAAGCCCATCCCGATCCTGATAAGTGTTCCCAGCGACGGACTGTCGGCTGGCAAGCCAATCCCCAAGAATGACAGCGTCGCCTCTAGCAGGATCGCGCTGGCCAGATCGACGGTCATGATCACCAGCAGCGGACCCATGATATTGGGCAGGATATGCCACAGCATGACCCTGATCGGATGCTGGCCCATGATCATCGCGGCCTGCACGTATTCTTTGTTTTTCTCAACGAACACTGATGCGCGCGCGGTGCGGGCGAAGTTCACCCATAGCGACAACGCAATCGCGGTTGTCAAAACGATAACGCGCAGTTCTTCGTGTACATTTGTGGGCAACACCCCGCGTGCGATGCCGTCGATCAGAAGCGCTGTTAGGATGGCGGGCAAGGCAAGCTGAACGTCAGCCACGCGCATGATGACTGCGTCAAGGCGACCGCCGTAGTAGCCTGCGATCAGGCCGAGACTGACACCCAGCAGCAGGGCAATGGCCATGGCCATAACGCCGATGAGCAACGACAGGCGCGCGCCGTAGAGAATCGCCGCCACCATATCGCGCCCTTGGTCATCAGTGCCGAGCGGAAAACGGGGGTCGCCGAAGTCTTCCCATATGGGGGGCAAAAGACCGTCCATGAGGCTGAAAGAAGCCAAATCATAAGGATTAGTGTCGACCAGCCAGGGTGCCAAGATCGCGCCCATGAAGATGATCAGGGCGACGAAGGCTGCGAAAAGAGCCGCCGGGCTGCGCCGGAAAAGCCAAAAGCCATCGCTGTCCCACAGACGCCAGAGCATTACACCGCCTCTTTCACGCGCAGGCGCGGGTCGATAGCGACGTAAAGCAGGTCAACGATCAGGTTCACGAGGACGAAGAAAAAGGCGATGACCACGAGGTAGACGCCCATCACTGGGATATCGACGAAACGGATCGACTCGAGGAACAGGAGGCCCATGCCGGGCCACTGGAAAACAGACTCTGTTACAATGGAAAACGCGATGACACCGCCGAATTGTAGGCCAATGATGGTGATCACTGGTACCATCGTATTTGCCAATGCGTGTTTGTAGTGCAGCGACCGTGTTGGAATACCGCGTGCCATAGCGAAGCGGATGTAGTCGGTCTTCATGACTTCCATCATTTGCGCCCTCACCAGCCGCATCGTGAGGGTTAGTTGGTAGACGCCGAGGGTCAGGGCGGGCAGGATCAGGGATCGCCAACCGTCGATCGTCAGGAAAGATGTGGACCAGCCCCCGATCTGCATGGTGCCTGACCGTCCAAAGGTCGGGAGCCAGCCAAGTTGCACGCCGAAGAGAAAGATCAGCATGATTCCGATAACAAATGTGGGGATCGAGACACCCACCAAGGTCGTGAGCAGGATCGTTTGTGAGACAAAGCCGCCTGGTCGGAGCGCTGTGTACACACCCGCTGGGATGCCGATGATCAGTGAGATCACGAGGGCGAAAGTGCCAAGTTCCAAAGTCGCAGGAAGGCGCTTTGCAATCATCTCGCCGACCGGTTCGCGTGTCCGGTAGGAGAAGCCGAAGTCGCCTTTGAGCAGGTCCGTTGAGAAGCGGTAGAATTGCAGGGCGAAGGGGTCGTTGAGTCCTAAGTCTTCGCGTAGGCGTTCACGGTCCTCTACCGAGGTCTCGACGCCTGTCATTTGGCTTACCGGGTCACCGACAAAGCGGAACAGCGAAAAGGCGAGGAACGCGACGGCGAGCATCACAAAGGCCGACTGGACGAGCCGTTTGAAGATGAGATATGCCATCAAAGTGCCTGTATTAGGGTCTGATCGCGGCCCTCAAAAGGCCGCGATCGTTCATAGTGTCATCCGTTTAGTTTACGGTGACCCAGCGCAGCATGAAGAAGTTATCAGCCCGCTGTGTCAGGTCGATACTGTCCTTCGCGGCCCAGATCAGTGGCTGGGTGTAAAGCGGCACATAAGCCGTTTCGGCCTGCGTGATCTCGACAACTTCATCGATAAGGGCCTGCCGAGCGGCAGGGTCGATCTCTTGCTGGATCAGTGGCAGCAATTCATCCACCCGCGCGTTCGAATAGTTACCGAAGTTCCAAGAGCCAAGCTTCTTTTCATCGTCCTGCGTATGCATCAGGAAGCGGATCGGATGCTCGTGATCGAATGTGCCGGGGGACCAGCCCAAAAGATACATGTCGAAGTCGTCTGCACGCAGTTCTTCCCAGTAGTTGCGGACAGGAACGGTCGTCAGTTCCGCATCAAGGCCAACGGCCGCCAGCATAGAGGCCGCGGCACGGCACAGCGCCTCGTCATTGATGTAGCGGTCATTTGTGCACTTGAGACCGAAGGAAAAGCCGTCGGGATACCCCGCTTCTGCCAATAGCTCCTTGGCGCGATCCGGATTGTACTCCGGCCGATCCGCATTGGCGTCAGAGTGGCCCGATATGCCAACCGGCACCAACTGGCTGGCTGGTTCGATCTTGCCGCGCATCACGACCCGGTTGATCGTGTTCACGTCGATAGCATGCGCCACCGCAAGCCGCACATTAGGGTCTGTAAAAGGGTTTGCGTCGGTCACATCGTCCGAAAACAGCAGTGTTTCATGTTCATGGCCAAAGCCGAACATAATCACGCGGGTTTCCAGCCCTTCGAGGACTTTAAAACCGTCGCGACCCTCGACCTGACCTACATCTTGCAGTGGGATTGGTTGGATAAAGTCGATCTCACCGGACAGAAGTGCGGCTAGACCGGTTGATGCATTGCCGATGGGCGTGAAGGTCGCCTCTGTCACATTATGCTCTGCCGTGTCCCACCAGCCGTCAAAGGGCGCGAGCGTTGTCGAGACACCTGGATCGCGGGAGGCCAAAGTGAAAGGACCGGTGCCATTGACGTTGCGCGTTGCGAAGT
The DNA here is from genome assembly GCA_938016515.1 of uncultured Paracoccaceae bacterium. Lineage (GTDB taxonomy): Bacteria > Pseudomonadota > Alphaproteobacteria > Rhodobacterales > Rhodobacteraceae > Yoonia. The sequence goes on from CALILP010000206.1 coordinate 31,108, forward strand.
TCTCGGCGTCGCGCGCGGGCAGGGCCGCGTCATTGTCCGTCGTCCAGCCGCTGTCCATGATCATGAAGTTCGCGATGCTGTCCGGGAACAGTGGGTTTGGCGCCGACGTCACGAATTCAACGGTGAAGTCATCGACCATTCGGAACTCAGCGACCGGGGCGAACCAAGAGCGCACGTCAGAGGCTTCGTCGGAGGCGCGTTCATAAGAAAACTGTACGTCTTCAGCGGTGAATGCGGCACCGTCATGGAAGGTCACGCCTTCACGCAAGTTGAAGCGCCAGCCGTTTTCGCCTTCAAGCGGTTCCCACGAAGCCGCCAGTGATGGCTCGATGCTCATGTCTTTGCCGCGCCGCACAAGGCCCTCGTAGACGTTGTTGAGGAATGACAGGACCGGGGCCGCGTTCACGGCGTGAGGGTCCATCGTTTGTGGGTCAGTGGTTGAAGCCCATTTGAAGGCCTCAGCACTCGCGCCTGTCGCAGCAACGGCAAAGGCCGCAGCGGACAGGGTCAGTTTGTTGGAATATCGCATTTCGTCTCCCCATGTGTGTTGGGATTCAAGGTGACGTGTTGCGACACTTTGTCAATCAGGTCGCGGATCACAATTGTCAGCTATTTCGCAGTCGCACCGCCTGTATGCCGACGCCCAGCATCACGAATGCCCCAAAGACAAAGGCCATTCCGAAGGTGCTGAGGGATGCGATCAGGGCACCGATGAAAGGTGCTGTCAGCAGGGCGATGGTGTTCAATGCCTCGCTGATGGAAGTGACGCGTCCCATTGCAGACTCTGTGACGGTGTTTTGCATCACTGTGCGAAACGGGATCACTGTGAGGGATGTGGCGATGCCGAGGATAAAGAAGCAGGCGAAGAAGGTAATGGCGGCGATTGGAAGGGCAAAGACATCCGCCGCCCCGAGACCGAACACCGTGATCGCGGATATGAACGCACCGGCGGCGATCCATACGAAGGGGCGGGGCATGTACTTGATCAGGCTCATGCCGACCGCGCCAAGTACCCCGCCTGCGCCGACTGCCGCGATGGTCAGGCCAAGGTCGGTTTCGGTGAAGCCCAATTGTCGCGTCAGTGGCGCGATCAACGTGTCGTAGAAGAACATTGCGAAGTAGCCTGCGGCCATCATGCCGAGTGCGTTGCGCAAGATGGGCTTACCTCGAACCTCGGAAAAGCCCTTCTTTAGGGTCTGAAAAATGCCATCCTCGTTTTCACTGTCTGTGTCGAGCGTTGATGGGAGCGGCGCCATGCGCAGGAATAGTGCGACCGCAATCATTGATACGGCTGTGTTTAGCAGGAAGATGACGTGCGGTGTCGTCCAGATAAGAAGTGCTCCACCGATGGATGGCGCGAAGATCTTGGAGGCTTGGTTAATCCCATGACTGATACTATTGGCGCGTGTTCGTGTTTCGGGCGTGGTGAGGGACTGGATCGCAGCCTGTTTCGCCGGTGTGAAAAAGCTGTCGACGGCGCTGCGGAGGGCCACGAGTACGATGAGTGTGGGCCAGTCGGGTGCGAAGAAGAGGCTCAGTGTCGTGGCTGCCCGGCCGAGGTTGCTGAGGACTAATCCGGTTTTCGTGTCAGTGCGGTCGACAAGGACGCCCGCGAAGGGGCCGATGATCAGGTAGGGCAGGCCCATTGCAACAGCGAGGAAGGCGAAAACGACTGGGTCGACTTGCCAAGTGAACGCCAGAAGTGCTCCGATGGCCACGAAATCAAGCCAATCGGCGAAGTCGGCAGGGACCTGCGCGATTAGAAGTTTGGCCAGATCGGGGTGAGATTTGGCCTGATTCGACACTGAATTGTGGCCTAAAGGCCGTTAACTGGAACCTTAAGCATTGGGTTCCCTTCTTTGTCGGTGGGGACTTCGCCGCCGCGCATGTTCACCTGCAGTGACGGGATGATCAGCTTGGGCATGGCCAGCTGCGCGTCCCGTTCCGTGCGGAAATTGATGAAATCCGCGCGGGTTTTGCCGCCGCCGACGTGGATGTTGTTGGCTTTCTGTTCAGCCACAGATGTCTCCCACTGAATCGTGCGCCCGCCTGGACCGTAGTCGTGGCACATGAATAGGCGCATCTCGTCCGGTAGACTGAGGACCTTCTGAATAGAATCGTAGAGTTCGCCTGCGTCTCCACCGGGGAAATCACAACGCGCAGACCCACCATCGGGCATGAACAGTGTGTCACCGGCGAAGGCCGCGTTACCGATGACGTGCACCATGCAGGCGGGAGTGTGGCCGGGTGTAAACATCGCAAAGGCCTGCATAGAGCCTATTTGATACGTATCCCCGTCCATGAACAGTGCGTCGAATTGCGAGCCGTCGCGCTGGAATTCTGTGCCTTCATTGAAGATCTTGCCAAAGGTTTTCTGGATTTCGATGATCTTTTCACCGACGCCCATCTTACCGCCCAATTGCTCTTGCAAGTAAGGCGCGGCGCTGAGGTGATCGGCGTGGACATGCGTTTCGATGATCCAATCGAGCGTCAGGCCCCGCGACTCAATTTCAGCGATCAGAGTGTCTGCGTGGTCATGCGTGATCCGCCCAGCCGCATAGTCGATGTCCATGACGCTATCGATGATCGCGCAATGCCCTGTGTTCGGGTCAGCGACGATATAGGTGATCGTGTTCGTCGCCTCGTCAAAATGGGCGGAAACGTCCGGTTTGACGGTCATATCGACGGGATAGTCCATGCGGTGCTCCTCCGTATTCATGGTTTGCGTCAGCTTAGCGCGTCCAAGCCTGTTGCAAAAGCATTGCGTGCATGGTGGCACAGCAAAACGGAGCGATGTTGATTTAGGTCAGTCGGCCCACGGACCGTGATGATCCTTCCCATCCGCATCAAAGCGTGCAAAGCCGTGGCGCCCGAAATAGTCCCGCTGACCTTGGATCATGTTCGCAGTCCCGCGGCCTGTCCGCATGGCATCGAAATAGGCGATACCAGAAGCGAGAGCAGGCATCGCGATGCCGTGCAGCGTGCCGATAGAGACGACCTGGCGCAGCGCGTCATGCGTCTTCTTGAGATGATCCGCGAAGAACGGTGCCTGCATCAGGTTGCGGTCTGGGTTCTCGCCCAATGCTGTCGCCATGTCGTCCAGCATTGCGGAGCGGATGATGCAGCCAGCGCGCCAGTTTTGCGCGATCTTTGGAAGCGGAAGCGCCCAATCGTAACTGTCAGATGCTGCTTCAATCATCGAAAAGCCCTGCGCGTAGCACAGGATTTTGCCGGCAATGAGAGCCTGTTCCAGCTGATCCAAGGCAACAACGTCATGTGGGATATGCTTTGGTGCGGCACCATAGAGATCCTCACCCGCTGCCCGTTCATCCATCCGCGAAGAAAGATTGCGCGCAACGACGGCGGCCTCAATTGCCGGGATCGGGGCGGCGAGGTGCTGTGCCTCGATGGCGGTCCAGCGACCGGTGCCTTTCTGGCCTGCGGCATCGACGATGATGTCGAGCATGGGCTTGCCCGTTTCAGGGTCTGTTGCTGATGCAACGGCCCCTGAAATCTCGGTCAGGTAGGACGCAAGTGGTCCTTCGTTCCATTTCGCGAAGACATCGCCAATCGCTGCGGCGTCCATGCCAAGGCCGTCGCGCATGATGCCGTAAACTTCCGCGATCATCTGCATATCTGCGTATTCGATCCCGTTGTGCACGGCTTTCACGAAGTGACCCGCGCCCTCTTCGCCCATCCATGTGGCGCAAGCGGTGCCTTCAAACTTGGCGCTGATCGCCTCCAAGATATGCGAGACGCGATCCCAGTATTCCTTTTTGCCGCCGCCCATGATGGCAGGGCCAAAGCGCGCGCCTTCTTCGCCGCCAGAAACGCCAATGCCCATAAAAGGCCCTGTCGCCTCGCGGGCACGGCGGGTCGTGTCATGGAAAAGCGCGTTGCCTGCGTCAATGATCAGGTCGTTGTCGCCAAGAAGTGGACGAAGGGCATCGATTTGCTGATCAACAGGGTCACCGGCCGGAACCATTAGGATGATCGCACGGGGTTCCTTGATCGCCGCGACAAGATCTTCGAGCGTCTCGGTTGGGGTGATCTTCGCCGCTAGCTTACCAGCCTGCGCGTGAAACTCTTGCGTGACAGAGGTGGTCCGGTTGTAGACCGCGATATCGAACCCGTTGTCGGCGATGTTGGATGCCAATGCAGCCCCCATCGTGCCCAAGCCGATCAGGCCAATTTCAGATGTTGTCATGGTGTTTGTATTCCGTTCGTCGCAAGAGTGATGCGGTAAAGGCTGGTGGTTGCGGTGATATAAAGCTGATGTTTGGCGCGTCCGCCGAAACAGATGTTCGAGACCAGTTCTGGCACAAAAATCTTCCCCATCAACTCACCACGTGGTGAGATGCAGTGTACCCCATCGGCGGCTGACGACCAGAGGTTTCCATGTACATCTATGCGGAAGCCGTCCGCGCAGCCGGGGTCGATGGTGTGGAAGTGTTGCCCGTTGCTGACATTGCCTTTTGGGTCAACATCATAGACCCGAAGATGCTGAGCATCGTCGCTAAACATGCGCCCTGTGTCTGCGACGTAGAGCTGGCTTTCGTCCGGCGAGAACGCGAGGCCGTTGGGGCAGTTCATGTCGGTCACGACCTGCTCAAGTTCGCCTGTGTTAGGGTCTGCTTTGTAGACGACGCAGGAGTTCTCCTGTTTGGATTTGAACCCCTCATAATTCGTCATGATCCCATAGTGAGGATCGCTGAACCAGATGGTGCCGTCCGATTTGACGACCACATCATTGGGGGAATTGAGCGGCTTTCCTTCGAACCGATCAGCGATGACCGTGATACTGCCGTCCCATTCCGTGCGGGTGACCCGCCGTGTGCCGTGTTCGCAGGAGATCAGACGGCCTTGGCGGTCGCGGGTGTGGCCGTTGCTGTAGTTGGACGGCGCGCGATAGGTCGAAATGCCGTCATCAGGCGACCAGCGCATGATCCGGTTGTTTGGAATGTCGGAGAACAGCAGGCAATTCGCGTCGCCAAACCAGACCGGTCCTTCGACCCAATCAAAGCCTGTCGCCAGTTGCTTGACGGGCGCATTGCCAAGAACATAGCGGCCAAAGGCCGGATCAATGACTTCAAAAAATGACATGAATGGCTGTCCTTTTGATCCTAAATATGTGAAAATGTTATCGATAACTTTGATAGGCGTCAAACTGAAAGAGGGCTGTTATGACATTCACTCAGACCACGCGTGTCCTTACGCACGATGGCGCAATGGCGATGCTGCAAGCCGCTGTCGCGAAGGCCGAAGAGATTGGGCAACCGCAGTGTATTGTCGTTGTCGATGCTTCTGGCGCGACTTTGGTGCAGTTTCGCATGACCGGTGCGAAGTACCTGAGTTTGCGGTCGGCGTTTGCGAAGGCGCAGACGGCCGCCTCGATCAGCGGCCCGTCTGATGCGATCCCCGAAGCGGTGCGGCCAGCGATTGCCGCTGCGACTGAAGGGGGTGTCACAGGGCTGCCTGGTGGACTGCCCATTATTGTTGATGGCGATCTGTTAGGTGGGATCGGGATTGGATCCGGGAGTGGTGAACAAGATATTGCGGTTGCCAAGGCTGCGCTGGAAGTAATCGGAGCTGACGTATGAAAATCGCCTTTTTAGGGACTGGTTTGATGGGCATGCCAATGTCGCGGCACCTCGCCGCGAAACACGATGTTACTGTTTGGAACCGAAGTCGCAGCAAGGCGGAACCGCTAGCTGATGTCGCAACTATTGCCGATACCCCTGCCGAGGCTGTGGTGGGCGCTGATGTCATCATCATGATGCTTATGGATGGCCCCGCCGTGCGTGAAGTGCTGTCCGCTGAACTGTTGGAACAGGCAAAAGGTGCGACAATCGTCGATATGGGATCGGTTGATCCGGCAACGGATATCGCTTTGGCTGCCGAGGCCGCGACCTATGAAATCGGCTATGTCGATGCCCCGGTTTCTGGTGGAACGGCGGGCGCCGAAGCGGCGTCTTTGGCGATCCTTGTTGGTGGGTCTGATGCGGATGTTGCGCGTGTTGCCCCGGTCCTGTCCATCATGGGACGACCCACGCATTT
>CALILP010000207.1 GCA_938016515.1 uncultured Paracoccaceae bacterium
CCTGTGCCGGTTCCCACATCCAAAACCGTCCCGGATGCCAAGGTGGAATTTGCCAGGAAATCAGAATAGGCGCCTACATAGCCAAGACGATGGGCCTTCTTGCTCCAGTGAGGAGCGACTTTTTCATATGCCATGAGTGTGTTCATGCAGAAAAGTTAAGGCACTTAGAGGCCGCTTGCTCACGCGCAGATGCCAGATATTGACGTGAAACGGCCAAGAACATTTCCGCCCTCTCAGCGGCAAAACCGACTTTGGCACAACCTGCAGCATCTACAGCTTTGGGCTAACTGCGGTCTTCCGACGCTTTTGGGAGGGTCAATGCTGAAAAACAACGGCCGAGGTCGGCAACGCGGACAAAACTGCCGTTCGCAAAGTTTGTACCAACGGGCGGTTTTCGTAAATCCGAGATCGGTGATCCGCGATAATGCCTAGCACTGAACGCGAACACATTCGTATTGAAGCAACCAAACGCTTAGGTAAGGTGTTACTAAGAGCATCGAGCGAGTATAACGCCAATGGACCAAACCGAAAAACACGCAGAACGGCTTGAAAATCTCGCTATGTTGGAAGCGGGAGCGAGCGAGCGTTCTGCTAAAGATCGTCCCTTTAAGCGCGCCATCGGCACGCTTGGAGACGACCTGAACTATATTGCTGCAGCTCTTGATACTGATCCCGAGTCATGGCGCTTAAACCGCGCGTTCCACGTCGTCCATGTCCCAAGCCTGATTACTGTTCTGACGATGCTAAATGATATTGACCAGTTGTCGAACATTTCTCAAGAAGACAAAGATGAAATTTATGCATCCGTTCAACGTGCAGCTACCTTGGCTTTTGACGTTCGACAAAGAATCCAAAAAATGGTTCTCGATAAAGCTAAGATTGAGCTTCGAGTATTAGGAAGGTTCGCCAAACCACCGACAGTTCCTCTCACCAAACCATCACGTTTGACTCGTGCCTTTGACAGCCTGTCATCGACGACAGGTAACGCTTGGGACGCGACCAAATCTGGTGCTATGGGCGCTGCAAGCACAGTTCAGAACAGTGTGTCGGGGACAGCGTCTCGCGCAGTCGCCATTCCGATGTTTGCGAGGACTTTGCAAAAGTCAGTGACGGGCGCGATGTCTGATACTTTTACCAGACCGATTGCGATGCGGCTTAACGCAGGAACACGCGCAATCGAAAGTGGTGTCGGGACGGGTGTGGGTCTTGGGCTAATCGCAGGCATTCTACTTCCGCCACTCCTACCATTAACGGCGGGTGGAGCGGTGTTGGCTGCTATGAAAACGTGGCGTAGCGAAATGTCAGCAGCGCAAGAGTTGAGCGAAGTCGAACGTGAAGTCCGACTTGCCGAACTACGTGCTGAGAGGGCGGCCGCGCTAGCACAGCTGACCCAAGGATCAAGTTCACTACAAATGGAAACCGAGGACCTCAGCATGACGTTGGATTCTAGTACCGGTGAGGCTGACGCTATCGTTTTATCAGGGCAGCATGCTGGATCGCTATGGTCCAACCTCTCACCTGCCGAGAAAGCCGAAGCAGCCCTGAACTTTGCTGATGGCGCATCGTCAGTTCTACGCATACTTGCCGCTGCTGTTACGGACAGCTGATCGTTTCTTACGTCTCGAGAGCAGACATTAGCCGCGACGCAGATATCTGGCAGTCTGGGCTCATAGCTGACGTTCAAGAGTTCCGCAATCCAACCCAGCCCCAAACGCACAGCACTCCGGGTCAGCAGCGGATCGTTCCGCCCATGACCCTTGTGGCCGCATGAATGCGTAGGGTGGGTGAAACCCACGCCCATGCCCTCACTCCCCATTCACTGAAACTTAACAAACGCCACCGCACTTTGCGTTAATGTGGCGACCGCGTTGTGTCGGTGCAAAAGCGGTGTACGCGCGGTGTACGTCCGGTGTACGCCCGGTGCATTGCCCTCACCCCACAAAACATGGGCGTTAACCACCATTTGGCCAAAACGACCGTGACCTCCTGCGCACGTTGCTTCGCAACACGCGGAACATCATGCATGCCGGGCTCAAAACCAAAAACGGCACCGCGTCGGGAGAACGCGATGCCGAACGATATGTAAATCGCGAAGTCCATTGGGACGGGGACAAACGCGGATATCGGGTGTCGGTGCCCTGGGGCAAACCCCCGGCTGCCGACGCGTAAATCACCTATCCCCGAAATGACGGGGGCTATGACCCACAGTTCCCAGGCCTTAGGCCACCACTCACGGAACGCCCCTATAGTGCGAATTAACGTGACGTAAAGAAAGTAAGGTAAACCTGACCTTTTAATAAAAAATCGCTCCGCAGCGATTCAGGCACACTCGCATTTTCGCGAATTTAGCTATCGAAAACAAACATTTGGTTGTAAAATGCGGCCTTCAGCACGGCTTGCGCTGTTGTCTCTACATCCAAAGATTCTCGGGCCAGCCGCAGGTGTTTTTCAACAGTTGCCGCTGTCAGTCCTAAGAGAATCGCTATGTCCTGAGTCGTTTTTCCATCGCCGACCCACTGCAAAACCTCGCGCTGACGGGTTGTCAGCTTGCGAGATCCGGTATGGGGCAGGGCGAGTATCTTAAGGTGCATGACGTTGTTCAGCACCATCAATTCATCGCCGTGTTCGGCCCAAATCTGGTCAACGCGATGCTGGCCCACGTCCGGATCCGCAATCAAGGCGATGGCCCCTTTGCTTCGGTGGCTGACGGATCGAAAGCTCAAAGTGTATCCGGCCTTGATCCCGTGGTCATGATTGAACTGGAAAACCGACCGCTCTTTTTCGGTCGCAATGTCCGACGACATCATTTCTTCCATCCAACGCCAGCTGCAGGCACCGTCGTTCTGCACAGCCCAACGCACCATCGGCGCATTGGCATAGTGACCGCCGTCAATGTAGCCGTCCATGTAATCAGAAGATAGGTTGGTCAGAAGCACCCAATCCTGCGGATCGCCAAGGGCCATGTTACTGGAGGCCATCCCGGTAGAGGATGACGAATAATAGCGTGTGAACGCATAGATCAGGCGATCAAAGCCAAACGTCGCCATGTGACGCGTATGCACATCCCAAAGTTCTTCGACGGTACGCGCATTCGTTAACTCATACAATTTCGCAATTGTGTTGCTCACGTTGCTGCTCCCAAGTAGGTCGCCAAGGCGTCGATGGCCAACGGATATCCAGCGGCGCCAAACCCGCAAATCTGTCCGACGGCAACTTTTGAGATATACGACTGATGCCGAAATTCTTCGCGTTGATGGATATTTGACAGGTGAAGTTCAACCACAGGCAAAGCCACAGACTTGATCGCGTCCATCAAAGCGATTGATGTATGGGTGAATGCACCTGCATTCAGGACGATCCCATCATATTTTCCACGCGCATCGTGGATTGCATCGATCAGAACACCTTCATGATTGGATTGCAGAAAATCCACTGTCACACCAAGTTGTTCAGCCTTGTTATTACACAGTTTTTCGATATCTGACAGCGTCGTTGCGCCGTAGACCTCTGGCTGTCGGGTGCCAAGCAGGTTCAAGTTTGGCCCGTTCATCATCAAGATTTGGTGTCCCATAGCGTATTCATTAGCAGCGCAAACGCCTTAGGTAAAACGAAAATCGGGTTTCGGGAAACATCGCGGACGCGAGCCGTAGGCAATACCGACAGTTTACAGGACGTGTCGCACCGTGCAGGGATTGCCGCGCAGCTGGCGATCCGAAGGCATCGTCAGAATGCGACGCCATATTAAGGGCCTACCACCCATCACATTTTTTGTACATAATACTGATTATACGAAATATGGACTACCCAAGCGCGTAGCCCGCTCCGCGCACTGTCCGCACTGGATCTTCGCCACCGTTGCCTGACAATGCCTTGCGAAGCCGTCCGACATGAACATCCACCGTACGTGTGTCCACGTAGACGTCGCGGCCCCAGACGCGGTCGAGAAGTTGATCTCGTGACCACACACGCCCCGGCTTTTCCATGAACGTGCTCAGAAGTCGAAACTCGGTCGGTCCCAGCTTTACAGGCGCGCCATCGCGGGTCACGCGGTGCGTTTCGGCATCAAGGACGATGTCCTCATAGGTCAGCATCTGTCCGACCGTCGCTGGCCGCACACGACGCAGCTGTGCGCGCACCCGCGCCATCAGTTCTGTCACTGAATACGGTTTCACGACGTAGTCATCGGCACCGGTTTCCAGTCCGCGGACCTTATCAATTTCTTCGGATCTTGCTGACAGCATGATAACAGGTATCGACCGTGTCTCTGGCCGGATCTTCAACTGACGACAAACCTCGATGCCAGACAGTCGTGGCATCATCCAATCCAGGACAATCACATCAGGCGGATCTTCGGACACGGCAAGCAAAGCATCTTCGCCGTTTTCAGCACGCGAGGTCCGGTAGCCTTCGGCCTCTATGTTATAGACGAGCATTTCGCGTTGCGCGGCCTCATCATCAACCACAAGGACATGCGGTGCCTGTGACATTGCCGTTTACTCCGGTGTGCTCACAAATGCGGTTTGGTCGTCTTTGGGTCGCGCCTCATCGGGCATTTCGCCTGTGCTTAGGTAGATCACCTGCTCGGCCATGTTGGTGACCAGATCACCCATGCGTTCGACGTTCTTGGCCATGAAATGCAGGTGCATACAGGCCGTGATATTGCGCGGGTCTTCCATCATGAAGGTCAGGAATTCGCGGAACAATGCGTTATACATCTGATCCACTTCCTGATCGCGCTGGCGGACGTCTTCTGCCAGCACAGCGTCGCGACGCAAGTAGCTGTCCAGCACGTCTTTGAGCATGACCTGCACTTCGCGGCTCATCCGCTTAAGCGCGGTATCCGTGCCATTGATCGGCGGGATGTCGACCAAAGTGGTCGTCCGCTTGGCAATGTTCTTGGCGTAATCGCCGATCCGTTCAAGAGACGCCGCGATCCTCAAAGTCGTCAAAACGGAACGCAGATCTTTCGACACAGGCGCACGCAAAGCGATTGTGCGGGCCGCTTCTTCGTTGATCTGCATCTCTAGGGCATCAATGTCCTTGTCCCCTGCCCGTACGCTTTCGGCCAGTGCGACATCGCGCTTGGCCAAAGCCTCGCCCGCGTTCAGGATAGCGACCTCGACAAGGCCACCCATTTTGATGACAAGTGTCTGAATTTCCTCAAGATCACGGTCATAGGCTGATGAAATATGCTCGTTCATTGTGCTGTGTCCTTACCCGATCCGGCCCGAAATATAGCTTTCGGTGCGCGGGTCTTTGGGGTTGGTGAAAATCTGGTCGGTGTCGTCATATTCCACAAGATTGCCCAAGTGGAAGAACGCGGTTTTCTGGCTCACACGTGCCGCCTGCTGCATCGAGTGTGTCACAATCACAACCGCATAGTTCTGGCGTAATTCATCGATCAATTCCTCGACCTGCGCTGTCGCAATCGGGTCAAGCGCCGAACACGGCTCGTCCATCAGCAGCACTTCCGGCTCTGTGGCCACGGCCCGTGCGATACACAAACGTTGCTGCTGGCCGCCGGACAGGCCAGTGCCCGGTGCATGCAGCCGGTCCTTGACCTCGTCCCAGATCGCGCCACGCCGCAAGGCCCGTTCGACGATCTGATCCAGTTCTGCCTTGTTGGCCGCCAGCCCGTGAATTTTGGGGCCGTAGGCCACATTGTCGTAGATCGATTTGGGGAACGGATTTGGCTTTTGAAACACCATGCCAACCTTGGCCCGCAGCTGCACCGGATCGACCTTTGGATCATAGATGTCTTCACCATCAATCAAAATATCCCCGCCGACCCGGCAGATATCAATCGTGTCATTCATCCGGTTCAGGCAGCGTAGAAACGTGGACTTCCCACACCCAGACGGGCCGATAAAGGCGGTCACGGTCTTGTCCCCGATCTCGACGTTGACGTCTTTGATCGCGTGGTTGTCTGCGTAGTGGACCTGTACGTTTCGGGCACTGATCTTGGTGTCTTGTGCGGTGCTCATCGTGCGATCCATTCTGTAGTGATCTTCCATGTATAGGCCCTTTCTACCAGCGCCGCTCGAATTTGCGACGCAGCAGGATCGCAATGATATTCATTGTCATCAGGAACAGCAGCAGGATGATAATCCCGCCCCAGGCCCGTTCGTAAAACGCAGGATCCGCGCGCTTGGCCCATTCGTAAATTTGGGCGGGCATGGCAGAGTTCGGATCAAGAAACCCAGAAGCCACGCCGTCGGGATAGTTCGACGCAATGAAACCAACCATCCCGATCAACAACAGCGGGGCGGTTTCCCCCAAAGCCTGCGCCAGACCAATGATGGTCCCGGTCAAAATCCCCGGCATCGCCAATGGCAGAACATGGTGAAACACCGACTGCATCTTAGAGGCCCCTACCCCCAATGCCGCATCCCGGATCGACGGCGGCACGGCTTTCAGCGAAGCCCGCGTCGAGATTACGATGGTCGGCAGCGTCATCAGCGTCAGGGTCAGACCACCCACGATGGGTGCAGACTGCGGCAGATGGGCAAACTGGATAAACGCGGCAAGCCCAAGAATGCCAAACACAATCGACGGGACAGCCGCAAGGTTCGAGATATTCACCTCGATCAGGTCGGTAAACCGGTTCTGTGGGGCGAATTCTTCGAGGTAGATCGAGGCTGCAACCCCAATCGGCAAGGCCAGAAACAGCACCACCAGCATCATGAAGAAAGAGCCCAGCATCGACACGCCAATCCCCGCAGCCTCTGGCCTGCTTTCAGAGGCATCGGCCCCAAGGATGAAATCCCAGTTGAACACCCGCTCGACCGAGCCCTGTTCAACCATCACATCAATCAGATCAAGGTGTGCGGCATCCAGGTTCTTGTCGCGCGCCAGATCTTCACGGGTCACGCGACCCTTAAGGTATCCATCCACGCGAGACGAGGCGAGCAGGCGGAATTCGACAGTTTCACCGATCAAATCGGGGTTTGCGATAACCTGATCACGCAAGAGCGCCGCAGCCGAAGCCGACAGGATCTTCTTAAGGTCTTTGTCAGTGACCTCGGTTTCAATGTCTGCAGTCGCCGTAACCAAGGCCTCAGCAATCAGCGGGTTATACCCAAACGTCGAGACCTTCTTGATCTCGTCAATGTCGCGGTTGCCGGTCTTGTCCAGCTTCTCTTCCAGCAACGCCACGTCAAGGGTGACGAAGGTCTGCGTGAAGGCAGGCGTCCCGTTTTGAACGATGGCCCACAGTAAGGACACCAAAAACAGCAAACCAACCGTAATCGCCCCAAGACCATACGCGCGAAAGCGTTTCTCGGCGGCGTTGCGCTTTTTCGTCCGGGCATCCTCGGACATCAAGGATTTGCCCTTGGTCCGGGGTGCTGGCGTTGGTGTAACAGTCGCATCAGTCATTAGTCGTACTGCTCTCTGTATTTGCGAACGATATAGAGGGCGAAAACATTCAGCCCCAGCGTGATGATGAAAAGGGAGATGCCCAAGGCAAAGGCCACCAAAGCCTCTGGCGAGGCAAAGTCGCTGTCCCCGGTCAGCTGGCTGACGATCTTGGCAGTGACAGTGGTCATGGCGTCAAATGGATTCATGCTGAGGCGGGCAGCGGCCCCTGCCCCAAGGACGACAATCATTGTCTCACCAATCGCGCGGGACGCGGCCAGCAGGATTGCACCAACGATACCGGGCAAGGCTGCGGGCAAGATCACCTGACGCACGGTCTCGGACTTGGTGGCACCCAACCCGTAAGAGCCATCCCGCATCGACTGCGGAACCGCATTGATGATATCATCTGACAATGAGCTGACGAATGGGATCAACATGATGCCCATTACAAGGCCTGCAGTCATCACTGCCGTGCCACCTGCCATCCAGTCAACGCCCAACAGGCCCCCGGATCCAAACACGTCAACCAGCAAGGGACCAACAGTCAGCAATGCAAAAAGGCCGTAGACGATTGTGGGGATCCCGGCGAGCACCTCCAGCAAGGGTTTGGCGATAGACCGAAACCGGTTGGATGCATATTCGGACAGATAAATCGCGGCGAATAGGCCCAAGGGCACGGCGACAATCAAGGCCACGAAAGAGATATATAACGTGCCCCAAAGCAACGGCAGGATGCCAAGCTCTGACCCACCCCCACGCCCGGAAAAGCTGGGATTCCAACGCAGGCCGAAAAAGAAGTCACTGGCCGCATACAGGCGGAAAAACTCGACCGTGCTGAAGACCAAAGACAATATGATCCCAAGCGTTGTCAAAATCGCGATTGAGGCTGCAAAGATCAGCAAGGCCAACACGCCACGTTCGACGATATTGCGGGCCCGAAAATCTTTATGAGACTGCATGTAGGCGATGCCCAGCCCCGCAACAGAGGCCGCAATCACAACAACAGCCTTCCAGATACTGCCAGTGCCAGACATGCCACGATACCGTTGTGCGGCGTCCAGCGTCTCGGATGAGACGTCGGATCCCAATGCGACGCCAACGGCTGCAAGAATGCCACGCACATCGCTTGTGGATGGATCAAGGTTGCTGGCCTCAGCGCCGCTCATGGCACCATTTGCAACGGCCAGATCAAGCCCATCAGCCACACGGCGGACATCAGACATGACCAAGTCGCGCGATCCGGCCTCAGCGATGGTCGCGTCGGAAATCATACCCGATACGGCATTGTTGACGACCATCGGTTGCACCAGCAACCAGACAAGAAGCAGGCCCATCGCAGGGACAACGGCAGTCATCGCCGTGTTGGCCCCGTAATAGACCGGCAAGGAATGCAGATCGCGGATATTGCCGCCTGCGGTATTCAGGGCGCGTTTGCGTCCCAATACGTACCCAACTGCGCCCAGCACAATGACAATCGCAATAAGAAGAAGGTTCGACATGTCATCTCCCGTTGTCAGTCTGCGCCGGCATGTAGACCCGTCGGTATGGGTCAAACCTGCAGGCCTTAAGAATGTGTGGCGCAACCGGTGGTGCGCCACACATTGGTGAGGTTGGTTACATCGTCTCTTCGGATGAGATCATCGCTTGTGTATCAGCCAGCGCCGGATCGGACACCAGACCGTATTCGGCCAGCGGGCCATCTGGGCCAGCGATTTCGTCAGCGACGAAGAATTCTGCGAATTCTTTCAGGCCGGGGATGACGCCGATGTGCGCTTGCTTGATGTAAAAATACAGCGGGCGGGACACAGGGTAGTCACCTGTCGAGATCGTCTCGGTAGTGGGTTCTACACCGGACATTGTCGCGACTTTCAGCTTGTCTGTGTTGTTCTCGTAGAACGCCAGACCAAACACGCCGATGGCGTTAGAGTTGGCATCGATCCGGGCCAACGTCTCTGTGTAGTCCCCGTCGATGTCGACAGACAGACCGTCGCCGCGCACAGCCAGACAGGCGTCTTCTGCGTCATCCTCGGACATGCCGCCTTCGATCATCGCAGCCATCGCGCCTGATTCCTCACACCCAACCGCGATCACCTTCTCTTCGAACACTTCACGTGTGCCGTGCTTAGTGCCCGGAATGAAGGCCAGAATTTCTGCGTCTGGCAGGTCAGCGTTGAAATCAGACCAGTTGGTATGCGGGTTATCGACCAGCGCGCCGTCGACCATGACCTTCGGGGCGAGGGCATTAAAGAGGTCCACCGGCTCAAACGCTGTGTACGCAGGGCCATCAAGTTGGGATGCAAAAACGATCCCGTCATAGCCGATCCGGACTTCGATGATGTCGGTCACACCAGCGTCTGCACAAGCTGCCACTTCACCGTCGCGGATCGCACGAGAGGCGTTCGCGATATCGATGGTGTTTTCGCCAACACCTTCACAGAACCGCTTGAGCCCGGAAGACGACCCACCGGATTCAACAACCGGCGTTGGAAAGTCAAAGTTCTCGCCAAAGGCTTCAGCCACGATGGATGCGTAAGGCAGTACAGTAGAAGACCCGGCAACCTGCACGTTATCACGGGCAGCAGCGGCAGTTGCGGAAATGGCGGTGAGTGCCAGAACAGAGGCAGTCAGTTTCAAAGAAGACATCAGTCTCTCCAATATGGTGTCATACATCAGAGGCGACGTCTCGCGGCCCCCTCAAGCGCCCGTCTAGGCCTCCAGCACCAACCTTTTGTGACATTTATGTAAAAGTTTTATGACACCCCCAGAACACCAGATATTGCGGTCAGGAAATGGCAGTCGGCAACATCAGGGTGGCCGTGGTGCCCTGCCCCTCAACGCTTTCAAAATAAAGCTTTCCGCGATGACGGTTTGCGATGTGCTTTACAATCGCAAGGCCCAGCCCGGTCCCCCCCTGCGCCCGAGACCGGTGACCATCGACCCGGTAGAATCTTTCGGTCAGGCGAATAAGGTGATGTGCAGGTATCCCCTGGCCATGATCTTTGACGGTCATCCGAATAGCGGTTTCGTGTAACGCGGTTTCGAACGTGGGCTTGGTGATCTCAACGATGATGCCTTGATCCGTGGCCCCATATTTGATCGCGTTCTCGATCAGGTTGTGCAGCACCTGCTGCAATTGCGCGTCATCGCCGGGCACATGGGGCAATACATCCGGCATTTTGGCAATCAACCGGGTGCCCGCGGCAATCGCCATCGGACCCAACAAGTCGGTCGCCTGACGCACAACCGCGCCCAGATCAACGGGATCAGCGGGGCGGCTTCGCTCTTGTTCCTCGACGCGGGTCAGGGACAACAGGTCATCCACCAAACGGCGCAAACGGTCTGCCTCTGTCGCCATAATCCCCAAGAACCGCTCTTGTGCGGCGGGGTCTTCACGGGCTGGGCCCTGCAAGGTCTCGATAAACCCCAGCAATGCGGTCAGGGGTGTGCGCAACTCGTGGCTGACGTTGGCGACAAAGTCGCGGCGCAACGACAAGGTTTCTTCGGCGGCAGTCTGATCCGTAAAGGTGATCACAACATGACCATCAGTCGGGATCGCTGACACTTCGAAATATCGGTCAGACCCGTCGATACGCAGCAAATATCGGGCTGTCTTGGTGACACCATCGGCGCGGGCGTCGGTGACAGCATCGATGGTGGCTGGCTGACGCAAGGCAGTGATGTAGTTGCGGCCCTCAAAGTCGATCTTCAACAGTTCGGTCATCGCAGCGTTCTGGGCCTGCACCCTGTCGTCCGGGCCAATCAGGAGCAGCGGGGTTTTCAACGCAGCGATCAAAGCACTTGCAGGCAGATCGGTCATCTTGGCTGGCCTTGTAGTGTCATGCCAGAGGCTGCAAACTCTGACGGAACCGGGCGGCGTTTTGCTGATAATGCTTGGCAGACTGGGTCAGTCCTTTGATCGCACCGTCATCCAACGCGCGCACAACCTTGCCGGGCACCCCCATCACCAGCGCTCCGTCGGGGATCACCTTGCCTTCTGTGATCAAAGCCCCTGCCCCGATCAGGCAGTTCTTGCCAATTACGGCGCCGTTCAACACCGTGGCCCCCATTCCGATCAGGCTGTTGTCGCCGATGGTACAGCCATGCAGCATCGCCTTGTGGCCAATCGTGCAATTCTCACCGATGGTCAGCGGACAGCCCGGATCCGTATGCAGGACACAGTTTTCCTGAATATTGCTGCCAGCACCCACGGATATCGGGTCATTATCGCCGCGGATCGTGGTGCCAAACCAAACAGACGTGGCCGAGTCCAAAGACACATTCCCAATCACATGGGTGCCGGGTGCGACCCAAGCCGTCGCATGGACCTGCGGAGACACGCCATCCAGTTCATAGATCATGCGCGATCCTCGAATTCTGTTTGCAACTTGCGGACATGATCAACCAAGGCGGGCTGCTGGCTGGCACGCAAACGCTCTGCTGTGATGATCGTCTTCAGGCGGTCTTCGGTGGTGGCCAGGTCGTCATTCACCAGCACATAATCATACCCATCCCAATGGCTGATCTCATCCCAGCTTTTCTGCATCCGCTTTTCAATCACCTCGGCGTCGTCCTGCCCGCGTGACACAAGGCGGCGGTGCAACTCTGGGATCGAGGGGGGCAGAATAAAGATCGACAACACATGATCCTGCAAGGCAGAGTTTGAGATCTGCTGCGCGCCCTGCCAGTCGATATCAAACAGAACATCGCGGCCTGCATCAATCGCCTCGGCGACCGGGGCCTTGGGCGAGCCATAGTAATTTTCAAAAACCCGTGCATGTTCCAGCATGTCACCGTCTGCAACCTGACGCTGGAAATCCTCGACGGGCACGAAAAAGTAATCGGTCCCATCCACCTCACCGGCACGCGGCGGGCGGGTCGTCGCGGAAACGGAAAAACGCAAGGTTTCGTCCCATTTGCGCAAGGCACGGGCCAGCGTGGATTTCCCCGCCCCCGACGGCGAGGATAAGATGATCAAAAGGCCACGCCGGGTCATCGTTTACTCCACATTCTGGATTTGTTCGCGCATCTGGTCGATCACCGTTTTCAGATCAAGACCGATGGCTGTCAACTTGGGATGCTGGGCCTTGGCACATAGGGTATTGGCCTCGCGGTTGAATTCCTGACTTAGAAAATCAAGGCGGCGGCCCACAGGCTGATCCCCGGTCTCGGCGGCATGCACCAGATCACGGGCGGCGGCGACATGGGCCTTCAGGCGATCGATCTCTTCGGTGACATCCGTTTTCACGGCCAGCACGGCCAATTCCTGCGCCAGCCTGTCTGGATCTGCGGGCGTGTCTGTCAAAACCCGCTCCATTGCCGCTTTCAACGCGGCGGCAGCGTCAGGCTTGCGGGCCACAACGGCAGCTTCTGCCTCGGCGATCAGTGTCTCGATCTGTGCCAATTGATCTTTGACAACCGCCGCCAGAGCAGCCCCTTCGTGCGTGCGCATTATCACAAGGTCAGCCAGCAAAGGTGCGACATCCGCCTTGATCGCCGTCACAAGATCATCACGCATCGTCTGCCCGTTTCCCTGCACCGCGACGCCGCGCTGGTTCAGCACGTCTGCGGCGGTCGGTTGGCCAAGGGTCACGCCTTTGGTGAAGGCGCGTTCCTGTATCTGATCCAGAGCCTCCAGGACACGGTCCAACTGGCTTTCGTCAATCGCAAGGGTTTGCTGTGCCGCCTCTTGGGACAGACGCAACGACAAGGTGACATTCCCCCGGCTGAGTGCGGCACCAAACTGCTTACGAATGTCAGGCTCTAGCCCATCGATCCCGTCCGGCAGGCGCAAGCGCAGATCAAGACCACGGGCATTCACACAGCGAACCTCCCACACCCACGCCGCACCCTCTAGTCCGCCAGTACGGCTTGCGAAGGCAGTCATCGAATGGATCATGGCGTGGTCCCAAGGCTTTTTCGTTGTGGCAACCCCTATCGGAAAGCCGCCCGCAGGGGCAAGAGGCGGTGCTTCATGGGCCAGCCGCTTCGGAGGTGGAATTAACCATTTAAGACTTTGTTAAATGAAAAATCGTAACGATCTGTTAATCTGGTCGCAGGGTTCACGATTTTTCAGGAAGGTCATTTTATGACACAAAAGCACGCAACGCTGCGCTATAACCGGGTGCCGTTTCACACGGCAGAGGGCGAAGATATTCTTCAACGGGTCGAGGCGCATTGGGAAACCATACGCAAATCCAGCCCCGTGCCGGCGCGCATGACCTTGTCGCCAGATGCGTTGGACGCGGCTTTATCGCACTGCTTTGTGTTGGAAAGGGTGGCACCAACCATTGCGCGTTTTCGGGTGGCAGGACAGGCATTGTCGACGATCCTTGGGATGGAGGCGCGGTCGATGCCACTCAGTGCTGTGTTCACCGCAGACGGTCGCGACACGCTGGGGCCATTGATCAATGCCGTCTGCGAAGGTCCTGAAATCGTTGAGATACCGCTGACCGCCACCCGTGGCTTGGCGCGCGGACCGGTTCGGGGGCGATTGCTGCTTTTGCCGTTGACCGATCAGGATGGAGACATCAGCCGGATTTTCGGTGCGATCGTCCTTGATGGCAAACCCGGACGGCGGGCGTTGCGGTTTGACGTTGATCAGGCCTTGCCGTTGCGGTGCAAGCGGTTGACACCAATGATCCGCACGATCCACGAGGTCAAAACGCAAATGGCCACCGCAGATTATCATGACGACTTTGGCGACACGCATGCCCCCGCACCTCAGTTCCGCCGCCCCCATTTGCGGTTGGTTGTCAACAACAGCTAAATCCCTATTTTCGCAGCGAAAATGGGCGCCCAAATTGGACGCCCATCTTCATAAAAACTTAAGAGGTCTTAACCCGCTTTTGCAGCCAAAATCTTGCTGCGGCGCGCGGACAATTCCTCGGATACAAGGAAAGCCAGCTCTAGGGATTGAGAGGCGTTCAAACGCGGGTCGCAAGCTGTGTGATATCGATCGGCGAGGTTCTCGTCGGTCACCGCACGGACACCGCCTGTGCATTCTGTGACGTCAGCGCCGGTCATCTCGAAATGCACGCCACCGGGGATCGTGCCCTCAGCGTTGTGCACGCCAAAGAACTCTTTCACTTCGCGCAGCACGGAATCGAATGGCCGGGTCTTGTAGCCGGTCGACGACTTGATCGTGTTGCCGTGCATTGCATCACAGGTCCAGTTGACGTTTGCGCCCTCTTCCTGAACTGCTTTGATCAAACGCGGCAGGTGTTCACCGACAGACCCGGCCCCGAAACGCGCGATCAGGGTCAAACGCCCTTCCTCGTTCTCGGGGTTCAGTTTCGCCATCAGTGCTTTCAGGTGACCGCTGGTCATTGTCGGACCACATTTCAGACCAATCGGGTTTTGCACGCCAGAGCAGAACTCTACATGCGCCCCATCAGGCTGACGCGTCCGATCACCGATCCAGATCATATGACCAGAGCCCGCAAGCCATTTGCCGGATGTGCTGTCGATGCGGGTCAGCGCCTCTTCATACTCAAGCAGCAAGGCCTCGTGCGAGGTGTAGAACTCGACCGTCTGCAGCTCGTGATTGCTTTCGGTCGTCAGACCTGCGGCGTTCATGAAATCAAGCGTATCAGAGATCCGCTCCGCCATTTCGCGGTATTTTTGGGCCTCTGGCGCCTCGGTGAAACCAAGGGTCCATTGATGGACCTGATGCACATCAGCGTAACCACCGGTCGAGAATGCGCGCAGCAGGTTCAGCGTCGCTGCTGCTTGCATGTAGGCCTGCACCATACGTTCAGCATCAGGCACGCGGGCAGCTTCGGTGAAGTCAAACCCATTGATGATATCACCGCGGTAGCTGGGCAATTCCACGCCATCGACGGTTTCTGTATCGGCAGAGCGTGGCTTGGCCATTTGACCGGCCATGCGGCCAACCTTCACGACAGGCACCTTCGCGCCGTAGGTCAGGACCATCGCCATCTGCAGCATCACCTTAAAGGTGTCACGGATGCCGTCTGCGGAAAACTCAGCAAAGCTTTCTGCGCAATCACCGCCTTGCAGCAAAAACGCCTCGCCCCGGCTACAAGCGCCAAGATGCTGTTTTAGCCTGCGTGCCTCGCCTGCGAAAACCAAGGGTGGATACGAGGACAGACGACCTTCCACAGCCTGCAATGCGGCCGCGTCGGTATAAGTTGGCATTTGGATCCGGGGCTTTTTGCGCCAGTCCGTTTTTTGCCAGTTCGTCATTGGTCCTACTCCATTTCATTGGATTTTACATGCCGATCCATATGATCGGTTCGGTTCTATAGCGCGATGTCGCCCAGCTTCCAATGGCAAAGTCGGTTGGGGGTGGGATGCGCGTGCGCATGCCGAGCGGAGCGGTGTTGAAGATGGACGCCTGAGCAGTCGTGAAGTTTTTTGCCAGCTTATTAGAGAGGTCTGCTGTGCGGACTTAGTTGACTTTAACTAGGTTCGCACGAGTGTCCGGTTTTGGAAGGAAGCAATAAGCGTCGAAACATTAAAGACGCGTCGTCAGCGTCTAGAATAATCGCATCCGATTGCCCCGGGAGTACACTTAATCTGTTCCCGGGGTTCAGTGTTATTCTGCAGCGCGGTTGGACCAAGTCTGGTACGCTGCCAGATCGTCGGAGCAAGCTTGAAGCGTCATGGCGATCATTTGGTTCTCATCACTGCGGCCTGTGCTGGTCTCACCGGTCAACGTCAGGCACGTGTCTGGGGCCGACGCTGGGATGATGGTGCCTTCGCCGTCAAACACCCAGCTTTGGGAGGCAGAACTGTCACAAGCGGCAAGTTCAACGGAAGCTCCAATTTCTGTTGAAGGGGCTTGAATACAAACGTCAAACTCAGGCATATACAACACGCCATCTGCAAATTGATCCGGATCAAACGCCTGATCGACAAGGACTTCTCCGGAAGGGCTGTAGCAAGTATGAGCCTGCAGTCCGTCATCTGGATTTGCATCGGCACCTCGTCCCTTTGCAATGTCGATGCAATAGCCGCTTTGAATGTTGTCGAGCATGTCGACGACGTAGATTTCGACGTTCTCGGCAAGAGCTGGGGTTGCAATTGCCAGAATGCTGAATGCAACTGGCAGCGTGTTTATGTTTGGCATTTTTCGCTCCGTGTTTTGTCTATGATTAGCGCTGTTCTGCGTCCACTAGATAGTTCTACGTACGATGACGAACTTTCCGTCGAAGCTAAAACGGACTTTTATACACATTGCAGCATCGCTCGATTTGGGCTCTTAAGAGACATTCGGCGGCATCTGACCATTCTGCGGTCGCCCCCGTTTTCCAGCTCGTCGCTGCGAGCGTGAGTTTTCAGATAGGTTTTGCCCAGCAAAATGTGGACTTCTCGCCCTTTGCTGTGTTTGCGCCAAGTGCTGCTTGTCTGTTTGCAAAAGGCACGCTGGTCATGTGCAGTAAGGAATTGAAAGTGCTTTGTGACTTTGGGAGCAGTTTCACTCTTATTTGTTTTCTCT
>CALILP010000208.1 GCA_938016515.1 uncultured Paracoccaceae bacterium
AGGCTGGGGCCGCGCCGGACGTTTGCCTCTGATGCTTTGAGGGACACGTAGCGCGGTAGCGGTCGGTTTGTTTCGGGGCCTATTGTTGGGGCCTCTTGCGCCTGTACCGACATGCCAAAGACGACGCACAGCGCCGCGCACATCATCATGATCCGCATCAACATTGGAAATTCGCCCTTTATACCACTCTGACAGCGCGAGGTTCTTGTGCCTTGCGTCCGCTAAGGGCAGTCTGGCCTGAACAGGTGTCAGAATTCAAGCGGGAGGATTCCAAACATGCCAGGTCAGCGGTTGAGTGTTGTCGTCACGCGACGGTTGCCGGAAGGCGTCGAGACCCGGATGAAGGAGCTTTTTGACGTCCAGTTGCGCGATACCGACGCCCCGATGACCCGCGAAGAGCTGGTGGCCGCCGTGAAAGAGGCCGATGTGCTGGTTCCCACCGTGACCGACATGATCGACGCGCCATTGCTGGCCCAAGCCGGAGAGCAGCTGAAACTGATCGCCAACTATGGGGCCGGTGTTGACCGGATTGACGTTGCCACCGCCCGTCAGCGCGGCATCTTGGTGTCGAACACGCCCGGAACTGTCACCGATGATACCGCCGATATGACGATCGCCTTGATCCTCGCCGTGACCCGCCGGATCCCCGAAGGCTTGCGCGTGATGGGGAGCGGCGACTGGGAAGGCTGGTCGCCGACCGCAATGTTGGGGGGTCGAATTTCGGGGCGCCGGTTAGGTATTCTGGGGATGGGCCGCATTGGGCAGGCAGTTGCCCGGCGCGCTGCCGCTTTTGGGATGCAAGTCCATTACCACAATCGAAAACGGCTGCGGGCCGAGGTAGAGGAGGCGCTGGATGCGACCTATTGGGAAAGCCTTGATCAGATGGTCGCCCGGATGGACATCGTGTCGATAAACTGCCCGCATACCCCCTCGACGTTTCATTTGATGAATGCACGGCGGCTCAAGCTGATGAAGCCGGATTCTGTGATTGTGAACACATCACGGGGTGAGGTGATTGATGAAAACGCCCTGACCCGGATGCTGCGCGCTCAAGAGATCGCAGGTGCGGGTCTGGATGTGTTCGAGCGGGGGCATGAGATTAATCCACGCCTGCGCGATCTGCCAAACGTGGTTCTGCTGCCCCACATGGGATCCGCCACTGTCGAGGGCCGGATCGAAATGGGCGAGAAGGTGATCGTGAACATCAAGACCTTTGCCGATGGCCACAGGCCGCCTGATTTGGTGGTGCCGGGGGTTTTGTGACGGCGTTTTGATCTTGATGGCGGCGGCGCGCCTGCGCCCGGCCCTACGGTATAACGCGACGACACGCCTTCATTTCGCCCCAACAACTCTCCCGCGGAAGGCGTCCCGCACCCTCATCCCCACACAAGTCAAGATCGTCCGTAGGGCGGGGCTTCGACCCGTCGCCGCCCTTACGGCTTGGTCAGAACCGCGATATAGAATCCGTCCATACCGCCTTTTTCCACCCAATAATCGGGCCGCAAACGAATGCCGCCTTCTTCGGTGAACCAGGCAATGTCGATGCCTGTTCTGTTGCGAGCGTCCAGATCAACTGACAGCTCCGGGTGCCGCTCTAACGCCTCATCGATTTGGATTTCCCCCTCGTCTGGCAGCAACGAGCAGGTACAGAACACCAGTTTTCCGCCGGGTTTCAGCAGGGTCAATGCGTGGTCGATCAATCGTTCCTGTTGTTCGATCAGGGCCATGAATTCGGTCCCGTCCTTGGCGTAGGGCAGGTCCGGGTGCCGCCGGATTGTGCCTGTCGCCGAGCAGGGCGCGTCCAGCAAAATCGCGTCAAAATCGCCTTCGTCATACGCAAAAGCGTCTGATACCACCGTTTTTGCCTGCAATCCGACCCGCTTGAGGTTCTCTTTGACCCGCGCCATGCGCGTCCCGCTAACATCAACAGCCGTCACATCCGCCCCAGCCGCCGCAAGTTGCAACGTTTTGCCGCCCGGTGCCGCACAAAGGTCCAGCACACGCATGCCCGGTTGCGGATCCAACACCTGAACCGGAAATGCTGCCGCTGCGTCTTGGACCCACCAGTCGCCAGCTTCAAAGCCCGGCAGCGCAGAGACTTGCCCCGCTTCCGCCAACCGCACCGATCCGTTTGGCAGCACAACGCCACCAACGGCTTCGGCCACAGCTGCGGGGTTCGATTTCACAGTCAGGTCCAAGGACGCCCCTGCAAAGTGTGCGGCCTCCATGCCTTCGACCGCCTTGCGCCCCCATGCCGCGACCAAGGGCTGGCGCAGCCAACCGGGTGTCAGTGGCAGATTGCGTTTGGTCCAGCCTTTTTCGCCCTCTTCGGCAATCCGCCGCAAGACGGCGTTGGTCAGACCCTTCATGTTGGCTGTGTGTTTGTTGCGCCCCACCACCTCGACGTAGGAATTGACCACGCCGTGCGCTGCCTCACCCCCACACAGCTCGATCACGCCAAGGCGCAGCGCATTCAGGACAGCATCCGGCGGTTGCTTCTTTAGATAGGGTTTCAGCATCCGATCCGCCCGGTCTGCCCCCCGCAGCGCATCCAGCGCCAGACGCTGCGCCCGCGCCCGATCTGCCGCATCTAGATGATCCAGCGCCCCGCCCCCGATCAATTCGGACATCAGACGGCCTTCGCCTGTGATCTCTTCCATCAAATGCCACGCCGCGCGGCGTGGGGGCAGACCGGTGTGGGCCATTGGGGGATCCCTTGTTTTGAACCGCCTGCGGGGTATATCAGAAAGATCACCGGAACAAGGACCGACCCCGTGACTGACGAGACCCCCAAAGACCTGCCGCCCGCCGCCCAGCGCGCCCTTGCCGAAGCCGCCGAACGCCGCAAACAGGCCAAGGACGAAAAGCGCCCGATCGAATTGGGCGGTCGCGACGGGCTGGACCCGATCCGGTATGGCGATTGGGAAAAGAAGGGGATTGCGATCGATTTCTGATCGGTCCACTTTTTTCGGTGTTTCCGCGACGGAAACCAACGGGCCCTGCGTTCTAAGACGGACACCCACCAAAGGAGCCCGTTATGCGCACTCTTCCTTATTGCTTTCTTGTTGTTGTCGCTGGCCTAAGCCTGGCCAGTTTTCTGACCTCTGAAACACTGGCTGATGGCGCCGAACCCACCGCCTGTGCGCAAGAGATTCTAGACGTCGGACTTTGATACCTGCCGCAAGAACGTCCGGTCTTCGCGCAGCAGGAATCTCTCTTTCTGCGCAAAGGCGTAGTTTTGCTGCCCAAGCGGATGTGCGGCCAACCTTGCACGGTAGGCTTCATAATCCGTCAAAGACGCCACGTTATAAATCCCGTACGCCAGCGTCGTAGATCCCTCGTGGGGTGCATAATATCCGATCAGGTCTGCCCCACACTCCGGGATCGCCTGCCCCCATGTCTTTGCGTATTGTGTGAATTGATCCTTCTTTGCGGGATCGATGTGATATTTGATGATGCATGTCAGCATAGCTGGCCCTTTTGTAAGATGACCAAGGTCTAGCGCTTTACAGGGCGCGAATGCTTCGACTAAGATCGAAGTATGAAAGAAGGCCCTGACATCGCCCGTATTGCCGCCCTGATCGGTGACCCTGCCCGCGCCAATATGCTGACCGCCTTGATGAGCGGCAAAGCCCTGACCGCAACCGAACTGGCCGCAGAGGCAGGTGTGACGGTTCAAACTGCCAGTTCTCATCTGTCAAAGCTGGATCAGGGTGGCTTGCTTGCCCCCCGCAAACAGGGGCGCCACAAGTATTTTGCCATAGCCAACGCAGATGTCGCAGGGGTGCTTGAAGGTCTGATGGGCCTTGCCGCCATGAACGGCCATACCCGCACCCGGACCGGTCCCAAGAATGCTGCCCTGCGACACGCCCGCGTTTGTTACAACCATCTGGCAGGCGATATGGGCATTCAGCTTTACGATGCGATGCTGGCGCAGGGTCTATTGCAAGAGTTCTCGGACGAGCCGCAATTGACCCCACAGGGTGCCGCCTTTGCCACGGACTTTGGCATTGATTTAACTGCGTTGACCCGCGCCAAAGCACCCCTGTGCAAAGCCTGTCTGGATTGGAGCGCCCGTCGCACCCATCTGGCCGGCAGTCTTGGTCGCGCCCTGCTGACTCAATTCGAAAACCTGGGCTGGGCGCAGCGAGACCGCAGCACCCGGATCGTAACGTTCACGCCCGCAGGCGAGACTGCCTTTCAGGCCCGCTTTTCAGTTTAGCGCAGACGGAAAGACGCGCTTTCGCCCGCACCCTGGTCTGTCGTAAACCGCATTTCCGGCCCGTTCGCCTCGACCAGTTGGCAATTGTAGGCGATTGGGTCGCCGCCCCAATTCATCTCGCGGCAAAAGTACCCGCCTTCCCAAGACCATGTCCCGGTGATGTCCCAACCAGCACCCGTTCCCGCGATGGTCCCATCAGGGGACACCTTTAGGTTCACGCCATACAGCCGGTTCGACAGGTTCTTGTCCCCCATCAGCTGCAAAAACGTCGCGCGGTCCGAGACCGGCTGGAAACCTTGTGCTGCAACAGCCGATCCCGCAGCCAGTACAGACAGCGCCACAATTGTAGATTTCATCGTTGTCGACATCAGAACTCTCCTTCTGTCTTCTGCGTTTGGTATTCTTACGCAGACCGACCCGGATCGGTTCTGGAAAATATCGCTGTACGCGGCTTACCGCCAGTCGGATAGACCAAGGACGTCCAACATATCGTAAGCGCCCGGTCCCTGTGATTGCCCCCACAGCGCTGCTTTCAAAGCCCCGCGCGCAAAGACGCTGCGGTCGGATGCAACATGGCGCAAAGTGATCCGTTCGCCATCGGCTGCGAACAAAACATCATGCTCTCCAACGATATCCCCGCCCCGGATTGCCGTGAACCCGATGTCACCTCGCTTGCGTGCCCCGGTGATCCCGTCACGGCCAGAGTCCCGCACATCACTGAGGGCCACACCACGCCCGTCCGCCGCAGCTTCGCCCAGCATCAAGGCCGTCCCAGACGGTGCATCGACCTTATGCTTATGGTGGGCCTCGATCACTTCGATATCGAAGTCTTCATCAAGGGCGGCCGCCACCTTCTTGGTCAGTTGCGTCAGGAGGTTCACCCCAAGCGACATATTCCCGGCCCGCACGACAGCTGTGTGGCGGGCGGCGGCATCGACCTTGGCGATATCCTCGCCCGTCATGCCTGTGGTCCCAATCACATGGACCGCCTTGGCCTGCGCAGTAAGTTCCGAGAACGCCACAGTCGCGGCGGGAGCCGTGAAATCAATGACGGCCTGCGCCTTCACAAACGCTTCCAGCGCATCATCCGTGACCGTCACGCCCAGCGCCTGACCGCCCATCGCCGTCCCGATATCCTGCCCGACCCAATCATGACCTGTCTGCTCTAAGGCACCCACAAGATGGCAAGCGTCCGACTCCGCTATCAGTTTTATCAGCGTCTGCCCCATCCGGCCCGAAGCCCCCGTGACAACAATACCCGGTCCCTGCGTCATTTCCTGCACTCCCATACGTTTGCCCCAATGGCCCGCCTTGGCAAACCCAGATCGACCCCTTAGATGCAACGCATGGCAAAGCAAAGCAACAGAGACGGCAAGGCCCCCACCCAGCGTATGCTGAAAGTGGGCGAACAGATCCGGCGGACCCTGTCTGCGGTCCTGCAGCGCGGCGAGGTCCATGACCCGGACCTGAACCGCCTGATGATCACCGTCGGCGAGGTCCGCATGTCACCGGACCTGCGGGTTGCGACGGCCTATATTTTGCCCTTGGGTGGCAAGAACAAGGAAGAGGCGCTGGATGCCATGCGCCGCAACCGCCACGAGATCCGGCATCTGGTGGTGAAAGGGGGCAGCCAAAAGTTCGCCCCGGAAATCCGGTTCGAGATCGACGGCACATTCGATCAAATGGATGCCACACGGGCAATGTTGGAAAATGACCATGTCCGGCGCGATCTGGACGAGTAGCTTTCTGCTGGCGGCGGTGCTGGCCACCGGGGCGGGGGCCGTCACCTGTGAAGACGTCAGTCATTTGGGCCAAAGTTATACGGTATGTGCGGTTGACGCGACCACGGAGGACTTGTCGCTGCATCACGCCGACCCATCCGGGAACATTGTCGGCAGCTTCGATGCGCTGGCCAAATTGCATCCTGATCGGTCGCTCGCGTTCGCCATGAACGCTGGCATGTACCACGAAGACCGCAGCCCAGTGGGCCTTTACCAACAAGACGGAATGATCACGTCGCATATCGTGACCTCAGCAGGTCCGGGTAACTTTGGCTTATTGCCGAACGGTGTCCTCTGTCTGACCGACACGCGCGCGCAGGTGTACGAGACTCTCGCCTACCTCAACACCGCCCCCAGTTGCCGTGACGCCAGCCAATCCGGCCCGATGCTGGTCATCAACAGCCAATTGCACCCTCGCTTTATCCCCGGCGGCACCTCCAAGCATATCCGCAACGGGGTGGGCACCAGTGCTGACGGCAGCGCCGCCGTCTTCGCGATTTCAAACGAACCGGTCAATTTTCATGACTTCGGAACGCTGTTTCGGGATCATCTGAAAACCCCCAACGCGCTTTACTTCGACGGCTCCATCTCGCGGCTTTACGCGCCCCAAATGAACCGCGATGACTTCGGTTTCCAATTGGGCCCCATGATCGCGGTCTTCGAGTAACCCTGATTTCTTTGTTTCTTTCTATATCCCGGGGGTATGGGGGCTGGCCCCCGTTCCCGCACTCTCGCCTTGACGCTTCACCGGCTAACTCGTAGCAGGCCCCTTCCATTCCAACGAGGCACCCATGGCACGTAAACGCAAAGGCCGCGATATTTCCGGATGGCTGGTGGTCGACAAACCCGCTGGCGTGACCTCGACCTCTGTGGTGGGCAAGGTCCGCTGGGCATTGGATGCCAAGAAAGCAGGCCATGCTGGCACGCTTGACCCTGAAGCCACCGGTGTTTTGGCGATCGCACTTGGCGAGGCGACCAAGACGGTCCCTTATATCACCGACGCCCTGAAGGCCTATACATTTACTGTCACTTTGGGGACCGCCACAAATACAGATGATGCCGAAGGCGAAGTGATCGCGACCGCCGTTGACCGCCCCACCGATGAGGCCATCAAAGAGGCGCTCTTGCCGTTCATCGGGGACATCATGCAGGTGCCACCCCAGTTTTCTGCTGTAAAGGTCGACGGACAGCGCGCCTACAAGAAAGCCCGTGACGGTGAAGAAATGGATTTGGCCGCCCGTCCGCTTTGGGTGGAAGAACTGCTTTTGGTTGATCGCCCCAGCCCGGATCATGTCGTCCTAGAGATGACATGCGGCAAAGGCGGCTATGTCCGTTCGATTGCCCGTGATCTGGGGGCCGCCCTTGGCTGTTATGGTCACGTCCAGACCCTGCGCCGGATTTGGTCCGGTCCGTTTGATGTGGAAGACGGCATCGCACTCGATCAGGTCGAAGCCTTGGCCCGGACGCCAGAACTGGACGCCCATCTGCTGCCGCTGGAAACAGGTCTGACTGACTTGCCAGAAGTCACCTGCCCTGCAGAAAGCATCGCCAAGCTGCGCAATGGCAACCCTGCCCCGGTGATTGGGTCTGGGATTGACTACGGCGCAGAGGTTTGGGCTTCTGCCGAGGGTCAGCCGATTGCTGTGGGCAAATATCTAGGAGGCACATTGCAGCCGACCCGCGTTTTCGTCCTCGATTCGCAGTAACGCCACACCCCGTCCGTTACAAAAACACCCCCGTTTATTTCAAATTGTCACGCGCCTCACGCTGCCGTCAGCGCGGGCGCGGATTTGTTTCACGAAATGTTACAGTCTTTGGTCGGGCGGTCATCCCTCTGTGAGGTGGGTGCACAGAACCCGGCGTTTCAGCCACATTCTCTGCATCAACACACACAACACCAACAACACACACACCACACATACCCGCCGCAAGGCACCACTCACGACACACACACCACACACACATTCGCCCACGCGACCCGACACATGAAAGAGACCAGATCCATGAAACAGACAGCTACAACAGTTTTGATCGCCGGCGCATTCGCCACCATCGCATTTGACGCCTTTGGTCAGGGCCTTGCCCCAATGTTTGGCTATGCCAAACTGGCCCCCGTCGGCCTTGCCAACCAGACGTTGAACACCGTCTTTGACAGCGTTCCGAAGGGGACAGCCCATCTGCTGCATGTCTTCACAGGCATGATTGCCTACACGCTGGGTTATCTGATGATCGCCCGCCCGATCCAGAAAGCTGTGATGCCACGCATGCATTGGTCCCTGACTGCTGTTGCATACGGCGTCGCCCTGTGGGTCTTCGCCCTCTACGTCATGGCGCATCTGGTCGCTGGCAATAAGCCGTTCCTTGGTTTCTCGGGCATTACATGGGTCGCACTTTGGGGTCACATCGTCTTTGCGGTTGTCGCTGCCTGGGTCATGGAAACCCGCGGCGCTGTCTTTAACTGGAGCCGCAAGATGGAGCCGGTTCTGGCCTAAACCACACACAGCACACACACCTCCCCCTCCCAAGCAGGCCGTCTTTGTTCACACAAAGGCGGCTTGTTTGTGTTTGGGGTAGACCGGTGCCAAAACGACGGGATGATCACCCGCCACCATACTGACGGTCCGACCACCTCTTGGGCCACCTATTCTGATTGCGAGACCTATCGCTATGCTTTGACCCGTACGTGGGATCCTGCCGGCAAGCGGGTGATGTTTGTCATGCTTAATCCCTCCAAAGCCACAGAACAGGCCAATGATCCCACCGTGGGCCGCTGTCATGCGCGTGCCCGCGCCTTGGGGTTTGGCGCCTTCCAGGTGACGAACCTGTTTGCCCTGCGCGAGACCGACCCACACAAGATGCGCAAACACCCCAAGCCCGAGGGACCAGAGGCCGATGCCGCCTTGATTGCGGGCGCCAGCTGGGCTGATACGACCGTCGCTGCCTGGGGCGTCCACGGTGTGCATCGGGCACGTGATATGGCTGTTTTGCACCTGTTTCAGGACGCAGGTTTGACCTTGCATTGTCTTGGCCTGACAAAAGCCGGCCACCCCCGCCACCCCCTTTATCTTTCTTACGGCGTCCAGCCGGAAGTCTGGGTGCGCCCTTAACCAAGTACATCGAATTCTGCGGACAAATCGGCACTGCCTTTGCTACGAAGCATATGCAGACACAGGGTCGGGGGCGATTCAGTTGACGCAGGACGTTGCTTATGTTGCCTATTTTCAGTCTCTTCGGCCTTGCACTGGCCGCAGCCTTTTGGCCCGAACCACAAACCGCGACTGATGGCGCCGCCATGGACGACGATTCGTCCGAAGGTCCGGAACTGACCGCCTCTGAAACCCTTGGGCACAGTGACACTGTTCTCAGCTTTGCCACCTCCGACATCGCGGATGAGACAGACACCCTGAGCGCTTCTGCAGAGGCGGACGATGAAGACTATCAAGATGATCTGATCGACCCACACGATGCGTTCCTGACCGGGACGGATGGCCCAGACGTTTTGCTTGGTCTGGACGGTGATGATGTTCTGACCGGCGGCGACGGTGCCGATGTTCTTGACGGTGGTACCGGGGACGACCTGATCTATGGGGATGACGATCAGGATGCTGACACGCTGATAGGCGGTGAGGGTCATGATCAGATTTGGGTCGGTGACGGGGACACCGCAACCGGTGGCCGTGGCGATGACGTCTTTCACATGGATGCCGAAGGGATCGCCTACATCACAGACTACAACCCGGATGATGACCGCGTCGAGCTGATCTATGATCCGGCCGGTCCGGTTCCAGAACTCACGACCGAAACAACTGATGACGGCGTGAACCTGCTGGCTGACGGCGACTTGGTTGCTGTCTTTAATGGATCCAAGGTGATCGACGTGTCGCGCGTCGCAATGGTATCAGAGGCCGCATGATCATGGGCTGACTGACGTCAGTACTGGGTGTTCGGATGCCGCCCTTTATGGCGGGCAGATAGAGGGCGCCAAGACTTTAAAGGGCAAAGCTGAAGCAGCTGGCTCAAGTCACTCTCGGTGGTCGCGCATTTCGTAAAAATTGGCTTACAGGCACAGCCCTTTCGCAAGATTCCGCAACGTTTGATGCGGATTTGCCAACCGCCTGCATGTACCGCCACAAAACGCTTCCCTTTTTGGCAGGCTCCGTCTAAACGCACGCATCCGCAGGGAATCCCCTGTGCGACCTCCATGGGCCTCTTCTGGACGACATCCCGGATTGCGCCATCAACCCTTTAACCAAGGAGACCCCGATGTCGATTACTGCTGAAGACAAAGCACGGATCATGAAAGAATTCGCCACCAAAGACGGCGACACAGGTTCCCCCGAAGTGCAGGTTGCGATCCTGTCTTCCCGGATTGCTACCCTGACCGAGCACTTCAAGACCCACAAGAAAGACAACCACGGTCGTCGTGGTCTGCTGAAGATGGTGGCCCTGCGCCGCAAGCTTCTGGACTACACACGCGCTAAGGATGAGGCCCGCTATCAGGACCTGATCAAGCGTCTGGGCCTGCGTCGCTAAGCGACAAAACAGCCTGCAGACTAACGCAAAACGCCCGCCATTTGGTGGGCGTTTTTGTTTTTGGCACGCTTTGTTGGCCGCAGTTAACCTTATCGCAACAAGGATCATGGACGGTGGCGGAAACACCACGCCTTGCGTGTCCCAGCTGGAAAACGTGTCCTGCGACTAAAATGACGTTTGCCGGGCATCGGTATTCGGTTATGACGTTCGGTAACAATGATAAGTGGCAGGCGCATGAACCAACAATTTGACCCGACAGAGCTGGAAAATGAAACACGTTCTGCAAGGGATTGGGTCAAGATCCTCGCCGAATATCGCGAACCCGACACATGGCGCAGTACGCGCGAATTGCTGGTCACGGCTGGGCCGTTTCTACTGCTTTGGGTGTTGGCATGGTGGTCGCTTTCCTACAGCTATTGGCTGACCCTTATGATTTCATCAGCGAACGCCGGGTTCCTGTTACGCTTGTTTTGCATTCAACATGACTGTGGCCATGGTGCGTTCTTCAACAACCGCACGGTCAGCGATTGGGTTGGCCGCGTCATCGGGGTGCTGACGTTGACACCGTATGACGTCTGGCGCCGGTCTCATTCGATTCACCACAGCGCGTCTGGCAACCTTGCACGGCGGGGGATGGGTGACGTGCACACGTTGACCGTCGCTGAATACAAGGCCCGATCGCCGCTGGGCCGGTTGATGTACCGGGCCTATCGCAACCCGGTTGTCTTGTTTGGTCTTGGGCCGGGATACCTGTTCCTGCTTCAAAACCGCATCCCTTTTGGCCTTGCCAACCAAGCCCGTTATTGGGTCAGTGCGATGTCCACAAACGCCGCAATCATTTTGGCCTTGTCCGTGATGATCTATTTCGGTGGCCTGATGCCGATCCTTCTGATCTTCCTTCCAAGCACCCTGCTAGCCGCGACGGCAGGCGTCTGGTTGTTCTACGTGCAGCACCAGTTCGAAACGACCCATTGGGACGAAGAAGCCGATTGGCAGTTGCACGAAGCCGCGCTGGAAGGGTCATCTCACTACGTTTTGCCCGGCTGGCTGGCGTGGGTGAGTGCCAATATCGGCATCCATCATGTCCACCACCTGTATAGCCGCGTGCCGTTCTATCGCCTGCCCGAAGTGCTGCGCGATCATGCAGAGCTGGCGGACAGCAACCGCATGACGATCCGCGAGAGCCTTGTGAACGCGAAACTGCATTTGTGGGACGAGAAAAGCCGCACGCTGATGTCGTTTGCAGAGGCGAAGGCAGCCTAGGTTACGGGACGGTTGTTGGAGTCTCGGCTTGACACCCGACGAGATTGCGGGGCGGACAGAGGTCCGTTGTGAGCCCAAACTACCTCTGTTTACGCGTACAGAAAATCCGGTTTCCGAACAACGCTCTATGCGTCTGTTAGATCGTTGCGGTCGTCAGCTTTGTGAAACTTCGAAACTCCAAATATCCATTCGCGTCCGCAAAGGGAGACAGGAGTTCTCTAAGCTCGCTATCAAAGCTCTCAACGCCACTTCCCAGTTTTGAAATCGCGAAAGTGTCGCGCGAATGTTGGCACAAAATGAAGTCTTCCAAGCTCTGTAAGAATGGGGCTGAAACGACCTCATACGTTTCTTTCACATCGACAAAATCGAGGTACGTCTCCCAGAATGACTTATCTTTGTCGGCATAAAGCGCCTTTCCTGTAACCTTTGGCACCCATTTCGATAAGAAGGTTTGCCAATCGCTTTCCCATGGCGGCTCATGTGCACCATCACCCTCAATGACCGCAATAAGGTGAGCATGTTTCACATGCTTAGACAGTTTGGAAAAGAGAACTTCGTGGTCCATCCAATGGATGCTAAGGGCGGCAACAACTGTGTCATACTGACCTGTCAACGGGGCGGTTTCCGCATATCCTTCGACCCATTCAAGATTGCGCGCATTTCCAAATTCGAGGGATTTCCCGAGGGCAATCATGTGAGCTGATGGGTCTACAGCGGTCACACTGCCGAAGTGTTGTGACATTGGCCTTGCAATTTTACCGTGCCCACACCCCAAATCTAAAATACGGCCACTCGCTGGGGAATGGTTGACGATCAGATCGTATATTTCCTGGGGGTATGCAGGGCGGTAAAGATAAAGGTCTACGACCTCTTCCGATTGGAATGAAGTCCCTATCGATTGCTGCATCAAGTCCCCCAATCACCATCACCCATGAAACGGACCTAGTGATTTGGCAGCAGAGTTTCAACGGCCGCTAAGTCCCGCCAAGCCGCACGTCAAACATCACTACTGCATTCGGATCACGTCTTTATCAATCGCCAGCATATATCCCTTGCGGGCGATGTTCTTGACCAACAGTTCGCTGATCATCTGGTTGCC
>CALILP010000209.1 GCA_938016515.1 uncultured Paracoccaceae bacterium
CCCATTCTCATCGCTGACATAGTTCAAAAACTCGCCTAAACTTAGGTGGGCAATGCGAAGGAGTGGCCGAATTGGGCGTTATCGATGATTTAACAAAAGACGCTGTGATAGTCGGGCAAGGTTTTTTCGACGATGCAAGCAAACAGACTGAGGCAGTATCTAATCATGTCGCAGGTCCAATCCCGGAAGCACGTATTCGCAACGCGGAAAGGCAACTGAGTGTGACGTTTCCCGATCAATACCGGGTCTTCATCGCAGCACATGGAGCGTTTCTTGGCAGCGGCCTCGAATTATATGGCCTGACCCCAGAAGAGGATGATGCAACGGGGTTTTTCCGTAACATCGTCCAACAGACAAAGCTATTGACGGCAACCCCAAATACAAAGGTAAGTCAGAGTTACATCGCGATTTCTTCAGACGGAATGGGGGTGGATTTTCTTATCGACTCAGCCACGCGAGAAGGATTGCGCATAGTGGCCTATGGGGTCGGATTCGATTTTATTGAGGTGGCAAACACCCTTGATGAGTTCTGCCAAAACATGCTGACAGATACCTATGCGACACTCCTCAATGAGATTGTTAGCTAGATCGGATGGTCCGGGCTGTCGCAACAACGCAATGACAGGCGCTGCGTTCACGAAATACCTTGCAGGGAGCATCTTAGCCAAACCAGACTTTGGCGCAACCGCAGCGAAATGGCGCTTTGTCCGCAAATTTGATCTTCACCGCATCGGCTCAAACTGTGCGTCGGACATCGTGCAGTCCCGGATCACGTCGCGGCCGCAGGTCCGGAATTCCAGGTCGCGGGTCAGGCAGATGCGGGCCTCCTGGATGTAGCCTTGGCGGCAAGTGATGGTGATCTGATCAGGCTCCAAGGCAGGGTTGGCTTGGATGAAGGCCTCTTCGATCAGGGTGGCAGGCAGGGTCACGGGGTCTTGCAGTTTGCGGAAAACCTCGGGGCGGTCGATCTTGCTGTAGGCCAAGCGAGACAGGGCATAATAATCCTCAGAATCCAACCCGGTACAGACACCATGCTTGTTCCATTGGTGCCATGCCAGCCCGGATGTGCCCATAATATCAACCATATCACCGGTCTGACGGCGGGATGGCTCGCGAAAGGACGTCCGGCACCGCTGTGGATATCCATCCTCGTACTGGGGCCAAAGGCCGTGCAGAATCCAACCGTAATCCTCTGACGGATCACACTGCGGGGAATTGCGACTGTCGCCTTCATAGGCGCACCAATTTGCGGACCACGACAGGGACATCACGTAGTAGTCAAACTCTCCTGCGACATCCTGCGCCTGAACCGTTCCCGCGCAGACACTTGCTGCCAAAACCCACCGCCACATTTGATCTTCCCTAAACTGTTCAGGCTCACTATATAGACCTCAAGTTCCCCGACAATGCGAACCCGGCCCCAGCGGTCAGCCCCTTCAAGGGCGCGGGATAGGCTTGTCGCCCGATAAGGAGATGAAAGATGTCCGATAAACCGATTATGGCCAAAGCAACTGCAGTTTGGCTGTGTGACAACACAACGATGACGTTCAAGCAGATCGCCGATTTCTGCGGCTTTCACGAGTTGGAAGTCCAGGGCATCGCGGATGGCGATGTGGCGACTGGTGTGAAGGGTTTTGATCCGATTGCGAACAACCAGCTGACGCAGGAAGAGATCGACAAGGCGGAAAACAACCCGCAGCACAAGCTGAAGCTGAAATTCTATCAGGCAGCTGTGGGCGAAGAAAAGCGCCGTGGTCCGCGCTATACGCCCTTGTCCAAGCGTCAGGACCGACCCGCGTCGATCCTGTGGCTGGTGAAGTTCCACCCGGAATTGACTGATGGTCAGATTTCCAAACTGGTTGGGACCACAAAGCCGACCATTCAGGCGATCCGCGAGCGGACCCACTGGAACATCAACAACATCGACCCGATTGATCCTGTGGCGCTTGGCATGTGTAAGCAATCAGAGCTGGACATGGCTGTGCAAAAAGCCGCCGCGAAGGCCGAGAAAGAAGGCCGCGTGATCAACGATGACGAGCGGCGCAAACTGGTCAGCACGGAAACATCGCTGGGCATGCCCGCAGAGCCGAAGATGCCGAGTGCGATTGCAGGTCTTGAGACGTTCTCGTTGGGCGATGACGAAAATGCGCCAGCGGATGACGACAAAGAGGCTGATCTGGATGTCGCCGACGCCGACAGCTTCTTTAACCTGCCCGAAGGTGGGGATGAAGCCGGGGACGACGACAAGGATTGATCGTCTGCCAGCTTAGGATTGATGGCCCCGTTGGAAATAATCCGGCGGGGCTTTTTGCTTGGTCGATGGCGGAGCGGCGGGTCGAAGCCCCGCCCTACGGCATAACTTGAAATCAGAGACTGCGTCGGGCGTTCAGGGCTGCGGTGATGGTGCCATCATCCAGATAATCCAACTCGCCGCCGACCGGCACACCTTGCGCCAGTGACGTCACAGTGATGCCGGGCAGTTGGTCGGCAATATAATGCGCTGTTGTCTGTCCGTCGATGGTGGCCCCAAGGGCCAGGATCACCTCTGTCACCTCTTCGGATTTGATCCGGTCGATGAGTTTGGGAATGCGCAATTCGTCCGGGCCAACGGCGTCGAGGGCTGACAGTGTACCGCCCAAGACGTGATATTTGCCCTTGAAGACCTGGCTGCGTTCCATCGCCCAAAGGTCTGCCACGTCTTCAACCACGCAGATCTGGCCAATGGCCCGTTTCTCGCTGTCGCAGATGTCGCAGATATCCGTCGTGCCAATATTCCCGCAGTTCAGGCATTCCCGCGCGGTGGACCCGACCCGGTGCATGGCTTCTGCCAGTGGGATGAGTTGCAGGCTGCGCTTTTTGATCAGATGCAGGACGGCGCGGCGTGCCGAACGGGGGCCCAGGCCGGGCAGTTTGGCTAACAAAGCGATCAGGTTTTCGAGGTCGTCGTTGCCTTGTGTCATGCGAGCCTTTTTTGCGGGAACTGTCTTCGGGGCCAGCCCCCAAACGAGACCTTATATGGGGGCCAGCCCCCAAACCCCCGGGATATAGAAAGAAACAAAGAAATCAGGAGGGCGCGCTTAGAAGGGCAAGTCCATGCCCGGTGGCAGGCCCATTTCTTCGGCGAGTTTCTTCATCTCAGATTGTGATTTTTCGCTGGCCTTTTGCTGGGCATCTTTGATGGCCGCAAGGATCAGATCTTCGACGACTTCCTTTTCGTTGGGGTCAAAGATGGAAGGGTCGATGTCGAGCGCTTTCAGTTCGCCCTTGGCCGTCGCAGTCGCCTTGACAAGGCCAGCCCCGCTTTCGCCAATCACTGACATATTGGCGAGGTCGTCTTGCATCTGGGCCATTTTGCCCTGCATTTCCTGCGCGGATTTCATCATCTTGGCCATATCGCCAAGGCCGCCGAGGCCTTTGAACATGTGTCATGTCTCCTGTTTGCTTGGGATGTAGATACGTACCAAGACGGTGCGGGGCAAGGGCGGTGCTAACCGTCGTCGAACGGGTCCCATTCGTCATCGACTTCGGGCAAGGCCTCAATGAAGGCGTCTTGGGTCTTTTCGGCCTCTGTACGGATCTCAGTGATCTTGGCCTTTGGGAAGGCTGCGATGACCGCCTGTACAAGCGGGTGGGCCCGCGCTTCTGCCTTGATGGCATTGTCTTTGGCGTCGCGGACTTCCGCGATGGTCTCGGCCCCGCCGCTATCGGCCACGGTGATCACCCAGCGGTTGCCGGTCCAGGCTTGCAGGCGTGATCCCAACCGTCCGACCAGATCGCGTGACGCGTCTGTCGTTGGTTGCACTTCGATACGGCCCGGTTGGTAGCTGACCAGACGGATGCCGGTTTCAACTTCCACCAGCAGTTTCACGTCGCGGTGGGTGCGGATGAGTTCCACCACATCTTCAAAGCGCGCGTAGTGTTGTAGGGTTTCGGTGGCCAGTGCGGTCACGGTTTGCGCCCCTGAGGCGGACGGGCCGCTTGGGCCCTTATGTGTGGGGGCGGGCGTTGTGGCTTGTGCCTGCGTCGTGCCGCCCTGCGGGGCGGGTCTGGTGCCACCGCCGGGGCCACCGGTGGGCGGTGTGGCGTCTTTAAGTTTGCGCACCAGCTCGTCCGGCGTTGGAAGGTCCGCGACATGGGTCAGCCGGATGATCGCCATTTCGGCGGCCATCATGCTGTTGGGGGCGGCTGCCACTTCTTCCAAGGCTTTCAGCAGCATTTGCCACATGCGGGTCATCACGCGCATCGGCAATTCGGCGGCCATCGCTTGCCCCCGTGTGCGCTCGTCTGGGCTGATGGTGGGGTCGTCTGCGGCATCGGGGGTGATCTTGATGACGCTGACCCAATGGGTGATCTCGGCCAGATCACGCAGGATCGCGAGGGGATCGGCCCCGTCAGCATATTGCGCGGAGAGTTCAGTGATCGCGGAGGCTGCTTCGCCGCGCAGGATCATGTCAAAGAGGTCAAGCACCCGGCCTCGGTCTGCCAGACCCAGCATGGCGCGAACTTGTTCGGCGGAGGTTTCGCCAGCGCCGTGAGAAATCGCCTGATCCAAAAGGGATTGCGCATCGCGGGCGGACCCTTCAGCGGCGCGGGTGATCAACGCAAGCGCGTCGTCTGTGATCTCTGCCTTCTCGGCGTCGGCTGTTTTGCGCAAGAGGCCGATCATCACTTCCGGCTCGATCCGGCGCAGATCAAAGCGCTGGCAGCGGGACAGGACGGTGACTGGGACTTGCCGGATCTCGGTGGTGGCGAAGATGAATTTGACGTGGGCGGGCGGCTCTTCCAGCGTTTTCAACAAGGCGTTGAAGGCGTTCTTGGACAGCATGTGCACTTCGTCGATAATGTAGATCTTGTAGCGGGCAGAGGCCGCGCGATAATGGACTGAATCGATAATTTCACGGATGTCGCCAACGCCGGTGCGGGATGCGGCGTCCATTTCCATCACGTCGACATGGCGGCCTTCCATGATCGCGGTGCAGTGCTCGCATTCCCCGCAAGGTTCCGTGGTTGGTCCGCCTTCGCCGTCCGGCCCAATGCAGTTCATGCCCTTGGCGATGATCCGGGCTGTGGTGGTTTTGCCGGTCCCCCGGATGCCTGTCATGATAAAGGCCTGGGCGATTCGGTCCGCCGCGAAGGCGTTCTTCAGAGTGCGCACCATCGCGTCCTGACCAACGAGATCTGCAAAGGTCTCGGGGCGGTATTTGCGGGCGAGGACCTGATAGGTCGGTTGATCTGACATGGGCGCTTTCGAAGTGGATTCGGATAGTTGGAGCAGCCTACGGGCTGGACGCGGGGAGGTCTAGCAAGGTCACAGCAACCACAGGATGATGCAGGTGGCGACGGCCGCAACGGTCATGGCGCAGCTGAGGATCGTGTAGCTGCGCGAGGGGGTCGCCTCGGCATCGTTTTCATTGAGGCGGTTAAAGGTCTTGATGGCCTGTCTGCGTGCCGACCAGAAGATGACGATTG
Organism: uncultured Paracoccaceae bacterium; assembly: GCA_938016515.1. Taxonomy (GTDB): domain Bacteria; phylum Pseudomonadota; class Alphaproteobacteria; order Rhodobacterales; family Rhodobacteraceae; genus Yoonia. The sequence continues at coordinate 5,470 of CALILP010000209.1, forward strand.
CAACCGCAATGAACAGGGTCGCAACACCTTTGGCAGCCCATGTCGGGTCAAAATCGCCAAAGACGGCCTTTAGCCCGATGGCGACACCAATGGCACCTAGGCCGGTGCCCATCCAACTGGAAAAGGTCCGTTCATTAGCCATGATCGTGCGGTCTTCGGCCCAGTTGGTACGGTCTTGGGCGAGTTTGTCTTTGTCGGTCATGGGTCCCCTTCGCGCAAGCGGTGGCGGATTGTTGAAAGTGCGGGAGCCTCCGGCGGGGATATAGAGAAAAACAAAGAAGCCGGAGGGTCCGCGTGAGGTCAGCTTAGCGTTTCTTTTTGCTCATGGCGGTTTTGACACCTTTTGCAAACTTGCGGTTGCGTTCGCGCGCTTGTGCGATGGTCTCGGTGGC
>CALILP010000210.1 GCA_938016515.1 uncultured Paracoccaceae bacterium
TCCCGAAAGCCTTAGCGATGTCGCGCTTAGCCGCTTTGGTGGGGTGCTCAGAGATCCATTGCAGGATGTCGGTCTTGGAGGGGATGTTGGTCATGGGTGCGCCCTAGCACGGGATGCGGCAAAACGGAATGAGACATTGAGAGCCGGTCCAGAACGCGGTGTTGATATGGGGGCCAGCCCCCAAACCCCCGGGATATAGAAAGAAACAAAGAAATAAGGTGCTGCGCTTGGGATTTCTTTGTTTCTTTCTATATCCCTGCCGGAGGCATCCCGCAGCATCGGGGCGCGAGACGCTTATGGGGTCGTCAGGTCTTTCATCATGTCCCGGTGCGGGATGCCTGCGTCATCGTAGAACGGACCGTAAGCTTCGAACCCCAGCTTCTCGTAGAAGCCGATGGCGTGGTCTTGGGAGCCAAGTTTGGCCTTGGTGATGCCGGGCAGCGTTTTAAGGTGTGCGACGCCTGCTTCGACGAGCGCTTTACCAAGGCCCGTTCCCCGGTGGCTGGACAGCACGCAGATGCGCCCGATCTTGCCGATTTCTCCGTCGAAGAGCAGTCGCGCGGTGCCGACTGGCGTATCACCGTCAGTGGCAAGCAAGTGTACTGCGTGATCGTCGAGGGAGTCGATTTCGTCTGCTTCTGCGATCCCTTGCTCTTCGATGAAGACCGCCCGTCGGAGTGCGACGCACGGCGCGTAGTCCGTCACAACTTTGATCATGCGAAGTAGTCCTTCAGGATGCGCGTATAGATCCGTTTGAGGGTCTCGATCTCGGAGACCATGACCCTTTCGTCCACCTGGTGCATTGTTTTGCCAGACAGGCCGAACTCGACGACCGGGCAATGGTCTTTGACGAAACGCGCGTCGGAGGTGCCGCCGGAGGTAGAGAGCTCTGGCTGTTTGCCTGTTTCTGCCAGCACAGCTTTGCCGACGAGGTCGGACAGCGGGCCGGGTTCAGTGATGAAGCTTTCGCCGGAAACTTTGGTTTTGATCTCGATGTGGACGCCGTGTTTTGTGGCGACCCGGTCCGCCTCTTGTCGCAGCCAGATTTGCAGGCGGCTGCTGTGGTGATGGTCGTTGAACCGGATGTTGAGCGCTGCTGTGCAGTGCGCCGGGATCACGTTGGTGGCCGGGTTGCCGGTGTCCATTGTCACCACTTGCAGGGAGGATGGGTCGAAGTGGTCGCTGCCTTGGTCGAGGTCGTGCGACGCGTAGGTATGCATGAGTTCCGCAAGCGCGTGCACCGGGTTCTTGGCCCGGTGTGGGTAGGCCGCGTGGCCTTGCACGCCGGTGACCGTCATGTGCGACGTCATGGAGCCACGCCGCCCGATCTTCATCGCGTCCCCAATGACGTTAGGGCTGGTGGGTTCCCCGACGAGGCAGACGGACATGGCTTCGTTTTCTATTTTCATCCAGTCGAGCAGAGCCGCCGTGCCGTCTTTCGCCACGTCTTCTTCGTCGCCTGTGATCGCCAATACGACCGCCCCGTCAGGCGGCGTGTCTTGTACGAAATCAATCGCTGCTGCTGCGAAGGCCGCGACCCCCGATTTCATGTCTGTGGACCCGCGTCCGTAGAGGTAGCCGTCTTTGATTTCCGCCCCAAATGGGTCAACCGTCCAATCGTCCGGGTTGCCCAAAGGGACCACATCGGTGTGCCCGTTGAACCCGAAGGTCCGGTTTGCCCCCTTGCGGCCCCAGCGCGCATAGAGGTTGCAGATGCCGCCCCGATCGACGCGGGTGCAGGTGAAACCAGCTTTGGTCAGACGATCTTCGAGCAGCACCAAAGCACCGCCTTCTGCGGGCGTGATGGAGTTGCAGCGCACAAGATCGGCGGTGAGGGAGACGGGGTCAGTTGTCATCTTTGTCGTCGCCTTTGTCATCGTCGAAGAAGGGGGTCATCTGCGCGATGATGACCGAGTTTTCGTCCAATGCCCGTTGCATCAGCGCTTTTTCGTCGTCGCTGATGTCGTGGCCCTCTGCCAGCCGTTCTTTCAGCGTGCCATAGCCGGAGACATCCAGCGGTGCGAGGTCTGCTTGCTTGAGGATGGCCACGGTTTCGCGCACGGCCTCTGCTTCGTCCACGCCCGACGCGTAGCACATGAGCGCCCCGCCTGTGGCCCCTTCAGGCAGGCCGTCGCCCACGTTGCGGCCGACTTCGACGAGCAGGGTGTAGACCTGTTGGCGCGAGGGTTTTTTGGGCTTTTTGTCAGGCATGGTGCGCCTTTTTTGGGTTAGGGGCGTGGGTTGCACCCACCCTACGCGTGCCAATGGCGGCAGTGGTTTGGGAGAGTGCGGGAGCCTCCGGCGGGGATATAGAGAGAAACAAAGAAATCCTTGGTCTCGTGCCCCGCCGTCGGTTCGTTTTAGTCGCGCAGGAGGTCGTTGATGCCTGTTTTGGAGCGTGTCCGTTCGTCCACCCGTTTCACGATCACTGCGCAGTAGAGGTTGATGTTGTTCTTGGTCGGCATGGAGCCTGCCACCACCACAGAATATGGGGGCACTTCGCCGTACATGACTTCGCCGGTTTCGCGGTCTACGATCTTGGTGGATTGGCCGATGAAGACGCCCATCCCGAGGACCGACCCTTCGCGCACGATGCAGCCTTCAACCACTTCGGAGCGTGCCCCGATGAAGCAATTATCTTCGATGATCGTGGGGCCAGCCTGCATCGGTTCCAAAACGCCGCCGATCCCGACGCCGCCCGACAGGTGCACGTTCTTGCCGATTTGTGCGCAAGACCCAACTGTGGCCCAGCCGTCAACCATGGAGCCTTCGTCGACGTAGGCGCCCAAGTTCACGAAGGAGGGCATCAGGACAACACCGGGTGCGATGTAGGCCGAGCGGCGCACGATGCTGCCGGGCACAGCCCGGAAGCCTGCGTCTTTCCATTGATTGTCGCCCCAGCCTGCGAACTTGGATGGCACCTTGTCCCACCATGTGGTGTCGCCATTACCGCCGTTGATGGCTTCCATGTCGTTGAGGCGGAAGGACAGCAGAACAGCCTTCTTGGCCCATTGGTTCACGTGCCAGCTGCCGTCGTCTTGCTTTTGTGCGACCCGCAGTTTGCCGCTGTCCAAAGCGTTCATGGTGTCTTCGATCGCTTCGCGGGTTTCCCCTTTGGTGGCGGAGGTGATCGCGTCGCGGCCGTCCCATGCGGCTTCGATGGCGGTCTCTAGGGCGGCGTTGGACATGGGGTGGCTCCTGCAATGCATGACGTTCCGACAGGCTATACTGTGAGGGGCAGCGCTGTGCAATTGGAAGCAGGGATCGGAGATTTTCCCAGACGGCGTCAACTTTATGACAGAAACGCACATGCCGAGCCGACGCTTGCAGGGTTATGGAATCGGGGTCCGCCCAAAATTCTATTCCAACGGAGTAGCCTTCCCTGAGGCTTCGAAAGAGACATCCAATTGCGGTAGAAAATCATCGATGATGTGGAACTCGTCCATCTGCTCGATCGGTGTTGCTTCGTGATATTCAAGCGCTGCTGCCAGGAAGGTTGCCAAGTCTTTGGCGACAATCGGTCGATACTTCCAATCATGATAGACCGTCAAAAGTTGGTTCTTGGTACCCGTATGAACGCCTTTGCGGTCCACAACGATGAAATCCCCGCCGCCGTTGTGGAACAATGGGAGCCACGCCGGGTGCCACCAATTCTCTAACTCAAAGTCATATCCTATCATTTCATCAAATTCGGCTTTGGCGCTGAGGACCTCTGACAACGGTTGAAATTGCATGTTGTTCACAAATGACATGTAGTTGGAGCTGCCTTGCCCGTCGTGCCACAAATAGAGCGCACGAACTGCATCGGGAAGAACGACCTGATATTGTGCTTCCATCTGCGCAATTTGCGCGACAGTCAAAGGCGGTCGCAGGCCCGCCGCGAACTCCGGCCGCTTGCTTTCCAAGACGGCGTCAAGCTTCAACAGCACCTCAGATATATTGGTTTCAGCTTGTGTTGATGTGCCAGCAAGCAGCGCAGCCAATAAGGCGAATAGTCTTTTCATAAAAACTCCAGCAAGCAGCGTTAAGAGACCACGGTCCAGAAACGCGACTGAATTTCGCCGGAAACGCTCGAAAGAGCAAGGTTAACGCGATGCAAACATAGGCTTTGTCTTTTCGGCGTTCGTCTGACATGCCACCTTAACGCAGATGATATGTCAGCGCTGTTTTGATCAACGCGCCGTGGCGCACCGGGTCGATCTGTTTGGGTTCGTCAAAGAGAACAGCCCGATTGCCGTCGAAGCGGTCCCAGCCGGGGTAGGCCTGCGCGAAATCCGAGATGATCGTTGTCTGGCAATGGGCATAAAGGCCGAAGCCGCCTGATTTTGGGACCGCCAGCCGGATCGTGGAGCCGATGCCGGGGGGTGTGAGATAGGCGGGTTGGCCCCAGCGCAGGTCTTCGGTCAGCTTGGTAACCTCCTGCGTCTCATCTGCCATGGCGAAAATGAGGTCGCGGAGCTGTAACAGGCCATCACGGGCCTCGGGCGGAAAAGCCGCGAAGGCTTCTGCGACTTTGGGTGTGGCTGTTGGGGTCATCCTTTCGCCTCCTGCATGCGAGTGATGTAGCCCATCAGAACCTGGTCTTCCCTGATCCTGCGGGTTTGATCCGTGGAGAGTGGGCCTGTGTGCATGGCTGTCAGCATGGCCGCGACGGAATAATCTGGCAAGGTTGGGGTATCACCCAGCAGGAAATCCTGACCATTGAGCATCTCGGTGATCGCTTGCAGGTCAGCCTCTAGTTTCACCCGCCGTTCTTCCTCGGTCAGCCGCATCAGGCCTTGGGTCTTGAGGCCGTCCCGCAAACCTTTGCGGAGTTTGCCGGTGACCAGCCCCCGGATCAGTTTCGGGACATCCTCGAAGTACGTATCGCGTATATGGGGCCAGACCGCGTCGTTCATCCAGCGGTCGATGACCCCAAAGAAATACATATGTTCTTCGGCCATGCGGATAAACGCGTGCCCTGTGGCCTTGTCGCGCGGTGATGTCTCGCCCCAGAAGTCCGTACCCTGCGTTTCGAGAAACTTTTGGATGTTCGTACTGTCATGGATCAGATCCTTCCCGGTTTGCAGACAAGGCAGTTTCCCATGCGGGTATTTGCGCGGGTCGTTCTCGTCTTGCCGCTGCCATGCGACACCTGCGTGGTTCAGCAGCCATGCGGCCTTGATACAAAAGGGGCTGAAGCTGAAGGTGTCGTAGCCGGCGCGGTAGGTGATGAGGGTGTGCATGTCGTCTCTCCTGAAATTTCTTTCAGCCTAGAGGAGCCTACTGACAATTTTTGGCAGGAAGTGTGTTATGGTAGGGCATGACCCGCACAAACCGCCTTTTCCAACTGATGCAGGCCCTGCGCAACCATGCGCCGCCTGTGACCGCTGCCTTGCTGGCGCAAGAAACGGGCGTGTCCGAACGCACGCTCTACCGCGATATCGAGGCTTTGCGCGGCCTTGGTGCCGTGATCGATGGAACAGCGGGCTATGGCTATGCCCTGACCGAAGACCCAGCCCTGCCGCCGATGATGTTCAACGATGAAGAGATCGAGGCGCTGGTGTTGGGCCTGCGGAATGTCCAGACCGTGGGCGACCCGGCTTTGGCGGGGGCCGCGAAGACGGCCCTGTCCAAACTGCATGGTCGGTTGCCCAGCGCGCAGGCGCATCGCTTGAAACATGCGGTGCTGGCGGTGAACCGTCTCTATCCGCCGCCGAAGCCGGGTGTGGACACGAAGGTCTTGCGCCGGGCGACGTGGGAGGAAAGGACGGTTTCGTTTGGATACACCGATGCGCAGGGTGCTGAAACGATCCGTGAGATTGACCCGCTGGGGATCGTGTTTTTGCAGGACAAGCATTGCATTTTGGGCTGGTGCCATTTGCGCAAGGATACGCGGGTGTTTCGGCTGGACAGGATGCGGGATTTGGTTGTGACGGATCGCAGTTTTCGGCCTCGGCGGATTCCGATGCTCAAAGCGGCTTTGGCAAAGATCGACGCAGAGCTTGCGGCGGCGAAGGTGAAATCAGGCGAAACACCGTAGGGTGCGCACTTGTTGCGCACCTTTGCGCAAGATCGGTGCGCAACAAGTGCACACCCTACGCCTTTTGCAACTTCATCATCAGGTAAATGTTGTTGGCCGTGAAATGCGCAGCATTGCGCGTCTGCTGATTCAGCCGCTGATCAAGGCGGGCGCGTTTGCGGTCGCTGAGGATCCGCCGCAGAACCCAATGCACAAGACCCCGCGTTTTGGGCTTTTGCGCCTGCATTTGTTGATCGGCACGGGTCAGGCCGTAACCCACAACGTTAAACAGGCCCTGTTCCACATCAATGGAAGGGGCCACACTATGGGTGATATCGTCCTCATGCAGGATCTTGAGTGGTAAGTTGCCAAGGAACTCTCGGAACGTCGCAATAGGATGTCCGCCCCCGACGGTGGCCTGCACCTTATCCGGAGAAAACCCTTCGCTGCGGAAGCAATCCGCGATCAGGATATGCCCACCGGGTTTGAGCAGGTCGATACAGCGGGGCAGTCCGTCTTGCAGGGGAATATACTGATAGCTTTCCGAGAACAGGCAGAGGTCAAAGAGGCCTTCGGGTTTGGCATCCTGAAACGTCGCTTCATGCACGACAGCTTCCGGCGCATTGGCCCGACACCGCTCTGCCAAAAATGCGCTGGGGACGACGATTTCGACATCATGGCCAAGCGCCACCAGTTTCTTGGCCGTCTCGCCCGCCCCGCCACCAATATCGAGGATGCGCAAAGGGCCCTCAGGCAGTAGGTCAAACAGCTTGGCGGTATAGGCCTCTTGCGCAGGCCCAACGTTGCCTGCACAAACATCCAGCCCATCCCAAAGCCCATAGTGCAGGTTCTCCTTTCCCGTCAGCCAACGGGAAAAGGAAAGACCGATATCAAGACCAACCGACCGGCTGTCGAACTTTGTGCGTTTCATAACAGACACTGTAACGTGCCGCCCTGAAAGGGAAACCCGCGAAAACGCTCTAAAGCTTGTCGGTAAACGCAGCCAGCACCTCTTCGTAGACCGCCTGTTTGAAGGGCACGATGTTGGCGACCAAATCGCTTTTGGGCATCCACTTCCATTCGGAAAACTCCGGATGTTCGGTCGCGATGGTAATGTCGGCGTCGGTGCCGTGAAACCGGAACAGAAACCACTTCTGCTCCTGACCGCGATAGCGGCCCTTCCAGATCTTTGGCACGATTTCGTGGGGCAAGTCATAGCGGATTAGATTGGGTGTCTCGCCTTCCAAAGTGACCAGCTTGTCGGTGACACCGGTTTCTTCCCACAGCTCGCGGTAGGCCGCATCAACGCAACGCTCGCCTTTGTCCACACCACCTTGGGGCATCTGCCAGGCGTCCTGATCACGGTCCATACGCTGGCCGACAAAGATATGGCCGCGCGGATTGGCAAGCATGATGCCCACGCAGGGGCGATAAGGAAGGTGGGCAATCTGATCGGGGGTCATCAATGGGCCTTGGTATGTCATGGGTTTTATCCTTGTCCGTTTGGACCGGAACATGGGCCAAGGTCTAGTGGTTATGCGATAACAAGCCGTGTGTTATGCGTTATCCGCTTGGCAATCCACAAAAGATGATCCCGGCGAAAAGCCACGCATCCAGCTGTTGGGCGACCCGGACCGCGCCATTGATGGACAAAGATGGCAGAGCCGCGCCCCTTGACCGCATAAGGCCAGTTCCAGTCGGTCAGGATCACCAGATCATACATCGGATCAGCACGGGCCAGCACTTCGTGGCTAAACCCATGTGGCCTGCGCACCATCATATTATAGTCGGGGTCTTTCACATCATCCGACCACAAATCACCCGGTCCAATCGGCACCGCCCAATCAGTAGGTCGCGCCATCCGGTCAGGCCTGTACAGCATTCCGACAATGCGGTGCACGCCGCGCGGGGTCGCCCCATCGCCTTCCTTTTTCCAAGACGTCAGCCCACCACGTCCAATCGTGCAGGCAAACCGCCGCCCCCGGAACCGCACCCCGGTCGGGGTCACAACAAGATCGGTGGCCTTCACGCACAACACCCCTGCTTCATCTGGCCCAAACAACGCGCCTCGCCGGCAGGCGTCCCGCAATCTCGGCAACCACACCGTGAAACATCACCACATCATCCAGCTTCATTTCGCCAAAACACCTCCCGCCGGAGGCTCCTGCCCTCACAACAAATGACCAGACTTCGCGGCTTTTGTCGCAAGGTAGGCCGCATTCTGATCTGTCTTCCCAACTTGGAGCGCAACCCGTTCGGTCACATCCACGCCTTCCCCGCGCATCCGCGCAATCTTGGCTGGGTTGTTGGTCATCAACCGTACTGCACAGAACCCCATCCGCTTGAGTATCTCGGCCCCAATGCGAAAATCGCGTTCATCGTCTTCGAACCCAAGCCGGTGATTGGCCTCGACGGTATCAAACCCCTGATCCTGTAGCGCATAGGCCCGCATCTTGTTGGCCAGCCCAATCCCACGGCCCTCTTGGTTGAGGTAAAGCAGAACACCCTGCCCTTCCTGTCCCATTGCCGCCAAAGCGCCCCGCAGTTGCGGACCGCAGTCGCACTTTAGGGACCCCAGCACATCACCTGTGAAACACGCCGAATGCAGACGGGCCAGAACCGGTTGGCTGCGGTCCGGTTTGCCGATCTCAACCGCATAATGCTCTTCCGCCCCGTCTTCAGGGCGAAAGACGTGCAGCCTGCCCGCTTCAGACACCACCATCGGTAAGCGCGCCGAGATGATCGGGGACAGTGGTGACACCTGAAGGACCGAGACCTCTTGCGCAGGAAGCAATGTCAGATCGTTTTGACGGGCAAAACCAGCCGCATCAGGAATGTCCACACAAAGGGCTGCAGGCAACAGCCTGGCCCCTTTGGTCAATGCAATCGCCGCGCGCGCCGCTGCTGGATCGCCGTCCCGCACCGTATTGAGCGGCCCTTTCAAAGGTGTACGCAAATCGTCGGCTGGATCAGCGATTGCCTGCACCCACGCTAAGGTTGCGCCCTCGGACAGGCGGACCCTTGCCAAATCCCCGTCATAGACGCGGGCTTTCAGTGTTTCGGCACGCCGTCCGGTGATCGCAATCACCGGCCCCGCTGCCATGTCACGCGCAGCCGCCAGCCTATCTTGCGACAAAGTCTCTACTGCAAGCACCAGCGCACCCGTGGATTCGCCCCGCTTTGACAGCACAATTGGCACGCCCATACGCAAATCTGCCCGCGCACGGGCCAGCCGTTCTGTAATATCCGGTGCGAAAGTCACGCCAAATCCTCTGCCATTTGTTTCAATCGATATCGGTTTTCCCACGAAAGTGAAACATTCCACACACCAAACCACACGTCCGTGTGAGCCATGGGTCCGATTGCTTGCCCGATTGCAAATTTCCGATCACCTATAGGGCAACAACGAAGGAAGACACCAATGGCCCAATTGAAAAGAATTCTGCTAGTCGACGACGACGATGATCTGCGCGAAGCCCTTGGTGAGCAGCTGATCATGACCGAAGATTTCGATGTATTTGAAGCCGATGACGGCGCAAGTGCAATGGTGAAGGCCAAAGAAGCCCTTTACGATCTGGTGATCCTTGACGTTGGTCTGCCCGACACAGATGGTCGCGAGCTGTGCCGCCTGATGCGCAAGCAGGGCGTCAAATGTCCCATCGTGATGCTGACCGCCCAAGACAGCGACGCCGACACGATTTACGGTCTGGATGCTGGCGCGAATGACTATGTGTCAAAGCCGTTCAAGTTCCCGGTCCTTTTGGCCCGTATCCGCAGCCAGTTGCGCACACACGAACAATCCGAAGACGCTGTCTTCCAGCTTGGGCCGTATACCTTCAAGCCCGCCTTGAAGATGCTGGTCACTGAGGACGACAAAAAGGTCCGTCTGACCGAGAAAGAAACCAACATTCTGAAGTTCCTCTACCGCGCCACAGAAGGCGTCGTTGCCCGCGATGTGCTGCTGCACGAAGTCTGGGGCTACAACGCCGGTGTGACCACCCATACTTTGGAAACACACATCTACCGGTTGCGTCAGAAGATCGAGCCTGATCCGTCCAACGCACGCCTGTTGGTGACCGAATCTGGCGGGTACCGTTTGGTGGCCTAGTTTTCTTTGCAGGCACCGGGATACCTCCTCCCATTCCTGTGCCTGCCAGCCCGCTGATGATCGGGACCACATCATCACCTCCCTGTTGGACTTGCCCGGGCCGTTGGTCCGGGCTTTTTTCTGTCTTGAGCTCGGGTTAGGCTATCCCAAACCCTTGAAAGGATTTGCCATGACAATGACCGCGAAAGACTACATGGATGCCGCCAATGCGGCCGTCCCTAAAATGGACGCGACATCTGCAATTGCTGCGCATAAGGCGGGCGAAGGCGTGTTCATCGACGTCCGAGATTCAGCCGCCATTGCCCAAAGCGGCACCATTGCAGGCGTGCACCGGATTCCACGCGGGATGCTAGAGTTTCGGGCCGACCCAGCCGTCGAAGCCTTGTTCGATCCGGTTTTCGGTGACAAAGGCGCAGCTTACTACTTGATCTGCGGCGCCGGCGGACAGGCTGCTTTGGCAGGTAAGACCATGAAAGATATGGGATTTACCAATGTCACCAACATTGGTGGTTTTCCCGCCTGGAAAGACGCTGGCGGGCCAACGGAAGCATGACCGCGCGCCATGACGGCGCCTGTCACTGCGGCAGTGTCACGTTCAAGGTGGTCCTAAGCGATGGCCTGAACACCGCCGGGCGCTGCGACTGCTCACTTTGCACGATGCGCGGGGCGGTTGCGGTGACAGCACCGCTGGGCGGGCTAGAGATCACGCAGGGTGCCGAATTTCTGACGCTGTATCAGTTCAATACTGGGACAGCACGGCACTACTTCTGCAAGGTTTGCGGCATTTACACCCACCATCAACGCCGATCGAACCCCAACGAATTGGGGGTCAACGTCGCATGCTTGACCGGCGTCAGTCCATTCGACTTTGCAGAAGTTATTGTGAATGACGGGGTCAATCATCCATCTGATGGGGGTGATCAAGATGGTGTTGTGGGTGTTTTGACCTATACGAAAACCCCTTTAAGAACAAAACTCTGAGAGGGCTTATGCGTTGGCGGTCACCCCAGCGCCTGAGCCCAATCTGCTTTCAGGTCTTCGATATCTTCGATCCCGACGGACACCCGGATCAGATTTTCAGGAATGCCAGTGTGCGGCTCAATCGTGTGCCGGTGTTCCACAAGGCTTTCGACCCCGCCCAAGGACGTGGCCCTTAGGAAAAGGCGTAACTTACCGACAACCGATAACGCCTCGTCCGCGCCACCATCGACCAGAACCGAAAATAAGCTGCCAAAGCCTGACATCTGGTCGGCTGCAACCTTGTGACCCGGATGATGTGGCAGGCCGGGATAAAAGACATCGGCGATTGCTGGGTGCTGATGCAGATAGCTTGCCAGTGCCATCGCGTTTTGCGTCATGCGTTCCACCCGCAAGGGCAATGTCCGCATCGCCCGGATCAGCAACCATGCTTCAAACGGCCCCAAGACCGCCCCTGCATCGTGTCGATCCGCTTTGATTGCCTGCCAGATCGCGGCTTCGGGTTGGTTCGTGGACAGCGCCCCGGCCAAGACATCCGAGTGCCCGTTAATAGCCTTCGTCGCAGAGTGCATGACGATGTCCGCCCCAAGGGCCAAGGGTTGCATCAGAATAGGTGTCGCGGCCGTAGCATCGACCACCAAAACCCCGCCATGCGCATGCGTCGCACCGGCCGCAGCTGCAATATCAGTTGTCTTCAGCCACGGGTTGGATGGCGTCTCGATGAAAACCAAGTCGGGCTTTGCAGTCGCGCAAAGGTCTGCCAAGGCCGCCCCATCACTGCTGTCGACCTCGTGCAGCGTAACATTGCGCCGGTTGCAAAAGTCACGGACCCACTTGGTTGTGCCCCAATAGATGCCTGATTGAATGACAGCTGTCTGTCCCGCCATCAGCGTCCGAAAAACAGCTGCGATGGCAGCCATGCCTGCCGGAAAAAGCAGCGTATCGGCAGCCCCCTCTAGCTGACGCAGGACATCTTCTGCCTGCCGCACTGTATCGCTGTCATCGCGTGAATAGACGTTGTCTGGCCGGATCAACGCATAGGTTTCGTCGCGCATGAAAGTTGTTGCAGGCTGGATCGGCGGGACAACGCCTGCACTGGAACGGTCAACGGCGCCTGCTGCATGGGCGGCGATTGTCGCGGGCTTTAAAGGATTAGTCATGCGGTCACGAAATCTGATTTCGCGTATCCCTGCAAGTAAAGCAGTGCTGTCAGGTCTCCAAAATTAATCCGCACGTCGCATTCTGCTTGCAAAGCGGGTTTGCCATGTAGAGCCACCCCTGTCCCAGCGTTCGACAGCATCAGCAGATCATTCATGCCGTCCCCAACGGCAATCGCATCGTCGCGCGTGATATCCATGTCGCTGGTGATCTCATCCAAGGCCTGAAGCTTGGCGTTCTGTCCCAAAATAGGTCGCACGACTTTCCCGGTCAGCTTGCCGTCCACAATTTCAAGCGTGTTTGCGCGGTTTTCATTGAATCCCAACTCGGCCGCCACCTTTGCCGTGAAGGCCGTAAAGCCCCCCGACACCAAGGCCGCATAGCATCCTGCAGCCCGCATCGTACTTAGCAAAACCGCACCGCCGGGCATATATGTGATCCGGGTTTGCAAGACGTGGTCGATGACAGTTTCCGGTAGATCAGCAAGCAGACCAACCCGCGCGTCGATCGCTTCTTCGAAATCCAGTTCCCCGTTCATCGCGCGGGCTGTGATCTGTGCAACGCGCGCACCGACACCTGCTTCGGCTGCCAGTTCATCGATGCATTCCTGTTGGATCATGGTGCTGTCCATATCCGCGATCAGCATTTTTTTCCGCCGATTTTCAAAGGGCTGGATGACCAGATCAACACCTTGATCCTGACAGGCCTTCCACACCTCTGGCCCATTGTCCGGTGCCGTCTTCACCAGAAATTCAGCCGCTTCATCCACGGCCAGCCATTGCGCATCTCCGCCACCCCATGCGTTGCGCAGGCTGTCGACCAACGCGACATCCAGTTTTGGATTTGCAGGATCACAAAGAAGAGTGACAGCGTACATAAGCAGTCCTTGGTCAGATCGGTTCGCGGCCAGATAGACGCAATTGCCGGTTCCGGCAACTGTGGACCCCGAAGTTTCCGATCCGCGTCACGCCGCACCTGACCGCGACCGAATTTTGCATCCAGGGGCCGTTTCGTCTGTTGCGCCTCTGGGGTGATCCGCCTATCTGCAGCGGTGGGACACCCTTCCCCAACGAAGGGCATATATCTGTAAGGATACTTAAGACATGGTTACGACCAAACCGGCAGTGCGGCCGGCTAACGCACGCTTTTCGTCTGGCCCTTGTGCCAAACCCCCCGTTTTTTCCTTGGACAAGCTGGCAGATGCGCCTTTGGGCCGGTCTCATCGCGCAGCCGTCGGCAAGTCCAAACTGGCCGAAGCGATTGACCTGACCCGCGACATACTTGGCGTGCCAGATGATTACCGGATCGGCATTGTTCCCGCCTCGGATACAGGGGCCTTTGAGATGGCCATGTGGTCGATGCTTGGCGCGCGCCCGACAGAGATGGTGGCATGGGAAAGTTTTGGTGCAGGTTGGGTGACGGATGTGGTCAAGCAGCTGAAGATCGAGGCCAAGGTGCACACCGCTGACTATGGTCACATCGTCGATATGGCGGCACTGAATTACGACCACGACGTTTGCTTTACGTGGAACGGGACGACGTCGGGCGTACGGATGCCACATGGGGACATGATCCCGGCAGACCGCGCGGGCTTGACCCTCTGCGACGCAACATCGGCGGCCTTTGCGCAGGATTTGCCGTGGGATAAGTTGGATGTGACAACCTTTTCTTGGCAGAAAGTCATGGGCGGAGAAGCAGCCCACGGCATGTTGATCCTGTCGCCACGCGCTGTCGAACGGTTGGAAA
>CALILP010000211.1 GCA_938016515.1 uncultured Paracoccaceae bacterium
TCGGCGGTGCGCGAGATTATGACGGCACTTGGGGTTGGCGATATTGCGATGGTTGGCGTCGCCAAGGGTGAAGATCGGGACGCCGGCAAGGAAGAATTTCACCGGACCGGCAAGCCTGTGATGGCCCTGCGCCACAATGACCCGGTGTTGTACTTCATCCAGCGGATGCGCGATGAGGTGCACCGGTTTGCGATTGGGACGCACCGGGCGAAGCGCGCGAAGGCAATCTCGGCTAATCCGCTGGATGATGTGCCGGGTGTAGGTGCGGCCCGGAAGCGGGCGTTGTTAGCACATTTTGGATCGGCGAAGGCTGTGGCCCGCGCGAACCTTGCGGATTTGAAGGCCGTTGAGGGTGTGTCGGGGAATATGGCACAGACGATCTATGACTTCTTTCACGAGAACGGGTGAACGGGGCAGATATACCCGGACCTTCCCCGCGGGGAAGGTTTCGCATACTGAGACTTATACATTTAAAAACAATATGTTATACGCTTGTTAACCAACTTTCCGTTCGGCATTTTCTGTAGACGAAGGGTCGCATCGCCGCCCTTCTGTGGAATGTGAACGCGTTCTGTGTGGGAGATGGTACTGGGGGCCAGCCCCCGCCTGCGGCTCCCCCGGGATATAGAAAGAAACAAAGAAATGTATCAGGGATTGCCGGGGCGGATGCGCCTAGATCGCCCGGCCTTCGAAGGCTGCGGCCATGAGGGTGCGGGTGTAGTCGGAGGTTGGCGCGTCGAAGATCGCGTCGGCGTCGCCTGCCTCGACGACGTCGCCTTGTTTCATGACCATGACTTTGTGGCTAAGCGCCCGCACCACTTTGAGGTCATGCGAGATAAAGATGTAGGCAAGTTGGTACTTCTTTTGCAGGTCGCGCAGCAGGTCCACGATTTGCACCTGCACGGTCATGTCGAGGGCCGATGTCGGCTCGTCCAGCACCACCAGTTTGGGGCGCAGAATCATCGCGCGCGCGATAGCGATCCTTTGCCGCTGCCCACCGGAGAATTCGTGGGGGTAACGATCCATCAGGTCTGGGTCGAGACCGACCTCTGCCATGATTTCCGCGACCATATCCCGGTTGTTCCGGCTGGGGTCGATGTTGTGGATTGTGAGACCTTCCGCGATGATTTGTTCCACCGTCATACGCGGCGAAAGCGATCCGTAGGGATCCTGGAACACGATCTGCATCGCACTGCGCAGCGGTCGCATTTGTTTCTGGCTGAGGTGCTGGATGTCGGTGCCGTTGAAGCTGATCCGGCCTTCAGAGGCGATCAGCCGCATGATCGCGAGCGCCAGTGTTGTTTTGCCGGAACCACTTTCGCCGACAATGCCGACGGTTTCACCTGCCCGAACCTGTAGGGTTGCACTGTTGACCGCTTTGACGTGGCCGACAGTGCGCTTGAGAAGGCCACGGTGGATCGGGAACCAGATCTTTGCCCCGTCAGTTTCGGCAATCACCGGTGCGTCTTGCGGCACAGGATCAGGGGTGCCTGTGGATTCTGCAGCCAGCAGCATTTGCGTATAGGGGTGTTGCGGGTTCGCGAAAATCTCGGCTGTGGGGCCGGTTTCGACGATTTCGCCGTCTTTCATCACACAGACCCGGTCCGCGATTTTGCGCACGATGGTCAGGTCGTGGGTGATGAAAAGGAGCGACATCTTTTGTGTCTCTTTCAGGTCCGCAAGAAGGTCGAGAATTTGTGCCTGAATGGTGACGTCGAGCGCTGTTGTAGGTTCGTCCGCGATCAGCAGTTCCGGCCCGTTCGCCAGTGCCATCGCGATCATCACCCTTTGGCGTTGCCCGCCGGAAAGCTGGTGGGGGTAGGCCCCGAGGCGGGTTTCCGCGTCGCGGATGCCGACTTGGTGTAAGAGCTGGATGATCTTGTTGGTGACCGCAGCCCCGCGCAGGCCTTGGTGCAATTCGATGGATTCGGCCAACTGCTTTTCCAGCGTGTGCAGCGGGTTCAGCGAGGTCATCGGTTCCTGGAAGATGAAGCTGATGTCGTTGCCGCGGACACGTTGCAGGTCGCGCTCGGAGGCCCCGACCATTTCGGTCCCGTCATAGGCGATGGATCCGCTGGTTTCTGCGCTGTCCCCGAGTAGTTGTACTGTGGACAGCGCTGTGACCGATTTGCCGGAGCCGGACTCGCCGACCAAGGCCACCGTCTCGCCCCGGTGCAGTTGGAACGAGACGTTGCGCACGGCAGGCGTGACTTCCCCATCCTGCCGGAACCCGATGTTCAGGTTCTTGACGTCCAGCAGGAGGCTCATGAGAAGGTCTTTCTGGGGTCGAAGGCGTCGCGGATACCTTCAAATATGAAGACCAGCAGCGAGAGCATGATCGCGAATGTAAAGAAGGCCGTGAAGCCAAGCCATGGGGCCTGCAGGTTTTGTTTGGCCTGCAGGGTGAGCTCCCCCAACGATGGTGCCGATGAAGGCAGGCCAAAGCCGAGGAAATCAAGCGATGCCAGGCCGCCGATGGCACCCGTCACAAGGAAGGGGAGCATCGTCACCGTCGCCACCATCGCGTTGGGCAGCATGTGTCGGAACATGATCGTGCGATCCGAGACGCCGAGCGCTTTGGCCGCGCGGACGTATTCGAAGTTGCGGGCGCGCAAGAATTCCGCCCTGACCACCCCGACGAGGGCCGGCCAACCGAACAGAATGGTGAGGAAGACAAGGAGCCAGAAAGAGCGCCCCAGGATCGCGAAGACAATGATGATGACGTAAAGCGACGGCATGCCCGTCCAGATTTCGATGAAACGCTGGAAGAAGAGGTCGGTGCGGCCGCCGAAGTAGCCTTGAACTGCCCCTGCCACGATACCGATCAGTGAGGAGCCGATTGTGACGATAATTGCGAACAGGATCGACAGGCGGAAGCCGTAGATGATCCGCGCCATGACGTCGCGTTTGGTGTCATCGGTGCCGAGCCAATTGTCGCTGCTGGGGGGCGATGGGGCCACGCCGCGCACGTCGACAATGGTCGTGTAGGAATATGGGATCGGCGGCCAAAGCATCCAGCCCTTTTGGAAGCCTTCGATGTCGATGGTGTCGCCGTTTTCGACCTGTGCTACCAGCTCTTCCGGGGTGTCAAAGCAATCCTCCAAGCCCCCGGTTTGGATCAGGCATTTAACTTCAATGTCTTGGTAAGCCGCCTCTGTCGGGAAATCCCCGCCAAAGTCGCGTTCGGAGTAGAAAGACAGGACAGGCATCCGCAGCTCGCCTTGGTAAGAGACGAGGATGGGTTTGTCGTTGGCGAGGAATTCCGCGAACAGCGACAGGATGAACAGCACCCCGAAAATCCAAAGCGACCAGACTGCCCGGCGGTTGCGTTGAAAGTTGCGCCAGCGGCGTTGGTTCAGCGGCGACAACCTTGGTTTCTTGCCCGGCTTGGGGGTGGTCACTGGCGGTGGGGTCGCCTCTTCAAAGGTGGGTTCTGGGTGCGCCATCAGCCTCTCCCCTCAAAGTCGATCCGGGGATCGATGAAGACATAGGTGATGTCGGTGATGATACTGACGACCAGCCCCATCAGCGAGAATGCAAAGAGCGTCCCAAAGACGACCGGATAGTCCCGTGCGACCGCTGCTTCGAACCCGAGCCGCCCAAGGCCGTCGAGTGAAAACAACGTTTCGATAATCAGTGACCCGCCAAAGAACACCCCGATGAACAGCGCCGGGAAGCCCGATATCACGATCAACATCGCGTTGCGGAAAACGTGGCCATAGAGGACTTTCTTTTCCGACAGGCCTTTTGCTTTGGCGGTGATCACATATTGCTTTTTGATCTCGTCGAGGAAGGAGTTTTTCGTGAGCAATGTCAGTGTCGCGAAGGCGGAGATGGTCGAGGCGAGGACCGGCAGCGCGATGTGCCAGAAGTAGTCGAGGATTTGACCAATGAACGACAGCTCTTCAAAGTTCGGAGACGTCAGACCCCGAAGTGGGAAAATGCGCCAATATGACCCGCCCGCAAAGAGCACGATCAACAGGATCGCGAACAGGAAGCCGGGGATGGCGTAGGCCACGATGATCATCGCAGAGGTGATCGTGTCAAAGCGAGACCCGTCCTTAACCGCCTTTTTAATGCCCAACGGGATCGAGACCAGGTAGGCGATCAGCGTGGACCAAAGCCCAAGGGTGATCGACACCGGCATCTTTTCCAGCACCAGATCGACGACCGAGATGGACCGGAAGTAGCTTTCACCAAAATCGAACCGGATGTAGTTCCACATCATGTTGAGGAAGCGTTCCAGCGGCGGTTTGTCAAAGCCAAACTGGCGTTCCAGATCTTCGATAAAGTCTTGTGACAGCCCGTTGGCGCCGGGATAGGCGCTGTCGCTTTCCTCGCGCCCCACGTCTGCATCCGCGTTGCCGCCTGCGATGTTTTCAAAGACGTCACCGCCGCCTTCCATACGGGCGATGATCGTCTCGATCGGGCCGCCGGGGACGAACTGGATCAAGGCGAAGTTGAGGATCATGATCCCCAGCAACGTCGGGATCACGAGCAACAAACGTCTGAAAATATATGCGCCCATCGGGGGTGTCCTGACCGGAACCTAGCGCAACGCGCCGGCGGCTTTCAGGGCCTCGTATTTCTCTTGGTTGAACCACCAATAATCGAGGTGCCCCAAACCAAATTCAGGCAGATTTTCCGGATGCTCGTACATATCGAAATATGCAGTCCAGTTCTTGCCCAGATACCAGACAGGCACCATGAAATATTCGTTCCGCATGATCCGGTCAGCGGCCGTGATCAGCGCGTTCATTTCTGCGGCATCGTCAGCCTTCGCGATGCGTTCACCGATGGCATCGATCACTTCGGAACAGTAGCCAGCCGGGTTAAAAACATCATCCTTGTCTTCGCAGCCATAGCGCTGCGAGAACCCACGCCCTTCTTGCAAACCATTGACGTAGAAGCCAAAGATCATCTCGAAGTCGTTGGATTGGGTCCGCGCCTGATACTGCGAAGGATCGACCCGGTTATAGGTCACGTTCACACCCAATCGCTTCAGGTTCTCGATGTAGGGGTTGATGATCCGGTCAAAGCTTTGGCGTGTCTCAAGGAATTCGACGTCCAGCGTGTCGCCATCCGCATTGCGCAGCAAGCCATCGTCACCGGTTGTCCAACCGGCCTCTTCCATCAGACCAAGTGCGCGGCGCAGGTTGGCCCGATCCAGAGGACGCTCGCCAGAGGTATGCGGGACTTTGGCGTCTTCGGTAAAAATCTCTGGGGGGAGCTGATCGCGGTATTCTTCCAGAATCTCCAGCTCGCGGCCTTCGGGCAACCCAACCGCTTTCAGGCGGTCGTTTTCCCAGAAGCTTTCGCGCTGCTGGAACAGCCCGTACTGCAAATTGTCGTTGGTCCAGGTGAAGTTATAGACCAGACCAATCGCCTCACGGACCCGTTTGTCTTCGAATTTCGGATCGCGCAGGTTGAACACAAATCCGGTCGCCGCAGGCAAAGTGCCGTCTGCCAGTTCCTTACGGGTCACCCAGCCGTTGTCGATAGCCGGAAAGTCATAGGCCGTGGCCCAGTTGATTGACGAATTTTCACGACGGAACGTGAATTCGCCTGCCTTAAAGGCCTCGAAGGCTGCTGCTGTATCGGCGAAATACTCGATCCGGATGCTGTCAAAGTTGTTTCGACCTTGATTGATAGGCAGGTCATTGCCCCAATAGTCCGGGTTGCGTTCATAGATGATTTGACGACCCACATCGACAGAGCCGGCCGTATAGGGCGCTGTCCCCGGTGATACCTCTAGGCTGGATTCGTCCAGTCGTGCCCCGGTTTCTTCAAACCACGCTTTTTGCATGACAAGGGCCGCGCCCATCTGGCCGATCCGACCACGGGTTGGGGCGTCTTCCGCAAAGGTGAATTTGACGGTGTAATCGTCAAGCGCTTCATACTCTGACACCAACGAGACAAGTCCTTGGCGGAAAGATGGTGTCGATTGCTCGCGCATCAATTCGTGGGTGTAGATCATGTCCGCCGACGTCATTGGTGTGCCGTCAGAGAACGTCACGTTCTTGCGCAGATTAAAGATCACCCAAGACTGGTCTTCGGGGTATTCGATGGTTTCGCACAACAGGCAGTAGCTGGTGCCGACTTCATCTGACGTCGCCGTCATCATCCGTTCCCAGACTGCGGATGACAGTGCACCCGGCGTCCCTTCCAGCGTGGCCCATGGGTTCATGCTGTCGAAAGTGCCGCTGGTCGAGATCGAGATTTCACCGCCTTTGGGCGCGTCCGGGTTCACGTAGTCCAGATGCGTGAAGTCGGGACCGTATTTAATCTCGCCGTATTCGTTGAAGGCATGGCTTTCGATGATCTCGACGTGACTGTCTGCGAAGGCCTGACTGGCCAGCAAGGTCATCCCAACCAGCATTGCGCTGCCCCCGACCCACCACCGCAGGGCGGTGTTTTCGGTGCGTGCCTTGACGGCGGCTTGGCTTTGGTGACGATTTTGCATCTTATTCTCCCAAGGGGGGCGTTCGCGTAACATAATAACAAAGCTAACTGGCTTAACCGAACATTCAAGACGAGAATCGGTGAACAGACTGTGAAGACAGCGTGGTCACGCGACGTGCGCCCTATCCGACACAAAAAAGGCCGCCTGGGCGCAGGCGGCCTTGAAATTCACAACCTTAGCGTGCGTTAGCCGCCATATGTCTCGAGGTAGGCGATCAGGTTCGCGCGATCCTGCGCGTCGCGGATGCCACGAAAGTTCATCGCGGTGCCCGGCGCATAACCGCTTGGGTTCTCAAGAAAAGCATCGAGGTTCTCGGGCGTCCACGTCTCTGCGACAGCGACGAGGTTGCCGGAGTAGCCGTAGCCATCGATCCCACCAACCGCGCGGTTCACCACACCATCAAGGTGCGGCCCGACACCGTCGGTCCCGTCAAGCGCGTGGCACGCCGCACATGGCCGAAATTCGCCTTCGCCGGCACCCGCATCGGCCACCGCAAACAGCTCTTCGAATGGAGGGCCTTCTTCGACGACTTCTTCTGTCGCGTCATCACCTTCGACGGGAATCACATATGCCTGATCGTGGTGGTCACCGTGGCCACCGCCGCCGCTGTGATAGATCAGTTCAGCAGCCCAGCCACCCAACAGAAAAACAAGGAAAGTTCCGCAAAGACCGCCTATGGCCTTTGTCATCGTCATTGTGTCGAACATGTCGCGTTCCAATTCGTTCGCAGTGTTGCGGGTATGTATCCGCTTCCAAGGCCGGGTTGCAAGGTATAGTGGCGCGACCAATTGCCCTTTGTGGCAGTTTGCTAGGACAGTGTTACGATATGTCAAAGAAAATCGCATTTCAGGGCGAGTTGGGGGCCTACGGCCATCAAGCCTGCGCCGAAGCCCGGCCGGGGCTTGCCCCCCTGCCCTGCCCCACATTTGACGCCGCTATTGATGCTGTGCGCAGTGGTGCCGCCGATCTGGGCATGATCGCTGTCGAAAATTCCACCTATGGCCGGGTTGCTGACGTTCATGCGTTGCTGCCCGAAAGCGGGTTACATATCGTCGACGAGGCTTTTGTTCGCGTTCACGTTAACTTGCTGGGCCGCAAAGGCGCGCAGCTGTCCGACATCAAAGAGGCCCACGGCCACGTTGTGATCCTGCCCCAATGCGCCGGTTTCCTGAAGGAACACGGGATCAAGGGCGTCGTCAGTTCTGACAAT
This sequence comes from uncultured Paracoccaceae bacterium, assembly GCA_938016515.1. GTDB lineage: Bacteria > Pseudomonadota > Alphaproteobacteria > Rhodobacterales > Rhodobacteraceae > Yoonia. The sequence goes on from CALILP010000211.1 coordinate 7,674, forward strand.
GCCAAGGCCGCGCGGGACGTGTCAGAGGGTGATACAAACGCGCATGGTGCTTTGGCGTCCGAATTGGCCGCTGAAATCTATGACCTCGACGTGCTGGGCCGTCACATTGAAGACCAAGACAATAACACCACCCGGTTTCTGGTCATGGCCCGTGAACTGGATGAGACCCGCCGGGGCGATCATGGCATGATGACCAGCTTTGTCTTCCGGGTCCGTAACATTCCCGCAGCCCTTTACAAAGCGATGGGCGGATTTGCGACGAACAGCGTCAACATGACCAAGCTGGAAAGCTATATGGTCGGGGGTCACTTTACGGCCACGCAATTCTATGCCGAGATCGAAGGCCATCCGGACGACAGGAATGTGCAACTGGCCTTGGAAGAGTTGGGCTATTTCACCGACATGATCCGCATGATGGGCGTCTATCCCGCTGCGGTACGGCGGCGTGAAGGCTAAGCGCTTAGCGCGATTGCCCGCTTGTCCGAAAGACATGGCCGTGCCGCCATATCCGTCTGTGTTGCCTGAAATCTATCGGGGAACAGCGCTTTAAGTTCCACATCGGCGCCGGTCTTCTCTTTTCCTGCAGGAAAATAGCTTTCGGTCAGCAATCCGTCTGACCAAATCACTTCATGTTGGTCGAACAACATGTGAATGTAGGTCACCTCCTCGATCACATCCTCCCGCCGGATCGTTTGGTCGTTGCACATATTGACAGCCGTCACGAGTAACTCGTCAGCCCCAAAGTACAGCTGCGCCCGCCAACCAGTGACAAATACCCGATGCTGGGGCGACACACGCATCGTGCGACACGGCTTTCCGACCCCAAAGGCGTCCTTGGTGATCCGCACAGGCCGGAAACGTTCCTCATTTTCCAGAACAGCTTTGGGCAGGGTTGTCCGGCCCACCCAGCGGATCGGCTGCGGTCCATGATCAAGGGTCAGCACGAGATCACCAACAGACAGGTCCGCGACATCGCGCGGCCCAGAAGGCGTGGCAATCATCGTACCCGGAGTAAAGCACGGCGGTGCTGCGAGGGTGGCATAGGGCGTCGACGGGAACTCTCCCGTCGAAATAACGGTAAGCGGCTCGCCGATTGGAGGGAAGGCGCTGGTGCCTGCGCTATTTTCAAGAAATGCAAGACCCTCGATGGTGCCAAAACTGCTGCCGCCCGGCTGTCGGATGTTGAACCCAAATAGCGTGTATTGGATGCCCGCCGAGTCTTCTACGATGACGCTGAATTCCGCTTCGACAATGCGATTGTCGTCGTAGGCGACACCATCAAAGGTCTGGGCACCTTCAAGACGCTGGCTGGTGTCATTGTCCGTAAAGTCGGAATCGTTGTCATCAATCAGGACACCTTCCCAAGCGTTGGAGTTCAGCGTGATTGTGCGACCGTCCAGATGCGACCCGTCACCTTGAGTGATCCCAGACAATTGGCCGCCGCCAGATACTGCGACCTGCGAACTTCCTAAAGCATAGACTGTTTGTGTTGGCATCTTTGACCCAACGTATCTGACGAAACGGCTGCACTTGTGTCATAAAATCATGGCGAAAATGGGGTATCTTTCAGAAACATTACCGCCGCAAAAAAGCAGATTGTTGCTATTGCAGCATCAAAGACTACCGACCCCGTTCGTAATCCAGTGCAATTGTTTTCAGCTGTTCGCGCACCCGCTTGCGAAAGCGGTTATTCAGATTGGTCTTTGCCAGCTTCAATGATTGCAGCAACAAGCGGGCAGACATAGAATTGGCCACCAGGACGACCTGCACCTGAACCCGTGTTGTCTGCTGTGCCAAGGCCACAAGCGACAGGCGGGTTTCGCTGGTCAGGCCTTTTGCATGCGTCATGACAACAAGACCGTCTGGCGCGACTAACTCTGTCACTTGCGCCCTGAGCTGGCGATCTTTGTTGCGAAACGTAAACGCCACATCCCAGGTCGCCCCAACGCCAACCGGACCATCCCCATCAACACGCACCACATGCGCACCCTGCCGCAAAGCTTGCCGTTCGTACGCCGCAAAATTGGTAACGCGCCGGTACACATACGCGATCGGTACGTCGATATCCTGCTGGTTACTGAATTTCATGGCTCTTCCATTCTTCCGCGATGTCCAACACGCATACAGCGCTGCCGGTTAATCCAGCGTATTGCGCAACCAATTGTCCAAAAGGAAATGCGCAATCGCCCCTCTGCGTGCTGGTTTCATGATCGGGTGCTGACCGGCAAAGACGATCTCCATGTTTTTGCGACTGACCCACATTGCGTCTTCAAGTTCCGCCGGATCAAGTGTGATCTCTTTTGTGAGGGCCTCGCCGCTGCATCCAAACATCAATGACGCAGGAAAAGGCCACGGCTGGCTGGCGAGGTAATCCACCTGCCCGACCTTGATCCCGGCCTCTTCAAACACCTCGCGGCGCACTGCGGCCTCCATCGTTTCGCCCGGTTCGACAAAGCCCGCCAGCAAGGAGTACATCCCATCCGGCCACCCCGGAGAGCGGCCAACCAAGACGCTGTCGTCACGGGTGATCAGCATGATGACAACCGGGTCTGTGCGCGGGAAATGCGACCGATTGCATGTCGGGCAAGTGCGCTGCCACCCGCCCATTGCAAAATCGCTTGCCTCCCCGCAGTTGCTGCAAAAGCTGTGCGAATAGTGCCAGCCAAAGATCCCGCGTGCTGTCGCTGCCAGCTCTGCGTCGCGGGGTGTCAGGCCGGTCATAATCGCCCGCAACTCTGCAAAGACCCCGCGATCTGCCACCGAAGGGTGCGATTGCTCGGAGGGATCAAGAAATGTGTGCATGCTGTCGGGCGTTCCGTCTTCTGGCACCCATTTACTGACATCAATCGCAAACAAGGGGCCGTCGGTTTCACGGCCCAAGAAGATGTGGTCAGCGGTTGCGTCCTCAATCAGGGGATGCCCTGTCGGAACTTTCAGCAACGCATCTTTGGCAAGCGTTACCAGTGGCTTACCGCGCCAGATCACGATACATCGTGCCGCGGGATCGGCCCAAATTTCAGCGGCGTTAACGCGCTCTTCAGCTGCGCGATTTAATCCCGAACCGCCAAAGGTCACTGTTTCTGCATGTCTCATGAATCCCCAATGCCACGGCGCTTTCTTGGTTACAAACACTTCGATCTCGCCTAAGTTGTGGGCGCGCAAAAAACCTGCGGACTTCTGATAGAAAGCGCCTGATCCACATGCCGCAGACACCTGATCCCACATATGACCAAAGAAGGGCGCGGCTTCGGATTTTGCAGACCACCGATCTGCACATGCATCTTTTGCCCTACGACTATGACCAGATGGCGCCCGCCGCCGACCGTAGCTTTGCACACCTGCGGGCATTGATCACACAGCAGCGCGCCGATGGTGTGCCGACTTTGCTGTGTGATACCGGGGACTTTTTGCAAGGCAACGCGATGGCCGATATCGCTGCCACTGCGCCGGGCACGCATCCAATGATCGCGACTTTCAACGCACTGCATTACGACGCCGTTGTCTTGGGCAATCACGACTTTGACTACGGCATCGGGCCATTGGAAAGGGCCTTGTCTGACCTGACGTGCCCGGCCCTAGCGGCAAATCTTGAAATCTCGGGGCACAAGACGCGCGCAACACCCTTTACAGTTGTTTCGGTCCCAACGGGTGCAGGTGACATTCGCGTCGGCCTGCTAGGTCTGACCGTTCCGCCGCCCCCTGTCGCTGACAAAGCCGCAGGACAGACCACGATCGTGACCAACCCGCCATTGCGCGTCGCGCCGAAGTTCATCGATCAGATCAAATCTGAGGGTGCCGATGTCGTTGTGGCCCTTTGCCATTTTGGTATTGATCCAACGGATGAAGGAGAAAATGTTGCGGCCGCTGTTGCGGCCTTGCCGGGCATTGACGCGGTCCTTGCTGGCCATACACATGACGTTTTTCCCGGACCGGACATTTCGGCAACCGAGGCAATTGATCCGACAAATGGCATGCTTCATGGCAAGCCTGCCGTCATGGCCGGCGCTTTTGGCAAGCATCTTGGCGTGATCGAGCTGGAGATGACCCGTGACGCCAATGGATGGCGCGTCACCACAGCCACCTCTCGCGTTCTGCAGCCACGCGCTTCGCCGGTGCCGCCGCCCTTGCCGACGCCGGGCCTTTTGGCGCTGCATGACGCGACGCTGGCCCGGTCGCGCACGCAGATCGCGACCACCAATGTCGCCCTCACAACCAACTTCAGCATGATCGCTCCTGACATAAGCCAGCAACTGTTGGCTGACGCCCGCAGGCAGCGGATTGCCAAGGCCCTGGCCAGAACTGAACACGCCGACTTGCCGCTACTGGCAAGTGCAGCGCCCTATCGCGCCGGAAACAAGGATGCCCCGACCGCATTTCTGGATGTCGCACCGGGCCCGGTGACTTTGAATGACGTGATCGGGATCTATCCGTTTCAGGACCCTGTCATCGGGCTACACCAGACAGGGGCACAACTGATGGCTTGGCTGGAAAGGGCCGCACAACGATTTGCACAGCTGGTGCAAGGGGTCATTGATCAACCACTTCTGAATGCCAATGCAGCCCCCTATGACCTGTCATCGATCTATGGCCTGACTTATCAGATCGACCCCTCCCAGCCCATCGGATCGCGGATCAGCGATTTGTGCCACAATGGTCGGGCCCTGAAGGCATCCGACCGCTTTATTGTCGCAACGACCCCTTACAGACATCGCCGCGATAGGGCAGCTGGTCAGGCGGATGTCATCACTGTCACGGATGAACCTTCGCAAGAGGTTTTGTTAGATCACCTCAAAACCCTTGGCACAATCGATCTGCAAGCGGTGCCAGTCTGGCGCTTTGCCCCTTTGGCAGACACGGCCGCGACTTTCGAAACCCGCGCAGCTGAGGCACCACAAGACCATCGCTATACGATCACCCCGACCGATCCGCTTGCGGATGGATTGCACCGTTATCGGATTGCATTCTCTTGAAGGTGCGCACCGGGTTGCGCCCTGCAGCCACCGGCCTTATATTACGTTTTGAGAGGTTGGCGCGGGCAAGTGCCTCGCCAACCTGGTCAGGACCGGAAGGTAGCAGCCACAACGAGCCCCACTTGGGTCGATGTCCAGCCTCTCACCCAAGCGTCTTTTGCCTGCAAAAGCGCGTTGAGGGACAAAACGAATTTGCGAAGCAAAATTGTGGAGTCCCTTTGGTATGCATCGCAACCCTCGGACAGGAGGACATTCATGACTGTTTCATTCTCCGC
>CALILP010000212.1 GCA_938016515.1 uncultured Paracoccaceae bacterium
ACCCCGCATCGGCACATCATCCAGCCGTCCCCGATACTGCAGACCGGTCTCGCGACCGAACCCAAAGAAGTCAGGCGTGCAGACAGCACCATAAGCGCGGGCAACGCTTTGGTCGGCGTTCACCAAATACGGGACATCCAACCCAAAGTGATTGGCGAAAGCGGGCATCTTGGCGGGGGCATCCGCCGGGTAAGACGCATAATCATTGGCGTTGATGCAGACCACGCCGATCCGGATGTCGCGCAATGCTGCAGTATCGGCCACCAAACGGGGCATAATATCAACAACATAGGGGCAGTGATTGCAAATGAAGGCGACCAGCAATCCAGCCTCGCCGGTCACATCTGCCAAGCTGAAAGAAACACCATGCGCGTCCTTCAAGGTAAAATCAGGCGCCGCCTGACCAAATTCGCATCCGTCACTTTGTAAAAGCATCATGTCCCCCTTGTCGCAAAGGTATCGCACTCGTGACACGAAACAAGAGACCGGTGATTGCATCCTGCCTGCGTTCCGGCAAGGGTAGCCAAACCAAGACAAAAAGAGGCCCGTATGGACACCCGCAAACACACATTCCGTGACAGCCATCAAGACCGCGAAGCGGCGGAACACACCCCAGTGACGCCGCAAACACAAGCACCGTCTTACAAGCTGGCCTTTGCAGACGAAGACTTCTTGTGCCGCGAAGATTTGCGCCCGGTCCGGTTGCAGTTGGAACTGCTCAAGCCGGAATTGTTGATGGATGAGGCGAATATCCAGTCCACGATCGTCCTGTTCGGCGGGGCCCGCATTCCCGAGCCTGCCAAGAAAGACACCGCACGGACTGAAACACTGGCCGATTTGTCCAAATACTACGAAGAGGCCCGCAAATTCGCGGAAATCATGACGGCAAAGTCGATGGAAACAGGCGGGACCGAGAATGTCATCGTCACCGGTGGCGGCCCCGGCGTCATGGAAGCAGGCAACCGGGGTGCGCAGGATGCGGGTGGCAAGTCGATTGGCCTGAACATCGTACTGCCGTTTGAGCAAGCGCCCAACGCCTATGTCACCCCCGAATTGTGCTTTAATTTCCACTACTTCGCGATCCGCAAGATGCACTTCCTGATGCGGGCAGCGGCGGTCACGGTCTTCCCCGGCGGCTTTGGGACGCTGGATGAAACCTTCGAGGCACTGACCTTGATCCAGACAGGCCGCATGGCCCGCGTGCCGTTCCTGCTGTTCGGACGGGCGTTTTGGGAAAAGATCATCAACTGGGACGCTTTGGCTGATGCGGGGACGATTTCGGCGGATGATTTGGAATTGTTCCGGTTTGTCGAAACAGCAGAAGAGGCGGTCGAAGCGCTCGAAAATTGGGAAGGTAAAGGCGAAAAGCGGGGCGTTATTCCCGGTCGGTAGCCGTCACCTAAAACGAATTTGAAAGATTTTTCTGACATCTTTGGCGCATTGGAAACGGCGCAAAGATGTTGGAATGGTAAGACTCGGCACACTTTTCTTCATGGTATGCCTGATGTTTGGCGCATCGGCTCAGGCACAAGAGGGTCTGTTGTGGGGCAACGCGGCGCGCCCGTCGTTGCTGGCGCCACGTGTCGATCCCACCCATACGGTGTCATCAAATAATCCTGCGTTATTCGCAGGCACGACGGGCCACAGCCTGTTTGCGCCTTACCCGGTGCGGCAAAAAGCGCCGCTGGGTCAGCAATTGGGTGATCTGGCAACACCTGCCAGCCAGATCCGCGACTTGATCGCATCGGCAGAGGCGGGGGCGGCTGGCTATGACGCGGTTGTCTGGGCTGCACGGGTCAAACCGCCCAAGCCGCCATCGCAAATGACAGTAGGCGAAATTTATGACTGGATCAAAGCCACCCCGCGTCAGCATCACGCAATCGGGCGCTACCAGTTCATTCCATCCACGCTACGGCGGCTTGTCGGTATCACCGGGGTCGGGCGCGACCAGCCGTTCACGCCGCAGTATCAAGATCAACTCGCAGACATTCTGTTGGCCGAGGCAGGCATGCACCGTTACCACGCCCGCGAAATCGGGCGTGTGACTTTCATGAATAACCTTGCCAAGATCTGGGCCGGATTTCCAAACGCATCCGGGCGATCCCACTATCACGGCTTTGCGGGCAACAAGGCCACGATGAGTTGGGCAACGTTCAGTCAGGAAATGGCCGCGATCTACGACAGTTAGTCGTAGGTTGCGACCTGCGCCATCGCTTGCGCGACAGCCCATGTTGCCGCAACCCCCGTTGCAATCCGAACCGGGGGGCGGCTGGCGTCTGCGACCGTCTGACCAATCGCGTCACCAGTGCAAATCACCCGCAATCCAGAGGTCTGGAACGTAAACTGCTCGGGGGCGATACAGGCCAGCAGGGCGGTCGAATCGTGCATCGGACACCCGTCCATCACCCCAACAGAGCGATAGAACCCAAGGTAGAATTCGTGAATCTCTCGCAGGAAACCCCCAACCTTTGGGGCTGACTTTGACATGTCGACAAAATTTTCGGGCGTCAGCAACGTTTGCATGGTGGCGTTCAGGCCGACCATCACAATCCGCAGGTCAGAAGCAAAGACAGCATCCGCTGCAGGTGCGTCATGAAAGATATTGGCTTCGGCAAGGGGGGTGATGTTACCCGGAACCTCAAAGGCGCCGCCCATGATCACCAACTCTTTGAGGTTGCTTGCAAAGGCAGGATCCAGCTTCAAAGCATCGGCAATATTGGTCAGCGGCCCAATGGCACAAACAACCAGCTCGCCAGAGTTTTCCTGGGCCATACGCACAAGAAACGCAGCAGCACCTTCAGCATGATTGCGACCAATGTCAGGAACAGTGGCCATCGCCCCAAGGCCTTCGGGGCCGTGCACTTCGTCAGCAGGATCGTAAGTCGTTGCACCATATGGCAAAGTCGCGCCTTCAGCGACGGGGCAATCGCCACCAAACAAGTTCAGCAAATACCGGGCGTTGCGGCTTGATTGATACGTGAATGTATTGCCAAACACAGTCGTCAGGCCAAGCAGCTCAATCTCAGGCATCGCAACGGCCATCGCAATGGCAAGGGCATCATCCACGCCAGGATCGGTATCAATAATCAGCTTCACGCCAGTCTCCGGGATTTCAATAGTTAGAAGCGGGGCGGTTAAACACAAGTTGCCCGGACATGAAAGAGTGCCGTTACGAGAAGCAGCCGGTCATACCCGTTCAGGGACTTCTAGGTACTGCAGCGGGGGCAATTCAGGATGCTGAATGGCCTGAATGACAGCGCGGGCCAGAAAATCACCGGCTGTCCCGACAAGTTCTGGCAGGGTCAGAATATTCTGACGGAAGATCTTCAAGAAACCGTTGGCATCTTTCGAGGCGATATCAATCTCGTCACCAACATTCATGCCAAGTCCTTCGATCGCAGCAGTGGCGGCGAGGGCCGCTGTGGTCGATGCCGTGACGACAGCATCATAACCACCGCCGCGGCTTAGCTTGTCGCGCACGGCCTCCACCGTGCTTTGGATGTTGCTGTCACTTGTCACGCCTTTGATGACGTTCATTTCAATCCCGTGGACGGCGGCGGTCTCTGACAGGCCCTTTAGCATATGCTGGCTATAGCTTTGGGCGATGGGCGGGGCGACAACCACAACCTTCTTGCGCCCCCGTTCGGCAAGGGTTTCCATCGCGTGCCGCCCGAACGTCTCGTTGTCGAAATCGTAGTAGGGATGTTTGTCGGCCCAATTGGTGCGTCCATGCGTGGCGAAAGGCACCTTTTTGTCCATCAGATAGGCGACACGTGGGTCTTCAGGCTCGATCTGGTTCAGGATAACGGCATCAGCCGACCGCGTTTCCACGATATAGCGCACGGGTTTCATGAAATCGTCGCGGGGTGAATAGGGCGTCACGTTCAAATGATAGCGTGTGGATTGCAGGCCACCGGCCACCGAAGAGATCAGCCGCGCAGTGTGATTGTCATGCTCTGTCGACATGACAAGGCTGACGACATTGGTGCGCCCTGTGCGCAAACGGACGCCGGCACGGTTGGGAATATAGCCAATCTCGTCGGCAATCCGTCGGACCAGCAGCTTGGTATCGCGGCCAATGTCGGGGGCGTCATTCAGGGCGCGCGACACCGTCGGCACGGCCAAACCACTCATCTGCGCGATGGTCTTCAGGGTCGGCTTTTGGCCCTGGGGCAAAGCAGCCTCGAGCGAAAGTTTTTCTTTAGTACGTGCCATGCAGTTCTTCCCTTGGACGCGCGCCGAACTGACGATTCGAGAGGTCTATCACCCTTTGCCCCATCATTTTTTCCCACGTCTGTCGGGGGCTTATCGTTCGTTGCGTGAACTGACGTTAGCGCGAAAAATAATGTCTTGCCAGAATAATCTAAATCGATATAGAATTTTCTACAACGATTTAGAACCAGGGAGGAAAGAATCGTGAAACTCACAACAAAGCTATTGGCAGCGACCGCAATGGTCAGTGCATCCGCCGTTTCAGCGGTGGAACTTGAAGTTACACATTGGTGGACATCCGGCGGCGAAGCTGCTGCGGTTTCCGAGTTTGCGGCGGCATGGAACGCCACAGGCAACACATGGGTCGACGGCGCGATTGCCGGTTCCGGTGGTACAGCGCGCCCCATCATTATCTCTCGTATTCTCGGCGGTGACCCTATGGCGGCCACACAGCTGAACCACGGTCGCCAGGCGGAAGAGCTGATCGAAGCTGGCCTGATGCTTGACCTCACAGACGTCGCCGAAGCAGGCGGCTGGACAGACATCGTAAACCCAACAGGTCTGCTCGACAGCTGCACCCTCGACGGCAAGATCTACTGCGTCCCTGTGAACATCCACTCTTGGCAGTGGCTGTGGTTGTCTCATCAGGCATTTGCAGATGCAGGTGTTGACGTGCCTTCAAACTGGGACGAATTCGCAGCATCCGCAGAGGCTCTCGAAGCCGCTGGCAAAATCCCACTCGCAATGGGTCAGCAGGGCTGGCAGCAGTCGGGCGCATTCGGCGTGATGGCTGTGGCCATCGCTGGTCAGGACGCATGGCTGGCAGTGAACGCTGACAA
>CALILP010000213.1 GCA_938016515.1 uncultured Paracoccaceae bacterium
GCCCTGCGCGCCGCTTTTCCTTCGAAGATCGCCAAACCAAAATGATCAGCGGGGCTTCTTTCAGCCGGTGTCGACCCCATATGTGACAGTATTGGAAGGGAGCAAGACCCGCGCCCAGTCCGTGAAGGACGCAATCGACCACACAATTTCAGCCCGGTGAATGGGCAATAACGCGATCCAAAACCAGCGGGACACCGCCGCCTTTTATGTCTCAACTGACGCCGCCACCGGCATGGCGATTCATGATCTGAGATCTGCAAATATGAGCACGTCGGGGCAGTCCGCCGTAGCCGCAAAGGACCCGTCGCATGACGTCTGAAAACAGCGCAGGAACACCACAGACCCGGAATGGGTCAGGCAGTTCTCAACCACAAAAAAACCAACCCGACGTTGAACCGACTGACGCCATGACAGGGGATGCGCCCAAGGCACTGGACTTTGTGTCGGACAAAGGCGCCTCTGGGTCGACGTGGATTGCGGCCTTGCTTGTGTTGCTGATCGTTGGCTGGATGGGCAGTGGTTTTGTGATCCCCGCAAAGGAAGACACCACGACCGTCACCCGTGAAGAGCCAAAGCTGGTCGCTGTTGCTGTCACCACCTCTACGGCGGAAAACGTAACTCAGTTCTTTCAGGCAGAGGGGCAGGCAATGCCGGATCGCGATACGGTTCTGCGTGCAGAAACCTCTGGTGATGTGGCTGAAGTTCTGGTGTCGAAGGGGCAGGATGTTGTCGCAGGTGATGTGATTGCCCGCCTTGATCCATCCAACAACGATGCTGACGCCAATCGCGCCACAGAAGAGCTGGTTCGCGCGCAGCGAGAGCTGGATAACGCCCAACAATTGCTTGAACGCGGTGTGGCCACGCAGGATCGCGTGACGCAGGCGCGCGCAACTTTGGCGTCCGCGCAGGCGCAAGTGATTGCGGTCGAACAAGCCGCCGAGGCCTTGACCATCACCGCCCCTTTCGATGGCCGTATCGAGACCCTTGATCTGGACGCGGGCGAGTTTGTCTCAGCTGGTGGGGAAGTCGGCCGTTTGGTTGACATCACGCCGTTGACTGTGGCCATTCAGGTTCCGCAGCAATCGCTGACACGGCTTGCCGTTGCCCAATCCGCGACAGTCCGGTTCATTACTGGCGAAGAGCGTGAAGGGACCGTCACGTTTGTCGGCACCTCTGCCGCCTCAGAAACACGGACCTTTCTGGCCGAGATCGAGGTGCCCAATGCGGATGCCGCAATCCCTGCAGGTATCTCGGCTGAGGTGATCATCCCGACCGGCGAAGTCACCGCGCATTTCATGTCTCCGTCCATTGTGTCCCTGGACACCGAAGGATCGCTGGGTGTGAAAACTGTGGATGGTGATGACGTGGTGGCCTTTTTTCCGATTGAGGTTGTGAAGGCCCAGATTGATGGCATCTGGGTGACTGGCCTGCCGGAAACCGTGGATGTGATCACGGTTGGCCAAGGCTTTGTAAATGTGGGCGAAACTGTTGCTCCGGCTGCCGCGGAGGCAAACTGATGAACAGCATCATTGACGCTGCATTCTCGCGGTCTCGCGTTGTGGTTATGGCCTTGATGATGGTGCTGGCCGTGGGTGCCTTTGCCTATGTGTCGATCCCCAAGGAATCGAACCCAGAAGTGCCTTTGCCCTTGTTCTACGTGTCCACAGGCCTTGATGGCATCAGCCCCGACGACGCCGAACGTTTGCTGCTCGAACCGATGGAAACCGAATTTGGGTCTATTGAAGGCCTCGACAGTATGAAGTCGGATGCCACCGAAGGTTTTGCCAGCATCCAGTTAGAGTTCACGCCGGGCGGCGACAATGACGAAGCCCTCGATAAGGTGCGCGAAGCCGCCGACCGCGCCCAAAGTGATCTGCCAGACGATGCGCGCGACATCACGATCACCGAAATCAATACAGCCCTGTTCCCGATCATCACGGCTATCATTTCAGGGCCTGTTCCCGAGCGGACCCTGAATGCGCTGGCCGAAGACTTGCAAGAAGGTATCGAGGGGATCGAAGGCGTTCTGGAAGCCGAAATTGGCGGGCAGCGGTTCGAGTTTCTTGAGGTGTTGATCGACCCCACCGTTTTTCAGACCTACAACCTGTCTTTTGACGAATTGATTGGGCAAATCCAGCGCAACAACATGCTGATCGCGGCTGGCGCCATTGAAACCGGATCCGGGCGCATTGTTCTGAAAGTGCCCGGCCTGATTGAAGGCCTGGAAGATGTGATGGCGATGCCTGTGAAGGTTCGTGGCAATGCTGTCGTCACGTTTGGAGATGTCGCAACGATCCGCCGCACGTTCGAGGACCCGTCCTCTTTTGCGCGCATCAACGGCCAACCCGCATTGGCGTTGGAGGTGACCAAGCGGTCTGGCGCGAACATTATCGAAACGGTAGCCCAGGTGCGTGCCGTGGTTGAAGACCTGCGCATAGATTGGCCCGACAGCATCGAAGTGACCTACCTTCAAGATCAGTCCAAGCAAGTCAAAGACATGCTGAGCGACCTAGAGGCCAACGTCATCGCTGCAGTCATACTGGTCATGATTGTGATCGTGCTGGCGCTTGGATTTCGGTCTGCCATCCTTGTGGGGCTGGCCATTCCGGGTGCTTTTCTTGCCGGTGTCATCGCCCTTTGGCTGATGGGCTACACGATGAATATTGTGGTGCTGTTTTCCCTTATTCTGGTCGTCGGGATGCTGGTTGACGGCGCCATTGTCACGACCGAGCTGGCAGATCGCAAACTGCAGGAAGGGGCCCCGGCAAAAGAGGCTTATGCCTTTGCTGCCAAACGTATGTCTTGGCCGATTATCGCCTCGACGGCGACAACGCTCAGTGTGTTTTTCCCACTGCTGTTCTGGACCGGCATGGTGGGGGAATTCATGAAATTTCTGCCGATCACGGTCATCCTGACGTTGTTTGCATCACTCTTTATGGCGCTGGTTTTCATTCCTGTCGTTGGTGGCTTGATCGGCAGGCGCCAACCGCAAACAGCAAAGCAAAAGGCGGCGTTGCATGCCGCTGAGATCGGTGATCCGCGTGATATGGGCGGCTTTACCGGGGCCTACGTGCGGATGTTGGAATGGGCGATCCTGCGTCCTGCCGCGACATTGCTTTTTGCCGTTGCACTTTTGCTGGGGGGCTTTGGGGCTTACGGACAATTTGGCAAAGGCGTCACATTTTTCCCATCTGTAGAGCCTGACTTTATGCAAGTGCAGGTCCGTGCCCGTGATAACTTTTCGATCTTTGAACGCGACGCACTGGTTCGCGCAGTAGAGGACCGTTTGTTGGGCTACGACGAGATCGCCAGTATCTATGCGCGATCCATGATGTCTGCAGGGCAGGGCGATGAGGAAACGATCGGCACATTGCAGTTGGAACTGACCCCGTGGGACACCCGCCGCACTGCCGCCGAAATTGGTGTCGATATTCGTGCAAGCGTGTCTGATATCGCAGGTATCGACGTTCAGGTTCAAACCGAAAGCGGTGGGCCCACCGCCGGCAAGCCCGTTAGTCTAGAGATCACAGCCCGCAATCCCGAAAATCAGGCCAATGCCGTGGCCCAAGTCCGCGACCTGATGGACCGCGTTGGCGGCTTTACGGATGTGACAGATACCCGCGCTGTTCCGGGCGTGGAGGTCTCGATCCTTGTTGATCGCGCCGAAGCTGCCCGTTTTGGCGCGGATGTCAGCTTGCTGGGGCAGGCCGTGCAGCTGCTGACCCAAGGGATCACCGTGGCGGATTATCGTCCTGATGATATCGACGGGTCACTGGATATACGTGTCCGATTCCCGCGTGAGGAAAGATCGCTGGCCGAACTGGGCAGCCTGCGGGTTCCGACGGCCTCTGGCTTGGTCCCCATTTCGAATTTCGTCACCTTTGCACCGTCAGAGCGCACAGGCGTCATCCGCCGGATCGATCAAAAGAGAGTGACAACAATCGAGGCCAACGTCGCTCCTGGGTTCTTGGTGAATGATCAGGTGATCGCTTTGACGACGGCATTGAATGAAGCAGACCTGCCAGAGGGCGCTGCATTCAGTTTTGCAGGCGAGGCGGAGGATCAACAAGAGAGCATGATCTTCCTTGTCAGCGCCTTTGGCGCCGCGATCTTCTTGATGTTCGTGATCTTGGTTTTGCAGTTCAACAACTTCTATCAGGCCTTCGTGGTGATGAGTGCGATCATCTTTTCCATTGCGGGTGTGTTGCTTGGCCTGATCGTTACGGGCCGCCCTTTTGGGATTGTGATGGGGGGCATTGGGGTGATCGCTTTGGCTGGGATTGTCGTGAACAACAACATCGTTCTGATCGACACCTATAACGATCTTAAAAGGTCTGGACAGTCGCCACTAGAAGCTGCCCTGCGGACAGGTGCCCAGCGTTTGCGGCCTGTTATTCTGACGTCGGTGACAACTGCATTGGGTCTTATGCCGATGGTGATCGGGCTGAACCTGAACTTCTTTACCAGAGAGGTCGTCTATGGTGCGCCCTCGACCCAGTGGTGGACTGAATTGTCTTCGGCCATCGCTGGTGGATTGGTGGTTGCGACTGTGCTGACGCTGGTGGTGACACCCGCGATGTTGATGCTGGGGGAACGCAGACAAAGCCGCGCGGTAGGGCGCCTGCAACCCGCACAATAGGCTTATCCTGTGCGATCATCGCAGGGGCGCAGACTTGAGGTGTTGCGTTTGGATGAAACTGACGGCCACATATCCGCGGGTCATCGATGCGATGCAGATGATCACAACGTCACATGCGTCAGTTCTGAATTGAAAAGTGGTGGGCGACCCTGGAATCGAACCAGGCGTGCGTCTCCGCGAGGGAGTTACAGTCCCCTGCCACACCTTGCGGCCTGTCGCCCACTGGCGTGCTGAGTAGCGGGGCACCCATGTCCCGTCAACCTCAAAAAACGGTGTGAATTGAAGTCTTTTGCGGCGGGTTTGGGCCGCTGATTGGTGTGATCGTGTTGTCCAATCATAAGGTTGCCTTCACAGTCGCAGGATTGTGGGCTATCGCGATCCTTAGGGCGTCTGACAGGCCGCCATTCAATGAGGCGCAAAGCATGAAAAAACCAAAGTGGGTGGTCGCAAAAGAGCAGGCCAAGCGGGTTGCCGCAAATGAAACCGTCTGGCTGTTCGGATTGCATGCTGTGCGCGACGCGTTGGAGAACCCAAAGCGCGAAAAGCTTCGGTTGGTTGTGACACGCAATGCGTTGGACCGGTTGGGCGAGGCGGTGCCGGCCTCGGGCATGGCGCCCGAGATTTCGGACCCGCGCAAGTTTGCAGCCCCCCTGGATCCGCAATCTGTGCATCAGGGTGCTGCTTTGGAAGTGAAGCCGCTGGATTGGGGCAGTCTGGAAGATGTGGCTTTGGGTGAGGGGCCGATGCCGCCCCGGATTGTATTGCTGGACCGGGTCACTGATCCGCATAACGTCGGCGCGATCTTGCGGTCTGCTGAAGTGTTTGGCGCGCGCGCTGTGATTGCCATGAGCCGTCACGCGGCCCCAGAGACGGGCGCCTTGGCGAAGACGGCAAGTGGCGCGTTGGAACGCCAGCCCTATGTGCGGGTCCGCAATCTGGCGGATACGATGATCAGCCTCAAAGAGATGGGGTATTTCGTGATCGGTCTTGAGGGCGAGGCAGAGATGACGATTGAGCAGGCCGTCGACGGTAAGCGTGACCGCGCCATCGCGTTGGTGATGGGGGCAGAGGGCCCCGGTTTGCGTGAAAAGACTGCTGAAACCTGCGACCAATTGGTGAAAATCGACTATGCGGGTGGATTTGGGTCGCTCAACGTCTCCAATGCGGCGGCAGTTGCCCTATATGCTTCTAAAGGCTGAAGCAAAGGACGACAGATGACAGTCACCAAAGTTGGGACATGCTGCTATTGCGGGACAAAAGCGGCTTTGGTGCTGCGCGGTAAAGAACGCCACGAACTGAGTTGTGGGACATGCGGTGCGCCGTTGCACGCATTGAAAATATTGCCACAGCGCGAGACTGCGCCGAAAGCCGCCAAAGCCGTGTCACATCGCCCCAAGCCCAGCAAATATGATGACCGGGACCGTAAAGGGAAACGCAAGAAGCGTAAGAGCTTCAAGCGCAAGGTCTGGGAAGAAGTCTGGGACGCGGTGGAAGATATCTTTGACTAGGGCGTTAGGGGCATGATTTGACGGTTCAGGCCTGAATGATGGTCAGACGGCGCGACGTGCCGCAATATTTTTCGAGGGTCGTATCGTCCCCGATAAGATGAATTGTGGGTAACTCGGCAAAACCTGTGGATAGGTTTTCGCGGTTAACAAGTCGTTCACATTTACCTGATTTCTCTTGTGTATGGATGATCTGGTCCCCAGATCAATCGTGTGAGACAGCGCATTGGAACCTGCCTGTCTGCCTCACTGTCCCTCGTTCCACACCTTGCGCCCGGAACTTCCGGGCGCTTTTTTCTTTTGCGGGACCGGGGTAGGGTTTGGCATGATCTATTCCGATGAATTTCTGCGCAGAATTCTCAAGCGCACCAAAACCGTGGCCATTGTTGGGGTGTCTGCCAAACAGATCCGGCCCAGTTTCTATGTCGCCCGCTATTTGCAATTGAAGGGCTACCGGATCGTCCCGGTCAACCCCGGTTTGGCGGGACAGACGCTGTTGGGCGAAACGGTTTTTGCTGACGTGAAGTCTGTTCCGCATGATATTGACATGGTGGACATTTTTCGCCGCTCGGAGGCTGTGCCTGCGATTGTGGAAGAGGCCTTGGCCCGGTGGCCGGAATTGCAGACACTTTGGATGCAGATTGGTGTGGAGCATGCCGGTGCTGCTGCGGCGGCAGAGGCCCGCGGCGTTGATGTCGTCCAGAACCGCTGTCCGAAGATTGAATATCAGCGGTTGTTTGGCGAGCTGCGGATGGGTGGGTTCAACACTGGCGTGATTTCGTCAAAGTTGCCGGGGTAGGCGGTTTTTTAAAGAAAGATGGGGGGCCAGCCCCCCGCTGCGTCCCCCCGGGATATAGAGGGAAACAAAGACGTCTTTAGCGTGTCGCTTTTTCGGCGAGGCCGGATTGGGCCGTGCGGGAGGCAAGTTCTGTTTCGATGTCTTTCAGTGTGACATCGCGTGCCGCGCACATCACGAGGAGGTGGTAGAGCGCATCTGCGGCCTCTGAGGT
>CALILP010000214.1 GCA_938016515.1 uncultured Paracoccaceae bacterium
CGAAGGGCCATCCAGCCAGACGCGAAGGCGGTGGACACTGGCCCGAATTTCTTCATCCATGGACCCGCCATGGCCGAAGGGGTGGCAATGACCAAAGCGCCGGGGTGGTCCTTGATCTTGATGTCGCCCCCCGCAAAGGTCGTTTCGGGCAATGTAATGCCCTGATCACGCAGGATTTTGTTGGTGTTTTCAATCGCGCCGTGGGTCAGGATTGGCCCGATGTCAGGGTTGACAGTTGTCAACAACCGTTGGGCCTTACCCAATGCATAGGCCCCTAAAACAGAGGTCACGCCATTGGCCGCGTTCATGGCCCACCAGTCGTTGATCTGTCGTGTCAGGACGTCCTGTGGGGTCCATGAGAATATCGGCAAGCCAAAGGTGCATTCTGTGATGAAGGCATGGCATTGGACTGGCTCAAACGGCTCTGACAGGCCGTCGTCGACGATTTTGTAGTCTCCTGACGCGACCCAGACCTCGCCTTTGACGGCGACGCGTATCTGGGCAGAGCCGGGGACGTGACCCGCCGGGTGGAACGAGATTGTGGCATCTCCAATCTGTCGCTCCTCACCGTAAGCGATTGCTTCTAAATTGATATCGCCAAGCCGATGCCGGATGACGGGTGCTGCAGCTTCGGTACACAGATAGCGGTTCATGCCCCAGCGGGAATGGTCGGCATGGCCGTGGGTGATCAGGGCGCGATCAACAGGTCGCCACGGGTCGATATAGAAATCGCCCGCGGGGCAATAAATGCCGCTGTCGGTAAAGGTAAGGACGTCTGCCATGCCCCACAGAATAGGGCCTGCATCGGGGATGCCTAGGGGTGGGCGTCGAAATGGGCCGCGATCATGTCAAAGACATGGGCGCGGGTTTCTGGAATTTCGACCATGACTTCGTGTTCGCCACCTTGCAGCATTTCCAGATGTCCGCCGGGCCATTGGGCCATCCGCTCTTCGATGCGGCCGGGGTCAACGATCTTTTCTGCGGTGCCCAGGAAAGTCAGGCAAGGGTAAGCGGGGCTTGGCATTTCAGACAACGTCTGCATCTCGCGGGATGCCTCGTAAAGCCAGCCAAGCGACGGACCGCCCAGCGACAGGACCGGCTGCGCTTTGGCTTGTTCCTGCAAGCGTGTCCACATCTCGCGGTCGCGGGTCAGGGTGTTCAGCTCAAAATCTTCGCGTAACACGTAGGTTTCAAGCGTTTGGCCAGGGGCCAGCATCTCGTCGCGCCCCAGCTGACGGGCCACTGCTGGCAAACCCCAAGCGAAAGGCTTGAGCCAAGTGGCCATCGCAAGCCCCCACATAGGGGCCGAAAACGCAGCTGCCTGCACATCCAAGCCATTATGGAGGGCGCGTAGACCAATGCACCCTCCCATGGAATGCGCTAGCAGGTAGTAAGGGCGGGGCAGGCCAAGCGCTTCGGCGTGTCCTACTGTCACGGCCACATCGTGTTGATAGTCACTGAACTTCTTGACGTGACCTATCCGACGTTCTTTCATCATGCGATCCGCCAGCCCCTGACCACGCCAATCGATGGCGATGCTGGCATAGCCGCGTTCCTTTAACGCTCCCGCTGTATCCCCATATTTTTCGACGTATTCGGTGCGGCCGGGAAAGATCAGCACCGTCCCTTTGATATTGGATCCGGTCCAATGGGCCACACGGATGCGCAGCCCGTCAGCCGTGGTCAGCCAGTTGGCGGCCCCCCCAAGGGGACCATAGGCGATATCGTCAAAGAACGGTGCGGGTGCCATGGGTTAGCCCAATACACCTGCCAACTTCATCGCCATGCCCATATCGCCATCTACAGACAGTTTGCCTGTCATGAAAGCGGCTGTTGGATTTTCTTCACCGTCAAGGATCGCCTTGAAAGTTTCAGTAGAGGCAGACAGCGTGACGTCAGCATCTGCATCGCCTGCGCGCGCGCCATTTGCGTCGATAATGATGCTGCCTTCGCCTTCAATGTCGAACTTTGCGGTGCCGTCAAAACCACCTGTGATCTTTTCGTTCAGCTTTGTGACTGCTTCTGCGATGACGTCGCTCATGAGATATTCCTTTGTTTCTTGGTATGCCCTCTGGCGAATGCCGTCTGACACGTTACATATAGGTTATGGCTACGCTGACCCACCGCTTCAAATGTACCGTTACGGCATTTGCCCTGTCGCTTGCGATCGCGTCACCTCTTGCTGCGCAAGAGACCGATTTGGACACGATTTTTCAAGAGCTGATTGAGGCTGATGAGTTTACGCATGAACGCGTTGCGGATCGGATTCGCGCACGGTTCGAGAAAAGCGGCTCTGCGTCAATGGATTTGCTGCTGCGACGCGGAAACGAAGCGGCAGAAGAAGGGGAGTATCAAGTCGCGATTGAGCATTTTAGCGCGCTTGTCGATCACGCCCCTGATTTTGCTGAAGGATATCACAGCCGCGCCTCTGCTTTCTTTGGGATCGGTATGATTGGCCTCGCGCTGGATGATCTGCGTCAGACACTTGTGCTGAACCCACGCCATTTTGAGGCGATGTTCGGTGTTGGCATCATGCTAGAAGAGCTTGGCCGCGATCAGGATGCGATTGCAGCTTATGAAGCGATTCAAGAAATTTATCCGCTTGATCCGCAAGCCGCTGCTGCATTGGCGCGGATGGAAATGAAAACAGAAGGTCAGGCGATCTAATTCTCGCCTGATCCCCACCGGGGACTGATATGCAAAACTCCCGGATCACGGCTGTTCTCGGCCCAACCAACACCGGAAAAACCCACTACGCCATTGACCGCATGCTGTCTTATCGGACGGGCGTGATTGGCCTGCCGTTGCGGCTTTTGGCCCGCGAAGTTTATGACCGGATCGTCGCGATCAAAGGCCCGTCTGTGGTGGCCTTGGTCACGGGGGAAGAGCGGATCGTCCCGCCCCGCGTCCAGTATTGGGTGTGTACTGTCGAGGCGATGCCAGAGGGCATGGGCTGCGATTTTCTGGCAATTGATGAAATCCAATTGTGTGGCGACGCCGAACGTGGCCACATCTTTACCGACCGTCTTTTGCACGCGCGTGGGTTGCACGAGACCTTGTTTCTTGGGGCTGCCACAATGCGCTCTGCCATCGCGGATATGGTGCCGGGTGTCCAGTTCATGCACCGCGAGCGGATGTCTCAACTCACGTACTCAGGTTCGAAAAAGATAAGCCGTATGCCGGCGAGGGCAGCAATTGTCGGGTTCTCGGTTGAGAATGTCTATGCCATTGCAGAGCTTTTGCGCCGCACGAAAGGCGGGGCAGCGGTTGTGATGGGTGCGTTGTCGCCACGCACCCGTAACGCGCAGGTTGAAATGTATCAGAACGGGGATGTGGACTATCTGGTCGCCACGGATGCCATCGGGATGGGTCTGAACCTTGATATCAACCACGTTGCCTTCTCGGCGTTGGCAAAATTCGACGGCTTGCGGATGCGGGCGCTGTTTCCCGAAGAGTTGGCACAGATCGCGGGCCGGGCTGGGCGACATACCGCCAACGGGACCTTTGGGGTGACGGGTGAAGCGCCTATGCTGGACGACGGCGTGGCGCAGGCAATTATGGATCACACCTTCCAGCCGGTAAAAAAATTACAATGGCGGAACAGTGACTTACAGTTTGGATCGGTGAAGCGACTGATCCAAACTTTGGAGGTTCGCACGCAAGACCCGTGGCTGACGCGGGTCCGCGAAAGCGATGACCTTAGTGCGTTGAAAACACTGGCAGAAGACCCTGTCGTTGCTGCTCGTGCAACTGATGGCCCTTCGGTGCGTTTGCTTTGGGATGTCTGCCGCATCCCGGACTTTCGCGGCATAAGTAAAGGGGAACATGCGGCCCTTTTAACCCGTATTTTCAGCGACTTGCATCAGTCGGGCCATGTTGACGAAAGCTGGCTGGCGTTGCAGATTGCGCGCATTGATCGTCATGATGGCGATATTGATACCCTGTCCAAGCGGCTTTCTTTCATCCGCACATGGACTTACGTGGCCCAACGCAAAGGTTGGGTCCGTGACGAAAGCCATTGGCGCGACCACACACGCGCGGTAGAAGACCGACTATCAGATGCGCTTCATGGTGCACTGACCCAAAGATTTGTCGACCGGCGCACCAGCATCTTGCTGCGCCGGTTGAAACAGAAGGAGAGCCTTGTGGCTGACGTGAACGAAAACGGCGAAGTCACCGTTGAAGGTGAATTTGTAGGCAAGCTGGAAGGCTTCCGCTTCCGCATGGACAAGGCGGGCAGCCCGGATGAGGCGAAAACGCTGAAACAGGCAAGTGTCGCAGCACTGGTTCCGCATTTCCACCTGCGGGCCGACAAGTTCTACAACGCGCCGGACACCGAGATCGACTTCACCGAGCAGGGTGGCCTGATGTGGGGCGATCAGGCTGTCGGCAAGCTCGTGGCAGGGTCTGACATTCTGAAACCCGCCGTGTCTGTTTTTGTCGACGACGAGGCTGGCTCGGATGTGGCCGCCAAGGTCGAACGCCGGTTGCAGCATTTCATTGACCGTAAGATCGCGGCAGGGTTTGAGCCGCTGATTGGTCTCAAGAATGATGAAACGCTGGAAGGTATCGCCAAGGGCTTTGCCTTCCGTCTGGCCGAAGGCTTTGGGATCGTCCCACGCGGCGAAGTAGCCCAAGAGGTCAAAGACCTCGATCAGGACGCCCGCAGTGCGTTGCGCAAGCATGGGATTCGCTTTGGTCAGTTCACGATCTTTATGCCGCTACTTTTGAAGCCAGCACCGACCCGCTTGCGCTTGGTGCTTTGGGGCCTGTCGAAAGATTTGGGCGAGTTTCCAGAAGCGCCTCCGCCGGGACTTGTCACTGTGCCAAGCGAAAAAGGTGCGACGCCCGGCTACTATGCGATGGCGGGCTACCGCGCCGCGGGTGAGCGTGCGATCCGCATCGACATGTTGGAACGCCTGGCTGATATGCTGCGCGATCAGGATTCGCGTGGCGGGTTTGAAGCGACCGCTGACATGCTGTCCATTACGGGCATGACCTTGGATCAGTTCTCGGATCTGATGGGTGGCCTTGGGTACAAGGCTGAAAAGGGCGAGCGCGAAAAGGTGAAGGCAGTGTCTACAGATGTTGTTGCCAAGTCAGATGCGCCATCTGCCGAAATTCCGGAAACCAAACCCGCCGAAGTTGTAACGCCATCGGATGAGGTCACTGAAGACGCTGCTGCCGCACCCGAAACTGCGGCACCGGCAGAGCCAGAAATGGAAGTCTTCTACACCTTCACATGGGGTGGCCGCGCAAACCAGCAGCGCCAGGGCGGTCGTCCGCAAAACGCACGCGGTGGCAAGCCGCAGGGCAAGGGTAAACCGCGTGGTAAGCCGGGCCAGAAGGGTGGCGGCAACAAGCCGCAAAGCTTCCAATCCAAACCGAAGCGCGAAAAACAAATCGATCCGGACAATCCTTTTGCAGCGGCCTTGGCTGGCCTGAAGAAAGATTGATCGACCAGCCGAAGGAAACGATCAGGCTGGATAAATGGCTCTGGCAGGCGCGGTTTTTCAAATCGCGCTCGCTGGCCGCTGGGGTGGTCAGCGCTGGAAAAGTGCGTGTGGACGGCACCCCAGTCAGTAAGCCCGCGCGCAGCGTCAGTACTGGCGATACCCTCACCTTTGTCAAAGAGCGCGAGACAAAGGTTGTGCGGATCTTGGCTTGCGGCACTCGGCGCGGGCCAGCCACAGAGGCGCAGGCACTTTATGAAGACCTCACGCCGGAGCCGCCAAAGCCAAAACCGGGGGACACCCGTTCTGCGACACCCAGCTTTGACGGGAAAGGTCGCCCAACAAAGAAGCATCGCAGGAACTTGATGTCTCATCGTGACGCAGATGATCCTTTCTAGCTTGAACGCATCAAAATCTTCGCCTAGCTAGGCTGCGGATTGATACGGATGAACCAACGCCCATGACCTACATCGTCAACGACAGCTGCATTGCCTGCAAATACACCGACTGCGTCGAAGTCTGCCCTGTGGACTGCTTTTACGAAGGCGAGAACATGCTGGTGATCCACCCGGATGAGTGCATCGACTGCGGCGTGTGCGAACCTGAGTGCCCGGCAGACGCAATCCGTCCGGACACAGAGCCTGACATGGAAAAATGGGTGGAATTCAATCGCAAGTATTCCGAGATGTGGCCGGTCATTATCACCAAGAAAGACCCGCTGCCTACGGCCGAAGAAATGGACGGCAAAGAAGGCAAGATGGAGCTGTTTTCAGAAGCCGCAGGCGAGGGCGGCTGAACGTCGACGCTACGTGATTTTGTTGCCTGCAACGCCCCGCTTTTATCGGGGCGTTTTTTGTGGTATACTGTGCCTAATGACGTTGAATATCTAACAATGCCCGGCGATTGTAATTCCCCGACGTGGACTGTGTCCTTGTCGGTTTTTTGTCGTCCGGGCACTGCATTAACCGCCGTGAGAGGATTATCATGAGCAAGAAGAAACTGGATTTTAGCCCGAACGAATTTGTCGTTTATCCTGCGCATGGCGTTGGAAAAATCGTTTCGGTCGAAAAGCAGGAAGTGGCAGGGTTCGACCTAGAACTGTTTGTGATCGCTTTCGAAAAGGACAAGATGACGTTGCGTGTGCCAACCCACAAAGCGACAGACGTCGGAATGCGCGCGCTGGCGACGCCCGATATAGTGGCCCATGCAATGAAAACACTGCGGGGTAAGGCCAAGGTCAAAAAGGCCATGTGGTCTCGTCGAGCGCAGGAATATGAACAAAAGATCAATTCCGGTGATCTGATCGCTATTGCCGAAGTTGTGCGTGATCTGCACCGTCAAGACGACCAGCGCGAGCAAAGCTATTCAGAGCGGCAGCTGTATGAGGCAGCACTCGAACGGTTGACCCGCGAGATTGCGGTTGTAGCAGGCAACGATGAGACCGCAGCAACAGAAGAAATCACATCTGTTCTGGTTGGTCGCGCAGCTTAAACCGCGCGTCAAAATGGATTGAAAGGGCTGCGCTTTGCGTGGCCCTTTTTTGCGATTTTCCTCTGAAAAATCAAGCACGATGCATGGCGTCGCTCGGATGGTAGCGACAGCTTGGGGGCCAGCCCCCAAACCCCCGAAGGTATTTAGGACCAAAAGAAGTTAAAGCGCGCGCCAACCGATGTCTTTGCGATAAAACCCTCCGGGCCACGTGATCGCCTTGATATTTGCATAGGCCCCATCGCGCGCCTGAGTGAGGCTGTCAGCACGGGCGGTCACCGCAAGGACGCGGCCTCCGGTTGCTGTGATCTGTCCTGCGACGGCAGTCGTGCCCGCGTGAAAGACCATGTTCTTGCTGTCTTCGGGCAGGGTGCCAAGACCTTCGATGACGCTGCCTTTCGTGTAGGCTCCGGGGTATCCGTTGGCGGCCATGATCACAGTCAGGGTGTGATCATCTGCCCAGTTTACCGTCATCTCGTCCAGGCGATGTTCCGCACAGGCCTGCAGCAAGTCAAGGATCTGCCCCCCCAGACGCATCATCAGGCATTGGCATTCGGGGTCACCAAAGCGGACATTGTATTCAACCAGTTTCGGCTGACCGTCTTTGATCATCAGGCCCACAAACAGGACGCCTTCAAACGGTGTGCCGCGCTTTTTCATTTCGGCCATTGTGGGGGCCACGATTTGATCCAGCGCTTTTTGCGTCACCGCATCAGTCATCACCGGTGCGGGTGAATAAGCCCCCATGCCGCCGGTGTTGGGCCCCTCATCGCCGTCAAAAGCACGTTTGTGATCTTGGGCGGTGCCAACAGGCAGGATGGTTTCACCGTCACACAGCACGAAGAATGAGGCCTCTTCGCCCTCCATGAACTCTTCGATCACTACTTCTGCACCGGTCGTGCCTTCGAACATGTCGGTGATTGCGGCCTCTGCCTCGGGGAGGGTCATGGCGACGGTGACACCTTTACCAGCCGCCAAACCGTCGGCTTTGACTACGATAGGGGCGCCTTGCGCGCGGATGTAGGCCATGGCTGCCTCACCGTCGATGAAATGTGCGTAGCTTGCAGTGGGGGCGCCAGCTGCGTCACAGATGTCTTTGGTGAAGCTTTTTGAGGCTTCCAGTTTGGCAGCCGCTTGAGATGGTCCGAAGACCAGAAAGCCTGCCTGGCGCAGGTGATCCGCGATGCCGCGGGCCAGTGGGTCTTCGGGGCCGACCACAACAAAATCAATAGCGTGGTCCGATGCAAAGCTGCAGACGGCGTCTCCGTCAAGAATGTCGAGCTTTGCACATTCGCACATCTGCGCGATGCCGGCATTACCCGGGGCTACGATCAGCTTGTCGCATTTTGGGTTCTGCTGAATCGCCCAAGCCAGACTGTGTTCGCGTCCGCCGCTGCCCAAAATCAAGATATTCATGCCACGTCCCCCGTTGGCCTTTGGTTGAGGGCGTTCTAAAGTCGCCCAAAGCGGGCGGCAAGGACATATGATGGACCTTTTTGAAGACGATGGCCCCGAGGAAGGTGGCAAGGACAACGCACCGGAATTCTCGGTCTCTGAAATCTCGGGCGCGGTCAAGAAAGCCGTTGAGGCCGGGTTTGGCCACGTTCGGGTACGGGGCGAGGTGGGGCGCGTGTCGCGGCCGCGGTCGGGTCATCTATATTTGGACCTGAAAGACGATCGCGCAGTGCTGGCAGGGATCATCTGGAAAGGCCGCGCTGTTGCCTTGGCCCAACAGCCTGAAGAGGGCATGGAAGTCGTGGCAACCGGTAAGCTGACGACTTTCCCCGGCCAATCCAAGTATCAGATGGTGATCGAAGACATCGCGCCCGCTGGGGCTGGTGCCCTGATGGCGATGCTTGAAAAGCGCAAGGCAGCACTGGCCGCAGAGGGTCTGTTTGCACCGGAACGCAAAAAAGCACTGCCCTATCTGCCAGAGGTGATTGGGGTTGTGACCTCGCCGTCCGGTGCGGTTATTCGGGATATTCTGCACCGACTGCGAGATCGGTTTCCGCGCAAAGTGCTGGTCTGGCCAGTGGCTGTGCAGGGCCAGCGATCGGCACCAGAGGTGGCGGCGGCGATCAATGGTTTCAATGCGATGACCCCCGGCGGGGCCTTGCCGCGTCCGGATTTGCTGATTGTCGCGCGCGGTGGTGGGTCCATTGAGGACCTGTGGGGCTTCAATGAGGAGATCGTGGCACGCGCCACCGCCGCATCCGACATTCCGCTGATTTCCGCGGTTGGCCACGAAACGGATACAACGTTGATCGATTTCGTCTCGGATCAGCGTGCCCCGACGCCGACTGCCGCCGCTGAATTGGCCGTGCCAGTCCGGTTGGACTTGCTAGGGTGGACGGACGAGCAGAGCGCGCGGCTTTTACGGTCCTTGACGACCGGTTTGCAGCAACGCCAGCAGCGGGTGCGCGATCTGGGGCGGGCTTTGCCTAACAAGGACAGTCTTCTCGCGACGCCGACCCAAAGGCTGGACCACCTTGGCGGGCGGCTTCCGGGAGCATTGCAGGCTGCAGCGGCCAAAAAACGCGTCGCGCTTTCTGACGTAAGCGGTGCCTTACGGCCTGCTGCACTGACGCGCAGTGTCGCTGTTGAAAGACGGCGGTTGGAAGAGTTGAGCGCACGGCTTGAACCGGCATTGCGCCGACAACTGTTCGAGCGAAAGCAGGGCTTTGCGCAGGTGAGGCGCGGCCTGCAACCACGTCTTGTTCAAGGGGACGTGACCCGCAAACACGAACAGTTACAGGGGCTTCTGCGGCGATTGTCAGACCGGGCGGGACGTCAGCACGCTGAACGCGCAGCCCGGCTAGACGCATTGGAGCGCGTGCGGACAAGTGTCGGCTACAAGGCAACGCTTGAGCGCGGCTATGCCGTCGTGCGCGGGGATGGGGCGGTTGTGACCAACATCAAAGCGGCGCAGAAAGCGAAAGAAATTGAGGTCCAGTTCGCTGACGGGCGGGTTAAATTGGATCGTGATCCGCAAGGATCGTTATTCTGACCTAAGGGGCTCTGGCTGATCCAACCTTGAAATGGGGGCCAGCCCCCAAACCCCCGGGATATGAGATCGAAACAAAGAAGTCGGGAAGGCGATTAGGACGACAGGTTTCCACAGATAAGCGGGACGGTGTAGTCTTCAGCCTCGAAGATGACTGTGGTGTTTGGGCGAGTTGTAAAGATTGCGCGGATGCCGTTGTCTTCGCGGTAGATCGACCAACATTTTGCCTCTGGGTCTCCGTCGTAGCGAAAGCAGATGTCGCCTTTGCTTTCATACCAGACCCCGTTTGTGCATTCCCCGTTGCCTGTCGACCAGATCACGCGGCGGTTCGGTAGATACTGTTCAACCCCGAACGTCGGATCGCCTTCGCTACCAAATGACATGATACGACCTTCAACATAGGCTTCGAATTCAGCGGCGGTCATCGGTGTCTGGGCAACCGCGGGGACAGCAAGGCAGGCAAGGGTCAGGGTCAGTCGCAACATCATGCCGTCTTTTGCCACGCCGCCAGGCATGGGTCCACCGCATGACGCGCTAAAGTGACGCCTATGGTGGCACAATGACGCCGATTGGCGCGCAAACACTGCGCCTCTGGACGCCATGATGTCGTTTTTCCATAGCCTGCATCCGGGCCGGGCGGGTATTCAGGTGCAAATGTAGGAGAATGTGACCATGGCGCTGGACGACAAAAAGGGCGTTTGGAAATCAGGCAAAGGCAAGGGCCGTCACACGCCCAAGGGCCGCCAGGTCGAAGATCAGGCGTGGGAAGAGGTCAAGGCGCTGCTGGGCGACCGGCCACGAAAGCGTGACCTGCTGATCGAATTCATGCATCTGATACAAGATCAATACGGCTGTTTGTCTGCGGCCCACCTTCGGGCATTGGCCGAAGAGATGCGGCTGTCGCAGGCAGAGGTCTATGAGGTTGCCACGTTTTATGCCCACTTTGATGTTGTCAAAGAGGGCGAGCCTGTCCCGCCTGCTTTGACGATCCGGGTCTGCGATTCCCTATCTTGCGAGTTGGCTGGTGCGCAGGCCCTGAAAACCGCCCTTGAGGATGGTCTTGATCCGGCAAAGGTGCGGGTTTTGCGTGCCCCCTGCATGGGCCGCTGCGATGCGGCACCTGTGCTTGAAATTGGGCACAAGCACCTCGATCACGCGACACCCGCAGCCGCGATTGCGTTGGCGCAGGGTGATGCACCGCTTTGCCCAGAGATCCCGGACTACGACGACCTGACCACATACGTCGCTGCGGGTGGATATGCCGTCCTCAAAGATTTGCGTGCCAGTGGTGACTGGGAAGCGGTGCAAGACACTGTCTTGTCGAGCGGTTTGCGCGGTCTTGGTGGCGCTGGGTTCCCGTCTGGCAAGAAGTGGGGCTTTGTGCGCGCCAACGCAGGCCCGCGCTATCTTGCCGTTAATGGTGACGAAGGCGAACCTGGGACCTTCAAGGATCGCTATTACCTCGAACGTACCCCGCATCTTTTTCTTGAGGGGATGCTGATCGCGGCCTGGGCTGTAGAGGCCCAGACCTGCTTTATCTACATGCGCGATGAGTACCCGGCGGTCCTGCACATCTTGCATACCGAGATAAAAGCGCTGGAAGACGCAGGTATCGTCGCACCCGGCTTCATTGACCTGCGCCGAGGGGCCGGTGCTTACATTTGCGGTGAAGAATCCGCGATGATTGAAAGCATTGAGGGCAAGCGCGGTATTCCGCGTCACCGCCCGCCATTTGTTGCCCAAGTCGGTATCTTTGATCGTCCGACGTTAGTGCACAACGTGGAAACCCTGTTGTGGGTCGCCCGCGTGTTACGCGAAGGGCCGGAGGTGTTGAGCAGCACCGAGAAGAATGGTCGTATCGGGTTGCGGTCTTACTCTGTCTCTGGCCGGATTGCTGCACCGGGTGTGTATCTGTTGCCCGCTGGATCTACGATTACAGACGTGATTGCGGCGGCTGGCGGGATGGCTGATGGGCATATGTTTAAGGCGTATCAGCCCGGTGGCCCGTCCTCTGGCCTCCTGCCTGCGTCGATGGATGACATCCCACTGGATTTTGACACGCTGCAACCGCATGGAACCTTCATTGGCTCGGCTGCTGTTGTAGTCCTGTCGGATCAGGACAAAGCGCGGGACGCAGCGTTGAACATGTTGCGGTTCTTTGAAGACGAAAGCTGTGGTCAGTGTACGCCTTGTCGGGTTGGTTGCGAAAAAGCGGTCAAGCTGATGGAAGCGGATCATTGGGATCAGGCCTTACTCGGAGATTTATGCACCGCGATGGCGGACGCCAGCATTTGCGGACTGGGCCAAGCGGCCCCGAACCCGATCAAACTGGTGATCAGACACTTCCCCGACGAGATTTGATAGAGGGCGGCAGGCCTTCCCCTTTGGCTGGGTCCGTATTAGGTGATTGGAAAGAACTTCCAAAGGCCTAGGCGCATGTCATTTTTCAAGAAACTCAAAGACCGGATGTTCAAATCCTCGTCTAAGATTGACGAGGGGCTGGATGCGATCGTCAGCGATGGCGGCGAAGAAGAAACGGTTGAGGTGGATACGGCTGCCCAAGAAGCGGAACGCCTGAGGGTTGCGGAACAAGAGCGCCTTGCTGTTGAGGCGGCCGCCGCGGAAGCGGCCGCAGCGGAGGAGCGCGCGCGCCAAGCCGCAATGGACCGTGCCGCCGAAGACGCCCGCCTTGCTGAAGAGGCCGCTGCTGCGGCCGAGCGCGACAGACGAGCCGCAGAAGATGCAGCCCGCCGCGAGGCACAAGCGGCTGCCGCCGAGTCTGCCCGTCAAAAGGCTGCAGCAGATGCCCGCGCCGCAGATGAGGCGCGCTTGCTGGCTGAGAAAGACGCCGCAGAGGCCGCCGACGCGGAACGTGCCGCTGCTGCAGCGCACGCAACTGCGGCTGCGGAACAGGCACGGCTGGAAGCTGAAAAAGCGGCGGCTGCAGAGCAGGCGGCACTGGCCGAGGCCGTGCGTTTGGCTGAAGAGGCCCGGTTGGCCGAAGAGACCCGTCTTGCCGACGAGGCCAAGCAAGCAGAAACTGCTCGGATTGCGCAAGACGTGGCCGCCCGGCAGGCCGAACAGTTGGCGCAAGAAGAGGCCGTGCGCGCCGCTGCGCAAATGGCAGAAGATGCCGCCGCCGCAGAAGCCGCAGCAGCATTGCAAGAGATCGAAGATACGCGGCCTGCGCCGCAAAGTGTGATCCAACCGTTAACGACATTGACGCCCTCGGCGCTGGACGTCGCCGATACTGAAGAAGAGCCGCAGAAACGGGGCCTTATGGGTCGTATTTTCGGTCGTGAAAAGAAAACGGTAGTCCGGCGGACGCTTGATGACGACATGCTCGAACAGCTCGAAGAGCTGCTGATCACGGCTGACATGGGGGTGGATACGGCACTCAGGGTGACGGCCAATATGGCGGAAGGTCGGATCGGCAAGAAGTTGTCTGTGGCCGAAATCAAAGATCTGATGGCACAAGAAGTGGCCCGGATCATGGACCCGGTCGCGCGTCCGATGCCGCTTTATACCCATAAACCACAGGTCGTGTTGGTTGTTGGGGTCAACGGATCCGGGAAAACCACAACCATCGGCAAATTGGCCAGCCAGTTCAAAGCGGCGGGCAAATCGGTGGTGATCGCGGCAGGTGACACGTTCCGGGCGGCAGCAGTAGAACAATTGCAGGTCTGGGGGGACCGGGCTGGCGTGCCGGTGCTGACAGCCCCGGAAGGCAGTGACCCGGCCAGCCTCGCGTTTGATGCAATGACGCAGGCCCAGGCGGATGGGGCAGATCTCTTGATGATCGATACGGCGGGCCGGTTGCAAAACCGAGCGGATCTGATGGAAGAACTGGCTAAAATCGTACGGGTCATCCGTAAAAAAGACCCCGACGCGCCACATAACACACTGCTGGTTCTTGACGCGACGACGGGTCAGAACGCGGTCCAGCAAGTCAAGGTTTTTCAAGAGCTTGCGGATGTCTCTGGTCTGGTGATGACCAAACTGGACGGCACTGCAAAGGGGGGTGTGCTGGTAGCACTTGCAGATCAATTCGGCCTGCCGATCCACGCCATCGGTGTGGGAGAACAAATCGACGATTTGGCGCCCTTCGACCCGGAAGAATTCGCTCAGGCGTTGGTGGGGATCGAGACGTGAGGGCTTCTTTGTTTATCTCTATATCCCGGAGGGAGGCGCAAGCCGGGGGGCTGGCCCCCCAACCACCGGCAGCGTCTGATCCGAATCTTCCAGAAAATTCACCGCCCGCAGTATGAGCGACTGGCTGGTTTCCATTGCGGGCACGCCAGCCGGTGCGCAACTGGCGACGTACCTCGCGTTGATGTCGGCCATTGCACATGCAGCCTTTGGGGCGCTGCAAAAAGGCAGGCATGACCCCTGGCTGACACGTGGGGCGATTGATGGCTGGCTGGTCGTGATCTCTGCCCCGGTTGCCCTTTTTGTGGTGCCTTGGCCCAACATGCAAACCGCCTTGATCCTGGCAGGGGCCCTTGTGATCCACTTCGGATACAAGCTGACGATGGCCTTAGCATATGAACGCGCGGCTTACACCGTCGTCTACCCGGTCGTGCGGGGAACAGGACCGCTGGTGACTGTCATCGCGGCCAGCGTTGTGTTTCAAGAGCATTTCACAGCAACGCAATGGCTGGGCGTTGCTTGCCTGTCGGGCGGTATCCTGCTGCTGGCGCTCAGAAATCTGTTGGAAGAGGTGATCGACCCCCATGCCTTGAAAACAGGTCTGGCGTGGGCGTTACTGGGCGGCATTCTTGTTGCCGTCTACACCACTTACGATGCCTACGGTATCAGACAATCCCCCGATCCCTTCACCTTTCTGGCGTGGTTTTTCTTTGTCACCGCCTTTGATTTTCCGGTCATCGCCGCGTGGCGCTATCACAAAATGGCGGATGCCCCTGATCTGGGCCCACTTATGTGGCGCGGATTTGCGGGGGCGATTATCGCCTGGATCAGCTTTGGGGGGGTGATGCTGGCGACCCGGTTGGACAAGGTCGGCGAGGCAGCGGTCCTGCGCGAGACCTCGACCGTTTTTGCAGCCTTGATCGGATGGTTCATCCTCAAAGAAATGGTTGGGCCAAGGCGCTTATTCCTGATGGCCCTCGTGGCGCTTGGGGCTGTCATTGTCGAGATGGGCGGTCGCACATAGATCATTGACACTAGCGCCGCCCGACAATTCGCGTAGAAAGCAGATATGAGCCAAAAATCTATCAATCCGATCCTCAAACAGGTCCTTGAATTGGGACCGACCATTATCTTTTTTCTGATTTACTTACGGATCAAGGACGACACCTTCACCCTTGCAGGGACAGAGTATTCGGGGTTCATCGTTGCAACCTTGATCTTTGTGCCCGTGCTGCTTGTGGCAATGGGAATCTTGTGGGCCCTGACCAGAACGCTAAGCCGGATGCAGATATTCACGGCCTTCATGGTCATCTTTTTTGGTGGCCTGACGGCGTATTTCAACGATGAAAGGTTCTTCAAGATGAAGACCTCTATCGTTTATGGGTGCTTTGCGGCCATTCTGGGCATCGGGTTGCTGCGGGGACGCAGTTATCTGGAATGGGTGATGGGAGACTTTTTGCCCATGAAACCCGCAGGATGGATGATCCTGACCAAACGGATCACCGTGATGTTTATCGCGCTGGCAATTGCCAACGAGCTGATTTGGCGCACACAATCCACGGAACTATGGGTCAAGCTAGAAACCTTCGCCTTCCCTGTCGTCCTATTTGTGTTCTTGTGGTTACAGATCATCAGTCTGCAACGCTTCCTGATCGAACCCGACAGCGGCTCTGAAACGCCCTAAAGCGACGGGGCTCTGAAACGCCCTAAAGTGATGCGGCCCTGATGTCTGTCATAGGGGGACTAACCTGATAGGCGGTTCCGCGTAGACGCAACATTGCCAGATATTGTGGTGGAATGGGGCGCTCGAAATAGACGCCAACCCGGTTGTTGTCTTGCCAGCGAATGCTGGCAACATTCGTCTCTATCGCCCCGCGCAGATGCAACACTTCGTCCGGTGCAACCTTTGCGATGCCGCTCAAACAGGCCCCATGCGTGTTGATGTCCACGATGTACCCTGTCTGTGGTGATCCTGCCTGGGTCACGATGACTGGGATATGGGTTGGGTAACGAGGGGGGCGGTTTGGGTAGTTCATGGGCAATGTCCTTTCGTGCGTGGGCACAGGAATATGCATCAATTTTTACTGTGATCTTAACGGACCGCGAAAAACTGCGCGTCCTGTTGCGTGATCTCGCAACATGTTGACCGGCAGGACGGTTGACGGCTTCATGGCACAGGCGTAGTGCAGGTCTTGTGGCGATTTGTTACCGGATTGCGGGCCACGTTAAACATGCCGCTAAATAGGTGAGGGGATTGCCCCGATACCTTGCCCGGTGTCGGGGTTTTTTTGTGGCCCCCAGAACGTAAGAAAGACGAAACGCTATGACCGACACATCCAAATGGTCCCGCCGCACCCAAGCCGTGCATGCTGGCATTCGCCGCAGCCAATACGGTGAGATATCAGAGGCGATCTATCTGACGCAGGCCTTCAGTTATCCCACCGCAGAGGCCGCAGAAGCCCGCTTTATCGACGCCCCGGATGATGAATTCATCTATGCCCGGTATGGCAACCCAACCTTGGCGATGTTTGAAGACCGGATGGCAGCGCTTGAAGGGGCCGAGGCAGGCTTTGCCTGTGCCTCTGGCATGGCGGCGGTGAATGGTGCGTTGATGGCGATGGTCAAAGCCGGCGATCATATCGTGTCCTCGCGGGCCTTGTTTGGGTCTTGCTTATACATTCTGGAAGATATCCTGCAGCGCTTTGGCGTGGAGGTCACCCTTGTGGACGGCCGTGATCTGAATGCCTGGCAGACTGCGATCCGGCCTGACACAAAGATGGTGTTTCTCGAAAGTATCTCAAACCCGGTTTTGGAAGTCATCGATCTGAAAGCAGTGTCCGAGATGGCTCATGCAGTTGGCGCATTGGTTGTGGTGGACAACGTCTTTGCGACCCCGACCTATTCCTACGCCTTGGCATGTGGGGCCGACTTGGTTGTTTATTCAACAACGAAACACGTCGACGGGCAGGGCCGTTGCCTTGGCGGGGTCATCCTTGGACCCAAGGAAATCGTGCGCGGTCCGGTAGAAGCTTACATGAAGCACACAGGGGGTGCCATGTCGCCCTTCACGGCCTGGGTCATGCTCAAGTCGCTCGACACGCTGGATTTGCGGGTCAACGCGCAATGCGACACGGCTGAGGTTCTGGCGGCAGCCCTGTCCGATCATCCCAAGCTTGAGAAGGTGATTTACCCGGGCCATCCGTCACACCCCCAATACAGCCTATCAAAACGCCAATGTGAACGGGGCGGGACGGTTCTGGCGATTGAGGTCAAGGGCGGCAAGGCAGCCACATTTCGGTTCTTGAACGCCTTGGAAATCTTCACGATTTCCAACAACTTTGCAGACAGCAAATCAATCGTCACGCATCCGGCGACGACAACGCACCAAAGGCTTAGCGTCGAAAAGCGGGCAGAGTTGGGGATCAGTGACGGTATCGTGCGCGTGTCGTGTGGTTTGGAAGATGCCAGTGATTTGCTGTCTGATCTGACGATGGCCCTTGATGCGGTGTAAGTGCTGACAGATGGCATTGTGTCGAAAATGACAGGGACAGCAGCCTGCCGCGTGTTATAGTTACGAAAGTGTAAACGCGGCGGGGCCCTTGTAATGACTGACGAAAAAGGTGGCTTGCAGCGGTTTGTCGACCATGTGAGTGGAAAACTGTCACAATCCCCCCATATTGTTTCGCAGACGACGCAGCCAGGAGATGCAGCGATGAATATCCACTCACGCGACATGGACAGGGATCCATCCCGCGCCGAGGCTGAGGCAGCCCTTGCCTTGCTGCGGCGCTGGGCGGGGGATGTGACACCAGAAGAGGTCGCAACCCTTGATCCGCTTGTGGCGCGATTGATTCCGGGGCAAGAGGTCAGCAATTATCCTGCTTTGGCGCGTGCCTACCCTGAAGAATTTGCGGTAGATGATGCCTACAAAGCCAGCATGCCGGATTTGCAAAACGGGCCGTCCTCGCTGATCCGCGGTGCGAAACAGCAGATTCAACACGTCGGGATTTCCAACTTCCGCCTGCCGATCCGGTTTCGGACGCGGGACAATGGAGACTTGACGCTTGAGACCTCGGTGACAGGGACTGTGTCTTTGGATGCCGAAAAGAAGGGCATAAACATGTCCCGGATCATGCGGACATTTTATAAGCACGCTGAAGAAACCTTCAGCTTCGAGGTGATCGAAAAGGCACTGGACGCTTACAAAACAGATCTCGAAAGCTTTGACGCCCGCATTCAGATGCGACTGTCTTTCCCGATCAAAGTTGACAGCCTGCGGTCTGGTCTGTCGGGGTACCAATATTATGACATCGCGCTCGAGCTGGTGGAACAAGACGGGGTGCGCAAGAAAATCGTGCACTTCGACTATGTCTATTCCTCTACATGCCCGTGCTCGCTGGAACTGTCGGAACACGCCCGCCAGTTCCGGGGGCAACTGGCGACGCCGCATTCGCAACGGTCTGTGGCACGGATGTCTGTACACCTGGAAGAAGGGCAGGGCATCTTGTGGTTCGAGGACCTTGTCGATATGGCGCGCACCGCTGTGCCCACGGAAACGCAGGTGATGGTCAAGCGAGAGGACGAACAGGCCTTCGCAGAACTCAACGCAGCCAACCCGATCTTTGTTGAAGATGCTGCCCGTCTTTTCTGCGAACAGCTGTTGAAAGAGCCGCGCGTTGGCGACTTTCGGGTCATCGCCAGCCATCAGGAAAGCCTGCACAGCCATGATGCGGTGTCGGTCCTGACGGAAGGCGAAACCTTTGCGAGCGAAAGCATTGATCCCAGACTTTTCAGTACGTTATTTCACGTCGGGTGAGGCCAAACAAAATTTGTCCCAAATTTTGGTGGCAAAATCTCTAAGAGATTTTGTGGCCGCGTCACGCAGCACAGCGGCTTGACACCCCACGGGCCACAGGCCAACCCTGCGGCATGATCGACTTGCGCCCTATCGGATATGTAATTGGCCTGCTTGTGGCCTCGCTTGGGGCGACAATGTTAGTGCCGTTGGTGTTGGACCTGGTGGACGACAACGGGCATTGGCCGGGCTTTCTGGAAAGTGCTGTCATCACCATTCTGACCGGTGGTCTGGTTGCATTGGCCTGCGCGAATGGTGTGTCTCAACGCCTAAGCCTGCGCCAAACCTTTCTACTGACCACAATGGTCTGGATCATGTTGCCGATCTTCGGCGCACTCCCGTTTGTATTCGGGGAAACCAAAGCACCCTTTACCGACGCGTTTTTCGAGGCGATGTCGGGTCTGACCACCACAGGTTCCACGGTCTTTACCGGACTGGATGATTTACCCCGTAGCCTTTTGTTGTGGCGCGCAACCCTGCAGTGGCTTGGAGGCATTGGGATCATCGTTGTCGCGATGGTGTTCTTGCCGGAATTGCGGGTTGGGGGCATGCAAATCTTCCGATCCGAGGGCTTCGATACGATGGGAAAAATCCTGCCGCGGGCTGCAGAGATTTCCAGCTCTATCTCGATCATCTATTTCAGCCTGACGATTGCCTGCGCCTTTGCCTATGCCGCAACAGGGATGGACCGTTTCGATTCCATCGTGCATGCGATGACAACGGTCTCGACAGGGGGCATGGCCACCAGCGATCGCTCATTTATCGACATGTCGGCCGCTGCCCACTATGTGGCGGTTGTCTTCATGATCCTCGCGGCACTGCCTTTTGTACGCTTCGTTCAAATCCTCGCAGGCTCTGCGCAACCCTTGTGGACCGATCCACAGGTGAGGGGCCTGATGACTGTCATCACAGTTTGCGTTCTGCTGATCACATCGTGGGTCTGGGGACGCGAAGCAGTTCTGTCCGAGGTTGCCTTCCGCGAGGCCTTGTTCAACGTGACCTCGATCATGACCGGGACCGGTTATGCCAACGCCGACTACATGACGTGGGGGACCTTCCCGGTCGTCATGTTCTTTTTCATCGGCCTTGTGGGGGGATGCGCGGGATCGACCTCCTGTTCGGTCAAGATATTTCGATACCAACTGCTTTTTGCCTCCGTCAAAAGCCAGATCCGGCAGATCCACTCGCCCCATGGGGTCTTTACGCCGCGCTATGACGGCAAACCGGTCAGTGACGACGTCCTGAATTCGGTGATGGCCTTCTTTGTGGCCTTTGTCTTGCTGGTGGGGTTTGTGGCAGTGCTTTTGGGCATGACCGGCCTCGACTTTATCACCTCCGTTTCCGGGGCGGCCACGGCAGTGGCCAATATCGGACCGGGGCTGGGCACCGAGATTGGACCCACCGGCAGCTTCGCGGGGCTCAATGACCCAGCCAAATGGATCCTGTCCATCGCGATGTTCGTTGGCCGGTTGGAAATCATGGTTGTCCTGACCATCCTGACCTTCAAATTCTGGAGAGCCTAATGTCCAACCGTCCCCTAGGTGCGCAAATCTCGCATATGCTGAAAGCGCGCGGGGTCGGGGTGATCTTTGGTATTCCGGGGGTCCATAATCAGGAAATGTACCGGGGCATTGCACAGGCAGGTCTGACCCATGTGCTGGCCCGGCATGAACAAGGCGCGGGTTTTATGGCAGACGGCTATGCCCGCGCGACAGGCCGGCCGGGGGTGACCTATGTGATCACCGGACCGGGGGTGTGTAACATCATGACACCGATGGGGCAGGCCTACTCAGACCGTGTGCCGATGCTGGTGATCTCAAGCTGTCTGAACCGGGCGGATCTGGGGCTGGGGCGTGGGCGTCTGCACGAGATGAAGGACCAGGAGATCGCGGCAGGGACGGTGACAGACTGGTCGCTGACAGCACAAGACGCGGCCTCCGCCTACCAGTTGATCGACCGGGCCCTTACAGAGTTTGCGGCAGGTCAGACCCGACCAAAACATATCCAAGTCCCCATCGAAGTCCTGGAAGCTGTGGCGCCACCGCCACCAGACAACTCGGTTCAGGTGTCACCGGATCAAAGCGTGGACGTAAGTCAGGTCGTTGATCTGTTGGAAACAGCCAAACGGCCCCTCTTTATCTTCGGCGGCGGGGCTCTTGGGGCGCAGGCGCAAGTCTTATCGGTGCTGGCGGCCACGCAAGCAGCCAGTTTTCTGACCTTCACAGCCAATGGGCTGGTTCCCCCAGCGGACCCATTGTGCTTTGGGACGTCGCTGGCGCGGCCGGGTAGCGCGGACATGATTGCCAGTGCCGATGTCGTGATCGCAGTTGGAACAGCACTCAGCGAGGTAGATCTGTGGCGCAACGATCTGGGGCATACGGGGCCTCTGGTCCGGGTCGACACTGATCCGGCCGT
Source organism: uncultured Paracoccaceae bacterium (assembly GCA_938016515.1). GTDB lineage: Bacteria > Pseudomonadota > Alphaproteobacteria > Rhodobacterales > Rhodobacteraceae > Yoonia. Next base: position 21,365 of record CALILP010000214.1, read on the forward strand.
CTTGGTGGATCAGCAAGATGCGACGCTGCAGATCAATGCGGACGCAGGGGCATTCCTGAATGCACTCAGCGAAGGTCTCTCGCAGCGACAGGCAACAACAACCAACTGGACGGCCGCGGAGGTGGCGCAGGCCCGCGTGCGCTGGCGGGCAGAGGTCGACAGCGAACGCCCGGGTTTGCTGGCCGTCATCGACGCAGTGGCAGCAGCGCTTCCGGATGACACGGCCGTCTATTCTGACATGACCCAATTCGCCTACGCAGCCCTCGAGGTTTGGCCCCGGAAAGCCCCCGGCCTTTGGCACCACCCCCACGGCTTCGGAACACTGGGCTACGCCTTACCGGCAGCCATCGGGGGAGGCATTGCACGGCAAGGCAAACCGACTATCGCCATCGCCGGGGACTACGGCTTTCAATATACCCTGCAAGAACTGATGGTGGCGGTCGAACGCAACCTTTGCCTGCCGATCATCCTATGGGACAACGGAAAGCTTGGCGAAATCGAGGACAGCATGATTGCAGCCCAAATCGCACCCAATGCAGTGATCCAGAAAAACCCAGACTTCTTGAAATTCGCGCAAAGCTTTGGCGCTGCCGTCAGTGCACCAACACGCCTGTCCGACATCGCAGGTGCGGTCACAGCAGCATTTGCCCATGACGGACCGACCCTGATCTATCTGACGCCCGCAATAGAATCCTGACGCCAGACAGGATCGCAGACCAAAGGACTTCTTTGTTTCTTTCTATATCCCGGGGGGAGACGCAGTTGGGGGGCTGGCCCCCTTTGCACGCTCAACTCTTACGCACAGACGTCCGCGACCATACCCCGAATCTTCCAGAAAATTCGCCTACCAACAGGACACAAGCACTGTGACATCAGTTGCTTGACGCGACAGCATCTGTGCCGGCAGAAACGCGACGTTGTCGGTGGTTTGCACCGCAATATCAGCATCACGCAGGGACTGCACAATCTCTGAAGCGTCTACCGAAAACTGGACGTCCGCGGGCAACTGCTGACCGCCCGATGTTTGCTGTGGCAGCAACATGCCCAATACGGCCCCGCCATTGTCAAACACCGGACCACCAGCATCGCCGGGCTGGGTGACAAGGCTCAGGCGTTTGATATCTTCTTCACCGTTCAAGCCACGAATATCGGCCAGTTTGCCAAAGGTCAGCGAGGGGGTGGTCAGGACACCGCCATAGGGATACCCGCCAACAGCAACTTCTGCTTGCAGGCGCGGGACGCCGTTTTGAAACGCAGCAACCTTGCGCGGAGCAAGGGGAACAACAGGCCGCAAAACGGCGATACCTCGTTGCAGGTCCATGTGCACAACGTCCGCATCATACACATTGTCGATTGTCATACGGGCGCAATCACCGACAACTTCGGTGGTGGTCAACACATCGCCGCGACCGTCAATAAAGAAGCCAGATCGGGACATCTGAGGCTTGCGGATCTGCAGGCCGGAAATCAAATCGATGGCCTGACTGTCATCAGGTTTCACAAGGGCAGGGTCCAGTACACCGGGGATCGCTTTGAAGCTGGCGGTCATCTCTTCAAGCACGCGTATCCGCCGGGCGTCGTCCCCTTCAGGCCATACCAGGGTAAAGCCTTTGATCTGGCCATTCTCAAGACCAACGGTCGTGTACGAATGAACGCCGTCACCAATGCCCTCCAAAACGAAGGATGTATTGCGACGGGTGCGGGGGCCTTCGGTGGGGACAATGGCAAGGGTCTGCATGATTTCGTACAACCCAAACAAGCGGTCCTGATCGCCTTCCTGAGAGATCAGCAGCACTTGGGCTTGTAAGTCACCCTTGGGCTGAAAGCGGGCGAAAGGCGGCTCATACTCGCTGAAGGCCACAACGCCGGTCGGGATTAAAAGCTCGATGCCGGTTGCATCATCGCGGACCAGCTGCAAATCCATCCCGTCAAGGACAGCGTTGTAGTCCGCAATCAGTTTTTGGCGCTGTTTGGTGGTCAAAACGCCTGTTGGTTCAAAATTATTGGCAACCTGCCAGTCGCCCATCGAACTGCGGGTGCCACGCCCAAACGCACCGTCAATCGCGGCCGTGTAGAAACCAGCCCATTTTAGGGCAGTTTGCAGCAATTCACGCTCTTCACGGTTCAAAAGCGCCTCAGAATCGCGGGCTTCGCGGACGGTCTCATCTGAAGTTTCAAGCGGGATTGCAGGAACCTCGATGACCTCTGCAGTCGGAGCGTCTTCAGGTGCGGCAGTCTCTTCTTGCGCAGCATCGCGGAGTCCGGGCAATGGCTGTGCCGATGTCGGCGCACCCACGCCAACCGGCCAGAATTGCTGCCGGAACCCGCGGCCATCTGCAATAAAGCTGTCGCGCGGAATTTGTCCGGCGTTTCGCAATCGGCGCAGCAAAACTTCTGCGTCATCAGGGGTATAAGGACCCAGTGCAATTGCATACCAGCGACCGCCTGTTGAAAAGCCTGCAACATCATCAAGCTGGCGCGCATAAACACGGGCCCGCTCTTGCGCAGAGTTCAGCGATGGCTGGGCCTCAACCTGGACCCAGACCGGGCTTTGCGCCCATGCCGCAAGGGGCATCCAAACACTGAAAACAACCGTAAAGATAAGTCTGATCATCGGTAACCCACCGCACCCCGTGACATCGTATCAAAAATCTGCGCCGTACCTAGCAGATCAGGGCCGGGACGCATCCTGATTCTGCCATTAGATTGGTTAATATGCCGTGATCTGTTGCGCAGATGGTATCTGGGCGTCACTTGGCCATGCCTGATTGACCCTTGGCCCGCCCCCGCCTATTGACGCATCAACGACGAACGAGGGTGACGATGGCCGATAAACCGCGCAGTTTTCAGGAAATCATATTGCGGCTTCAGACCTACTGGGCAGGCAAAGGCTGCGCTGTGATGCAGCCTTACGATATGGAAGTGGGCGCAGGGACATTCCACCCGGCTACCACTCTGCGGTCATTGGGCAGCAAGCCTTGGGCTGCGGCCTACGTTCAGCCCTCCCGCCGTCCGACTGATGGACGCTACGGCGAGAACCCAAACCGTTTGCAGCACTATTACCAATACCAGGTCCTGATCAAACCCAGCCCACCTGATCTGCAGTATTTATACCTGGGATCTCTTGAAGCTATCGGCATCGACGCGGCCATGCACGACATCCGCTTTGTCGAGGATGACTGGGAAAGCCCGACGCTTGGGGCCTGGGGCCTTGGCTGGGAAGTTTGGTGCGATGGCATGGAAGTATCCCAGTTCACGTATTTTCAGCAGGTTGCGGGCTACGACTGCAAGCCTGTGTCGGGCGAGTTGACCTATGGGTTGGAACGTCTGGCAATGTATATCCTCGACATTGATCATGTGATGGACATGCCATTCAACGATCCGCAAACCCCGATTGCCCTGACCTATGGGGACATCTTCAAACAAACCGAGGAAGAATACGCGCGCTGGAACTTCGACGTGGCAGATACGGACACGCTTTTGCAGCACTTCAAGGACGCCGAGGCAGAATGTGCGCGCATTTTGGATCAGGACCACATCGACCCCAAAACCGGCAAGCGCATCATCATGGCCCACCCGGCCTATGACCAAGCGATCAAAGCTAGCCATGTGTTCAACCTGCTGGACGCGCGCGGTGTGATCTCTGTCACCGAAAGGCAGTCTTACATTTTGCGGGTCAGGACGTTGACCAAAGCCTGCGCAGATGCCTTCGTACAAACGGCAGCCGCCGGGTTTGAGCCTGCGGCATGAACCCCGCTCGCCTTGTTATAGGAGCCCTCCTTTTGTCAGCATTACTTGCGGGCGCGGCCCTCTATTACCTTCAAATCTATGCCTATTATGACGAAGTGGCACTGACCACGGAAGATGTGCAGCTGACCTCGATTTTCACCGGCGCGCCGGAACCGATCATGGTTGAAAACGTGCGGGCCATCGACGGTGACAGCAGCCCGCTCAAATTCCGGGCCTGTTTTGACACCAACCTGTCTTTTGGCCTGCTGACCGAAACCTATGAAGTCTACGAGGCCGCTGAACCCACAATCGCCCCCCCTTGGTTCGACTGCTTTGACGCAGAACAGATTGGCGAAGATCTGGCCTCCGGGGTGGCCCTTGCCTTTATGGGGATCGAGAACTTCCAATACGGGATCGACCGTGTGGTGGCCGTCTACCCCGATGGCACATCGTTTGCCTGGCACCAGATCAATGCGTGCGGCGAAGCTGCTTTTCACCGCGACCCTGTCCCCGACACCTGCCCACCGGCACCCGAAAGACTGCAATAATGGCTGACTTACTGATCGAACTCTTCTCGGAAGAAATCCCGGCGCGGATGCAGGCGAAAGCCGCGTCTGATTTGCAAAAGCTGGTCACGGATGGGCTGGTCGAGGCGGGCTTGACCTATGCGGGTGCTGCGTCTTTTGCGACGCCGCGCCGGTTGGCTTTGTCTGTCGAAGGGCTGACTGCGCAAAGCAAGGCCGTGCGTGAAGAACGCAAGGGGCCATCGGTCTCTGCACCTGATAAAGCGGTTGAGGGCTTCATGCGCTCTGTCGGGTTGACCAAGGACCAGCTTGAGGTGCGTGAGGACAAGAAGGGTCAGGTCTATTTCGCGGTGATGCAAAAGCCGGGGCGTGCGGCGGCCGTGATTATCGCAGAAGTGCTCGAACACGCGGTGCGGACTTTCCCTTGGCCCAAGTCGATGCGCTGGGGGACGGGGACGCTGAAGTGGGTGCGCCCGCTGCATTCCATCCTGTGCATTCTTTCCGATGAGGCCGGGGCCGAGGTCGTCCCGTTAAAGATCGACGGGATCGCGGCTGGCAATACGACACGCGGTCACCGCTTCATGGCGCCGGACCCATTTTCTGTCACCTCTTTCGAGGATTACGAGGCGAAGTTAAAGCGCGCTAAGGTCGTTTTGCGCAGCGAAGAACGCCAAGACCTGATTTGGCAAGACGCGACTAATCAGGCATTTGCGCAAGGTTTGGAGATTGTCGAGGATCGCGGCCTTTTGGCGGAAGTTGCCAATCTGGTGGAATGGCCTGTGGTTTTGATGGGCACGATTGCCGAGGATTTCTTGGATATGCCGCCCGAAGTTTTGCAGACTTCGATGAAGGATCATCAGAAATTCTTTTCGCTGCGAAAATCAAAAACGGGCCGGATTGAGCGGTTTGTGACCGTCGCCAACATCGAGACCCCCGATAATGGCTCCACAATTCTGGCGGGGAACGAGAAGGTTCTGTTCGCCCGATTGTCCGATGCGAAGTTCTTTTGGGAGAACGATTTGCGCGTGGCGAAGGCGGGGATGGGCGAATGGGTCGATGGTCTTAAGTCCGTAACGTTCCACAACAAGTTGGGGTCGCAGGCCGACCGGGTCGAACGGATTGTGGCCTTGGCCCGCGAGATTGCCCCGGTGGTTGGGGCTGACCCGGATGAGGCGGCTACGGCTGCGCGGGTGGCGAAGGCCGATCTGCAATCCGAGATGATCTATGAATTCCCTGAATTACAGGGGCTTATGGGGCGCTATTACGGTAAGGCGGCGGGGCTGTCTGCCGAGGTTGCGGCTGTGGCGGAGGAGCATTACGCGCCGTTGGGGCCGTCAGATGATGTGCCCACTGCGCCGTTGTCGGTGACGGTGGCATTGGCGGATAAGCTGGACACACTGACCGGGTTCTGGGCGTACGATGAAAAACCTACGGGGTCAAAGGACCCGTTCGCACTGCGGAGAGCGGCGCTGGGGGTCATTCGGTTGGTAATAGAGAATGATCTGCAGGCACCAGTCAGAGTTACCTTGCTTCGCCTAATTGATGAGCATCGCACAAAAGCCATCGGTGAAGCACACCTTGAAAGTCTGGAAGAGATTTCAGACGCTCTTGAGCGGGCCGGACTAGACGAACAAGTTTCGAAAATCGTTGATGCAAAAACACAAGCTTTCCTCGAGGAACAGTTTGCTGAGGCTCGCGAAGAGGTCTTGGAGAGCGCTAAGCGTGCATTTTCGCTCCTCTCCTTCTTTCACGACCGCCTCAAAGTCTTCCTCAAAGACCAAGGCATCCGCCACGACATCATCGACGCTTGCATCGCCATGCCGGGCAATGACGACCTGACGCTCCTTGTGAAACGCGCCAAGGCGCTGTCGGAAACGCTGAAGACCGATGATGGCGAGAACCTTCTCCAAGGTTTCAAGCGCGCCAACAACATTCTGACCCAAGCGGAAGAGAAAGATGGCGTCGCATACGAGTACGGCGCGGACATCAAATTTGCCGAAACCGACAGCGAAAAGGCGCTCTTTACGGCCCTCGATGCTGCAGATGCAAAGATCGCACCGGCCATGGCGGCAGAGGATTTTACCACTGCGATGACCGCGATGGCTGCACTACGTGGGCCGATTGATGCCTTCTTTGATGACGTGAAAATCAACGCGGACAGCGAGATCATCCGCCGAAACCGCCTTAATTTGTTGAGCCGTATCCGTACAATCTGCCTTTCTGTCGCTGATCTGACGCGGATCGAGGGATAATCCGCCCAGACTGTCACGTTTCCTTTACACATGCGCCTGCAACCCCCTATGTTGCAGGCGAATAGAAGGAATGCCGCAGTGCAGCAGCAGAACCCGTACCAGCCGATCACGCTGATCACACCCACGGCCCAGATGGCCGCTGATGTGCACGGTGGTCGTGCCAAATGTCTGCAACGTCTGATCCGGCTGGATATGCCCGTACCCACAACGGTCGCATTGTCCTTTGATGCGGTGCATCAGATCGCCAAGGGCCAAATGCCCGATATGGATGATATCCTGCGCAATTTTGTGGATGGCATGCTGTTGTCGATCCGCCCATCCAGTCAGGACCCCGATTGGGGTGGACCGGGCGCGATCTTGAATATTGGCATGAACGCCGAAAAGCATGCCGCCTTGTGCGACCGGATTGGCGAGGGGCCAGCGACGCGTCTCTATCTGCATTTCGTACAATCCTACGCCGTCCATGTGCACAGGCTTGACCCAGAGGCGTTTGAGACTCCGGATGCTACCGACACCGAGGCCTTGCAGAATGCGCTTGAGGCCTATGAGTTTGAAACCGACGAGGTGTTCCCATCTGACCCTGCTGTTCAGCTGAAAGAAGCCCTGCGCTCTATGGCCCGTGCCTGGGATGGCACAACCGCGCGGTTGCTGCGCGAAGCCAAAGGTGCCCCTGTGGATGCCGGTCTGGGCTTGGTTGTGCAGGCGATGGTGATGGGCCTTGGCACTGGCGAATGCGGCGCTGGGAATATCCAGTATGTGAACAGCGATACGGGTCTGCCCCAGATCACTGGCCGCTATATTCCCCAAAGCCAGCGCCGTCGTGCGTTAATGGATGATGAACGGGCCATGTTCCTGACGAAAGACCCCCGTGGGGCCTCTTTGGAAGAGCAGGCCCCCGAGGTCTTTACCCAGCTTGCTGCCCTTGGCGATGTCTGCCGCCGAAAGTTGCGCGAAGAGATGATCGTCGAGTTTACTGTCGAATCCGGTGTGCTGTGGATTTTGGACGCCGTCCGGGTGCCCCGTGCTTCGCGCGCTGCTGTCCGGATTGCCGTGGCTTTGGCCAGCGACAAGATCATTCCCCGCGAAGAAGCTGTAATGCGGGTGCAGCCTGCTGCCTTGAATGAGTTGCTGCACCGCCAGGTTGACCCGATGGCCCCCCGCGATTTGGTTGTGAAAGGGATTGCCGCCAGCCCCGGTGCTGCGGCAGGTCGATTGGTGTTTACGTCTCAGGATGCCCAAGCCAGTGCTGCACGTGGCGAGCCTTGCGTTCTGGTCCGCCGCGAAACAACGCCTGAAGACATCCGTGGAATGCATGCCGCCCAAGCTGTCCTGACTGTGCGCGGCGGGGTGACGAGCCACGCTGCTGTGATCGGTCGTGGTTTGGGTTTGCCTTGCGTCGTGGGTGCCTCTGCCTTGCGGATCAACACGAAGCGCCGTCAGATTGCTGTGCCCGATGGTCGTGTGCTGACCGATGGTGATATCGTGACCGTTGATGGCACAACCGGACAGGTGCTGCTGGGCGAAGTTCCTATGCTGGAAGCCGCCCTCGATGATGCCTTCCAGACGTTGCTGACCTGGGCTGATGATATGCGTGATATTGGTGTGCGTGCCAATGCCGACACACCCACCGATGCCCAAACCGCCCGCAACTTTGCCGCTGAGGGCATCGGGTTGTGCCGGACCGAGCATATGTTCTTTGAAGGTGACCGTCTGGGTGTCATGCGCGAGATGATCTTTGCCGATAATGCCGATGACAGGCGTGCTGTGCTGGATCGTTTGATGCCGATGCAGCGGGCTGACTTTGCTGCATTGTTCGAGATCATGGCCGGTCTGCCCGTATGCATTCGTTTGTTTGACCCCCCCTTGCACGAGTTTCTGCCTGCTGATCGGGCTGGCCTGCGTGATCTGTCAGAGCAGTTGGCCTTGCCATTGGCCGAAGTGACAGAGCGGGTCGCCGCCCTGGCTGAATACAACCCAATGCTGGGGATGCGCGGTGTGCGTCTGGGGATCGCCATCCCCGAGATTTATGAGATGCAGGCTCAGGCTATCTTTGAAGCGACCGTTGACGCCCATGAGCGTGGGGCCACCGTTGCCCCCGAGATCATGATCCCCGTTGTCAGTGCCATGCGTGAAGTTGAGCTGGTCAAATCGCGGATCGATGCTGTTGCTGCGTCGGTCAGTGCTGCCCGATTGCATGACTTTGATTATAAGCTGGGTGTGATGGTGGAAACGCCGCGCGCTGCATTGCGTGCTCAGGATATCGCCCAGCATGCCGAGTTTCTGTCCTTTGGGACGAACGATCTGACGCAGATGACATATGGCTTGTCACGCGATGATGCTGGCCGTTTCATGTCCTCTTATGTCCAGCAGGGCGTCTACGAAGAGGATCCTTTCCACAGTCTGGACATTGAAGGAGTGGGCGAATTGCTGTCGATTGGCGCCGCGCGGGGCAGATTGGGTCGACACAATATCACCCTGTCGTTGTGCGGCGAGCATGGTGGTACACGTTCTGCGATTGGCTTTTGTCGCGCGCAGGGGTTTGATTACGTCTCTTGTTCGCCTTTTCGGGTCCCGGTTGCGCGGCTTTCCGCCGCTCAGCTGACCTTAGAGGACAAGTTAGGCAGCACTCATTTAGGTAAGAAACGCCTCTCAACCACATGATCTATTGGGGGAATCGTTTCTGTAAAGGAAACTCTTCGTTGATGGGCCAATGGTTGCGGGTGCTGCACTAGACTCTCGGCGGATGTTTTCCTAAGGACACGGCGCTTGCGTGGGGCTGTGCCACGCGTCGCGTGGTGGGGACCATGGGAAGTATGTTGATGCGCAAAGCGCTTGTAATTGGTTTGGCCGTTTCGGCCATTGGGTCTTCTGTTGTCGCACAAAGCGCGTTGGAAAGCCGTTTGGGTGCTCTTCTTGGTCAAGAGCGTCAGGCGCTTGCAATGGTTCCGGATGCGCGTCTTGCCGCGCTGACGACCGTTCCGCCTGCCGCGGAGCGTGATATCGCGGTATCCCCACAAGCGATCAGCTACAGCAATGCGTTCCTTGCCAACATGCCTGCCGCCCAGGGGAATGCGCAATGGCGCTGCCTGTCTGAAGCGCTGTACTTCGAAGCGCGCGGGGAAACGACCGAAGGTTTGTTTGCCGTCGGCGAAGTGATCCTGAACCGCGTCGACAGCAACAACTACCCCAATTCGCTGTGTGCCGTGATCAATCAGGGCACTGGCCGCAAGTATGCCTGCCAATTCACCTACACCTGCGATGGCCGCCCCGAAGTCATCAATGAAAAAGCAGCATGGAGCCGCGTTGGCAAAGTGGCGCGTTTGTTGATGGATGGCCTGCCGCGTGACCTGACCAAAGGTGCCACGCATTATCACACGACGGCTGTCAGCCCGTCATGGGCCCGCCGGTATCCCAAAGTGGCCCAATACGGTGTACATTTGTTCTACCGTCAGCCAACACTTACAGCCTCAAACTAGGCCAATTGCGTCGCATGCGGCGGCAGTTTTGTCGCCGCGCATAGCCTTGCCCGCGTCTGCGCGTGCGAGTATGCCGCCCATATCCTAAGGGGACGGTACGATGACTAACGACATACACCTTGCCTTTGCGCATCCCTCTGAACGCGCAGCCGCCAGCACTGACATGCCATATGATCGCATTTCGGTACGCGACTACACCGTTGAGGTTGAGATTGGTGCGTTTCAGGCAGAGCGGGGGACATTGCAGCGGGTCCGCTTCAATGTCGTGGTTGAGGTATTGCCGATTGCTGATCCGCTAGAGGACGATGTGGACCGCATCTTGTCCTATGACAAGGTCACCGAGGCCATTACGCTGGAATTGCAGGCAGAGCGGATCAACCTGCTGGAAACCCTTGCCGCCCGCGTCGCCGAACGCATCCTGATGGAGCCGCAGCCGGAACGTGTTTTTGTGCGTATCGAAAAGCTGGATCGCGGCCCATTTGCTTTGGGCGTCGAAATCGTGCGCGCCCGCGATGGTGCAACCCCCGCCGCACAGGATCACGTCGAAACTCCGCACCCTCGCGTTGTCTATCTGGCGAATGCGATGATCCACGCAGACGGTCTGTCGCAATGGATTGATACGCTGGTGGCAGATGATGGCCCTTTGATTTTTTGCGTCGGTGCAGGTGACACTGCTGCCCCCCAAACCGGCCACACAATGACCCAGCGCCGTGTTGATTTGCTGGCCATCGAACAAAACGCTTGGGTGCTTGCTGCCCGCGACCATCGCTGCAAGGTCGTCGAGACCCGGACAGAGTTGGATTGGGCCATGAAGAACGGTCAGATCTGCGTCTGGGCCCCGTCAAAGATTGTGCTGGACGCGGTAGATGGCGCCTCTGCCGGTCCGCGAGAGCCTGCCGCCTTGGCAAGCTGGTTCGCCGCCGAAATGCAGGCCGCAGAGTTGTTGGTCGTTGGGGCAGAGGCCCCGGCTGCAACGGTTCCCGTCCGCGCAATTGCCGTCAGAGACACCATAACATGACATTGGCCCAGCTGATCCCCCAGACAACGGCTTACGCTGTTAGTGCCCGTGTGGGGGGCAGTGCATGGCTGTTTGCCGAGACAGCCTTGATCAAGGCGCGCGATACTGAGCCAGAGGAAGTGCTGTTCGACGACCTGCCATCCGATCAACGGACCCGCCTGAGCCAACAGCGTGCGCCGATCTGCGGGCTGACCCTCGATGTGCCTCGGATCATGGGCATTCTCAACGTGACGCCTGACAGTTTTTCGGACGGGGGGACGCTTGCAAATGTGCAAGATGCCGTCGACCGGGCGCGCGCGATGGCGCAGGACGCCGATATTCTTGACATCGGGGGCGAAAGCACGCGGCCCGGTGCGCAAGAGGTCGCCTTGGACGAGGAGATCAGGCGCACGGTGCCTGTGATCAAAGCGATCCGGGAGGCCGGGATCACAACCCCGATTTCGATTGATACCCGCAAAGCGCAGGTCGCCGCCTCGGCGCTGGCGGCGGGGGCCGATATGGTCAATGACGTCACAGCCATGCGCTATGACCCGGATATGATCCATGTCGTGGCGCAGGCCGGTGTGCCTGTCTGCCTGATGCACTCCCAAGGTCGGCCGGACACGATGCAGGACGATCCGCGCTACGACGCCGTCACATTCGACGTCTACGACCACCTTGCAGAGCGGATCGCCGCTGCAGAGGCCGCAGGCATCGCGCGTCACAACATCATCACCGATCCGGGCATCGGTTTTGGTAAGACTTTGCAACACAATTTGAGGTTACTTCGCGACATAGCCATCTATCATGATCTTGGGCTGCCGATCCTGCTTGGGGCATCGCGGAAACGGTTTATCGGGACGATTACCGGGGCTGAGGATGCGTCAAACAGGCTCGGCGGTTCCATCGCGGTTGCCTTGCATGGGATCGCACAGGGCGTGCAGATCGTGCGGGTTCATGATACCAAGGATACAAGACAGGCACTGAGCCTGCAAATGGCAGTGAACGGAGCGGGCAGCGATGGCTGAAAAATTATTTGGAACCGACGGTGTCCGGGGCAAGGCGAACGTGCACCCGATGACCGCAGATATGGCCCTTAAGATCGGGGCTGCTGCAGGCCGCTATTTCCGCAACGATGGCTCGAACGGGCATCGGGTGGTGATTGGCAAGGATACCCGTTTATCGGGCTACATGTTCGAGAACGCATTGACTGCGGGATTGACGTCGACCGGCATGAACGTTCTTTTGCTTGGCCCCGTCCCAACGCCCGCAGTTGGCATGTTGACCACATCGATGCGCGCTGATGTTGGCATCATGATCTCGGCCAGCCACAACCCGCACCACGACAATGGCATCAAATTCTTTGGCCCCGACGGATACAAGCTGTCCGACGAGGCCCAGTCAACCATTGAAGAGCTGATCGCGGGTGATATCGATCCTGCACAGGCCGGTAATATTGGTCGGGCCAAACGGATCGATGACGGCCGTTTTCGGTATGCAGAGCGGGTGAAATCAACCTTTCCGTCAGGCATGCGCCTTGACGGTCTAAAGGTCGTGCTCGATTGCGCAAACGGGGCCGCATACAAGGTTGCACCAGAGGTTTTGTGGGAAATGGGGGCCACCGTGATCCCGGTTGGGGTGACCCCGGATGGCTTTAACATCAACGACGGCTGTGGATCCACAAGCACCCAATTGGCCGCCGAGACAATTGTCAGTCATGGCGCTGATGTCGGCATCTGTTTGGATGGTGATGCGGATCGGGTCATGATCCTTGATGAGACCGGCAAGGTTGCGGACGGCGATCAGCTGATGGCCCTTATGGCCGATAGGTGGGCCTCGCAAGGACGGCTGGTTGGGGACACTCTGGTGGCCACTGTGATGTCGAATCTCGGGCTGGAGCGGTATCTGCAAGGCAAGGGCCTGCATCTGGAACGCACAGCCGTCGGTGACCGCTATGTCGTCGAAGCGATGCGCGAGAAGGGCTATAATTTGGGTGGCGAGCAATCCGGCCATATCGTGATGACCGATTATGCCACAACCGGGGACGGCTTGCTGGCAGGTATGCAGTTTTTGGCCGCTATGGTGGATAGCGGCAAGAAGGCCAGCGCCTTGACCCAAAGCTTTGATACCGTCCCTCAGATGTTGAAGAACGTGCGCTACGCGGCTGGAAAAAACCCGCTGGAAGCTGCCAATGTGACCGGTGCGATTGCGGATGCAGAGACAAAGTTGACCGGTAAAGGCCGCTTGCTGATCCGCAAATCCGGCACAGAGCCTTTGGTTCGCGTCATGGCCGAATGCGAAGACCCGGACATGCTGTTGGAAGTCGTCGACGGGATCGTAGCTGAGGTCGAGGCGGCCTCAGCCTAGCGCCACCCTTAGCACGACATATAGACCGCAAACAATTTGTACTGACCGCCCTTGGTTTGGGTCACGGTTTGACCTTCCCACGCGCAGCCTGCCTGCGCTGAGACCTGTTGCCCGACAGTTCGCGCCAGTGTGTCCTTGTCATATTGCGATCCTGCGAGGAACGGCGCCGATACGTTTGTCAAAAAGCCAAGCGACCCGGATGGGCCGTCCACGCGGAATGCGATGCCAGAGATATCAAGGACATTCATCGAGACACCAGAGTGCTGGCCGCTGATTCCAGCACGGTTGGCGCTTAGGTAGAAATTGATCGATCGTCCGGCGGCTGCCGCTGATTGTGCTGTGCGTCCCCTTGCCTGAAAGATCGGTAAAGCAGTTGACATCGTTGATTGTGCGACAACGGCTGAAGTGGGCGTTGATGCCGGAACGGTGGCGCCTCCGACGGATGTGCCAAAGCCTGGACCGGTTGTCGTCGGCGTTTGTGCAACACAGGCGGCTGTCGCCAGCATGGCGATAAAGGGTACGAATTTCATAACTACTCTCTCAACTTGCTTTTTTGCCGACGTTACCGATGGATGTGGCCAAAATATGAAGAGATGACGGTTGGTGGGAAAGCCTTTGTCGCTGTGAGGCCTGCATGCGGGTTACGATAGCAGGCGCTTGAGGCTGGCTGATTGGCTGATCGCGAGACCCGCAAGGATCAGGCCAAGGGCGACGAAGAATCGAAGGGGTAGGGTCTCGCTGAGAATCCATGCCCCGAAGATCATTGACCAGACCGGGACCTGGTAATTGACCAGCGTCATGAACACCGCCCCCGCGCTGCGGATCGTGAAGACGCGGATCAGGGCGGCAAGGGCTGTTGGGAAGATCCCGAGAAAGACGATGGCCCAACTGCTGCGTCCGGGCGCGATGGCTGGCACCCCTTCGATCAGCAACATGATCGGCAAAAGGCTTGCGCAGCCGATGATCATCAGGATCGCGGCCATGGTGATGGAATCCATCGGGGGGCATTGCCGCGTCATCACGCTGGACACCGCATAGGACAGGGCCGCCCCGATGCAGGCCAATTGGCCCAGCGGTTCCATCCCGGTGCCGATCTTCAAGACCGATGGACCGATCAGTACCACGGCCCCAACGAAACCAAGGGTCACCCCAACCACGTTCCGCGCTTTCAGCTTTTCATCCGAGAAAAGATGCGCAAGGGGCAAGACAAACAAGGGGATCGCTGCCATCGAGATGCCTGCAAAAGCTGATGGCACAAATTGCTGACCCCAGCTGAGCATCGCAAAGGGCAGGGCGGTGTTCAGCACCCCGATCACCAGTAGATATTTGATCAAACGGGGGGTGAAGACTGGCAAGGGGCTTTTCATCGCCCCCATCACACCTAACAAAGCCAGTGACCCAAGCGTCGTGCGCGCCGTCGCCACCGTGAGGGGGCCATACCCTTCCAATGCAATCGCCACGACCATAAAGGTGCCGCCCCAAATGAGGCCCAAGGCAATAATCGATGCCCAGTTTGCGCCTGTTGGGGATTGCGTCATGCCGGAACAATCACCTGGATGTCTGCGTTGGCATGACAGGGCTGAAGCATATGGGGGAGAAGAGCAGGCATGGATTTTCCACTTCTTGCCATACTGGCGTTAGTTATCTGCAACTTCGTATTTGCATTTGCGCTGTGGAGCAAACACCGAACTGAAGGTCGTCGCGTTGATCCGTCTGACACGTCTTTGACGGCGCGGCGACGGATGAGTAATCGCCTAGATGACGATTAACGCAAAAGGCCCGGACACTGCCGGGCCTTTTCTGTTTGTGATCGGCATAAGGCCCGCTTAGTTCTTGGCTTTGTCGACCATTTTGCCCGCGGAAATCCACGGCATCATGGCGCGCAGCTTTTCACCAACCTGTTCGATCTCGTGCTCGTCGTTGATGCGGCGTGTCGCTTTGAAGTACGGCTGACCAACGGCGTTCTCTGCCATGAAGTCGCGTACAAACTTACCGGTCTGGATGTCTGTCAGCACGTCTTTCATGCGCTTCTTGGTCTCGTCGTAAGGCAGAACGCGCGGGCCAGATACGTACTCGCCATACTCCGCTGTGTTAGAGATCGAGTAGTTCATGTTCGCGATGCCGCCTTCGTAGATCAGGTCCACGATCAGCTTAACTTCGTGCAGGCACTCGAAATACGCCATTTCCGGCTCGTAACCGGCTTCGACCAGCGTTTCGAAGCCCATGCGGATCAGCTCGACGAGACCGCCGCAGAGGACAGCCTGTTCGCCGAAGAGATCGGTCTCGCACTCTTCCTTGAAATCCGTCTCGATGATGCCCGAGCGACCGCCACCGATACCGGAGCAGTAGGACAGGCCAATTTCCAGCGCCTTGCCCGAAGCATCCTGATGCACGGC
>CALILP010000215.1 GCA_938016515.1 uncultured Paracoccaceae bacterium
TTTGCAGACAGCTCTGTGGATTTGCCAGCGGCGTCCAGTGCAACCGTGGACAGCTTTTCAGTCAGGGCAGTCTGGTTCTTGAACTGCTCTTCCATTGCTTTTGTATCGACTGGGAAAGAACCCATCATATCTTTGAAAACAGCGGTGAAGTCTTGTGTCTTAGCCATGATAATAACCTTTCAGGTTTTTCAGTGTTCGCGGGGAACACCCGCTTTTCTCGTCTGAACCCAATATGCATGCTGCGCTGCGGCATTTCAAGTCTTTTTCTGCACTGCAGCATAACTTTTTCTGCATGCGCACAAAATCAATGACTTAGGGTCAGATTTTTGATGATCACCCATAGAACAAGGGCTTTCATAAGGACCCTACCACCTGACATTGATGCTTTTGTGACACAACCTGCCTATGTCTGGCCTGCTTTTCAGCTTGATGTCTGGTCGTGTTCTGCCCCTGCAAACACCATCAAAGCAGGCCCAATCAGAAAGATAATCCACTGCGGCATTGGCAAAAGGGATCCGAAATCTGCCAGTCCGTATCCGATAAAGATGCCGGCAAAACTCAGCTGTATCGCGATCAGCATGACCTCAAGCGGACGGCAGCGATGCCGCGATACCCAAAACAGCCCCGCCGCCATGATCGCCAAAACAGCCGTGATGACGTGCCAGACAACCGACGTCACTGAGCGGGCTACCGGCGTGATCGCGCTATCGCGCACCGGATCGTAGACTTCTGGCCCGCCTACAAAGGCATGAACCAGAACAGTGAGTGTCATCAGCCCCGCTGCAATCAGCAGCGGTCGATTTACGGGGCGGGTGTCGGCTTGGGGTTCCATACGCTACCGTATGGTTTTGACTTTGTCTTTGTCAATACGCTACCGTATGGTTGTGAAATGACACGCACAGACCGCCTGACAAAAGATGCCTGGATCGCTGCTGGCTTTCGGATGCTCGCAACGGATGGGCCTGCTGCATTGAAGGCCGAAGTCCTCGCGCGGCAGCTGAATACAACAAAAGGGTCGTTCTATTGGCACTTCGGTGATTTGCCGACGTACAAAGCCGAGTTGCTTATTGCATGGCAGGACAAGGCCGCGTCAGCCATCATCTCCAGCGTGGCCTCAATTGCCGATCCGCGTGCCCGATTGCAGGCGCTTGCAAGGATCGCCCAAACCCCCGCCCCCGAGGCTTTTGGTGGTCAACAAGTCGAAGTGGCCATCCGCGCCTGGGCCCTCAGCAGCCCGGAGGTCATGGCCGCCCTTCAATCTATCGACCAGCAGCGGATCGCTTTTCTGGAGATCATCCTGCATGACATGGGGATCAGCGATCCGACGTATGCCGCTATGTTCTACGCCACGTTTCTTGGCACAGATGATCTGGCCAGCAAACATGACCCTAACATGGCAAAGGCTCTTGATGCTGCAGTTACACTGCTGTTGGCCTTTGCAAATCAGGAAACGACGTAAGTACCCGGAGCCGCCGCCAAGACCGGATGATCCTTGTCACCGGCCTTGCGCGCCTTGATCTGTTTGCCCGACTTCTGCGAAAGCCACGCATCCCAGCGTGGCCACCACGACCCTTCTTGTTTGTCGGCATCTGCCAGCCAGTCATCCGGGGTCAGGCCAAGTTCGGGGTTTGTATAGTGACCATACTTCTTCTTTGATGGCGGATTGATGATCCCTGCGATATGGCCGGATTCTGACAGGATGAACGTCTTGTCCTTTGACCCCATCTTTTGCACGCCCCGGTAGCTGCTTTTCCATGCCGCGATGTGATCGGTCTCGCAGGCGATGGCGCAGATCGGGACCTTCACGTCTTTGATCTGCACTACGGTATCTCCGATTGGGAAGCC
The DNA here is from genome assembly GCA_938016515.1 of uncultured Paracoccaceae bacterium. GTDB lineage: Bacteria > Pseudomonadota > Alphaproteobacteria > Rhodobacterales > Rhodobacteraceae > Yoonia. The sequence goes on from CALILP010000215.1 coordinate 1,846, forward strand.
ATCCGACGCAAAGCAGTCGCCCTGGCAAAGGCCACGCAAGTATTCGACCGCCATCTTTGCGGGCAGGTTTGTCCCATCCCCGTTCCAATACAGCAGATCGAAAGCCGGAGGTGCCTTGCCCATCATGTAGCTTTTGATCGCAGGCCCGTAAATCAGATCATTCGACCGCAAGAAAGAAAACGTCCGTGACATGTAGAACTTGTCAAGGATACCGTCTTCCAAGGCTTCTTTTTCGATCCCGTCCACGAAGTCATCGTCAAGAAAGACCCCCACCTCGCCCCGGTCAGAAAAGTCGGTCAGCGTGGTGAACAGCGTGGCCGCGTTTATCGAGGTGTCTTTGCGCTGCGCCATCAAAGCCATTGTCATCGACAGTGTCGTGCCCGCGATACAGTAGCCCACCGCGTTGACCTTCTTGACCTTGCAGATCGATTTGACCTCGGCGATGGCGCGCAAGAACCCGTCTTCGACGTAATCAACCATTCCGATGTCACGGTAGGTCCGGTCCGGGTTGACCCACGAGGCCACAAAGACGGTATAGCCTTGGTCCACCGCCCACTTGATCAGGCTGTTGGCCGGTTTCAGGTCCAGAATGTAGAACTTGTTGATCCACGGCGGGAAGATCACCAGCGGGATTTCATGCACCTTTTCGGTGGTCGGCGTATACTGGATCAGCTCAAACAAGTGGTTGCGAAAGACGACATCACCGGGAGTTGTGGCCAGATTTTCGCCGACCTGAAACGCATCTTTGTCAGCAAGCGTGACGATCAAGTCGCCGTCGTTGGCTTCCAGATCTTTGATCAGGTTCTCAAGACCCTGCACGAGGCTTTCGCCTTCGGTTTCGGCAGCAAGACTAAGGGCCTCGGGGTTTGTCGCCAGAAAATTGGTCGGGCTGAACATATCGACGATCTGCTGGCCGAAGTATTCCAGACGCTTCTTTTCGGCGGCGTCCATAGTGTCGATGGCGTCAATGCTTTCGCGGATCGCTTCCGCGTTCATCATGTATTGCTGCTTGATGAAGTTGAAATAGGGGTTCGTTTCCCACAATTCATGCGCAAAGCGACGGTCAGCAGGCGTCGGGTCTTCGGGGGCGGCCAGCTTGCCTTGGGCCAGCACATGTTGCGCCTCGATGTAGTGTTTGACGGACTTCCCCCAAAAGGCGACTTGCTGTTCGATGATCTTGCCGGGGTTGTTGACCATCTCGGTCCAGTAGGCGGATGCTGCTTTTGCATAAAGATCGGGGGATGGGCCCTGTAACGATGTAGGAACGTGCCGTTTAGGGTTCATCGCGGTGAGCAGACGTTGGGTCAACTCCTCGATTTTCAACAGGTTTGTTTCCAAATTGGTCACATGTTCCTGCGTTTCGGTAACGTTTTTTGAATCTCTTGTTGTCATACCAGTTCCATCCCCCTACCGTGCAGGTGCAGCATTTGTGACAAGTTGCTACCGGTTTCCTACAGGAGTTCATTCCCCATGAAGTATATGATGACCTATGACCTGATGGAAAGCGTTCGCAACACCAATCAGTGGATGGGTGCTACCGCCAGAGCTTTTGCCGAGTATCCAATGATGTCCATGACAGCCAATCCCGCGATGGATTGGCTCCGTGCCTGGGGCGAAGTCACCGAACGTACCTTTAGCCGCATGATCCTTAAGCCGGACTGGAATATTCCACCTATGGTGGGCGAAAATGGCAAGGAAAGCCCGATCGTGGTTGAGACCTTGGTCGAACGGCCCTTTGGCGATTTGATCCATTTCTCGATCCCCGTGCGCAAACCAAAGAAACGTCGCGTCCTTTTGGTGGCCCCGATGTCGGGTCACTATGCCACACTGCTGCGCAAGACCGTCATCAGCCTGCTGCCCGACTGCGAAGTCTATGTCACCGACTGGCACAACGCCCGTGACATCCCCGTCAGCGCAGGCAAATTCGACGTCGAAGATTACACCCTTTATTTGGTCGACTTCCTGAAAGAATTGGGCACCGACATCCACGTCATCGCCGTCTGCCAGCCAGTTCCTTTGGCCCTCGCCGCGACTGCCTACCTCGCCGAAGAACACCCAGAAGCTCAGCCGAAGTCCCTGACCCTGATCGGCGGCCCCGTCGACCCCGAGGCGAACCACACCGAAGTCACCGACTTTGGCCGTTCTGTCACGATGGGCCAGCTGGAAGAAACGATGATCCAGCGCGTCGGCTTTAAGCACGCGGGCGTCGGCCGGATGGTTTATCCGGGCCTGCTGCAACTGGCCTCATTCATCTCGATGAACGCCGAAACCCACACCAACGCTTTCCGCGACCAGATCATCAGCACCGCCAAGGGCGAAGCGCGCGAGCATGACAAGCATAACATGTTCTACGACGAATACCTTGCTGTGATGGACATGACCGCCGAGTTCTATCTGTCTACCGTCGAACGCATCTTCAAAGGTCGCGATATCGCCCGCAATGACTTTGAAGTAGCCGGTCGCAAGGTCGACATTGGCAAGGTCACGACTGTGGCCGTCAAGATCGTCGAAGGCGAAAACGATGACATCTCTGCCCCCGGCCAATGTCTTGCGGCACTTGATCTGCTGACGGGCTTACCGGATGACAAGAAGGCTTCGCATCTGGAACCGGGTGCTGGTCACTATGGTATTTTTGCTGGCAGCAGCTGGCGCAATAATATCCGTCCTTTGGTGCTTGATTTCATCGATGCAAACTCTGGCGACCCGGCACCCGCCAAGGCCGCACCCGCACCCCGCAAGGCCGCGACGAAAGCGAAGGCCCCGGCCCGGCGCAAAACAGCTGCCGCGAAGGCCGCCCCGGCGCCGAAAGTGGTTGCCGACGTTAAGCCTGCGCAAAAGCCTGTTGCGAAGAAGCGGCCAGCTAAAAAGCCTGATTTGAAGGTCGTAGAGACGCCGGCAGTCAAGCCAAAGGCCACAAAGGCTGCATCGAAAAAGGCCGCGACGCCTCGCGCAGCAGCGCAAAAGAAATAAGGACAGGGCGGCATCCAATGCCGCCCCTTTTTGTTTCAGATCACATCCACAAATCCTAGGTTCGTTGGCTGATCAAGCCGACTTCCCTTTTGGGCCGTTGCATCGATATCTTTGGACACAGTCGACAGGTCGAACCCACGCGCCCAGCATTGCCCTGCACCGCGCAGATAGAACCCGTAGTGAATGCTTTCGGCATCGCCAGGGACATCCAGCACGATCCGCCGCTCTGTCCAGTCGCACGTATTGCGCAAGACGCCATCGGTGACGCGCTGTTCCATATTGTCAAAGGCAAGAGTCTTTCCGCCGACGTCATCAACGCGCATCCATACCGTTGCAGCGTCTGGGACGTCTTCAGTTTTGAGGTGTGCGACAAGTTGAAGGCGTTGGCCTTGGAACGGATGCGCGTTAATGCTTTGCATCAAGGTTGCAAACCCCACATAAGGTGCTTCCTTGTCCAACGACCGGATCGTTGCTGTGGGGCTGGGGTCATCGTCATCGATGCCAATGCTATAATCGCGGGCTTGGGTCCCGCTGACATGCCATCCAAACGGAAGGCGTAAGTCAGGCAAGGGCTTGGCCGCATGTGTTTCTTCATAGGCCGCCGCTGTGTTCCAGTCTTTGAAGCCCAGTTGTTTGGCCACAAGCTCCAGACTTTGGCTGTGACTGACGGTGATGTCGTGTGCCGCCAGAGCAGTCCGCAGGGTTTTTGCCATGGTTTTAGGATCGCGTGTATACGCCATTTCAGATCTCCTGAACGGGAAACGACCGATGCTATCAGTGCGCGCATTGCTGACGGTCTATCCCTGATGTCAGGTGATCAAACTGTCATGAACCGGTCTTCACCAAACCCCTGTTGGGGCGCACGCGGCAGGCTTCCGTGGCCTTGCGGTAAGGATATGTAAACTGTTGACAGCTGTCAATTCAGCGCAACACGAGCGGCTGGCGCAGCCAATCCCGCAGCACCCCCGACACATGTGCAGGCTGTTCCAATGTCGGCAAAAGGCCGGCATTTTCAATGACTTCATGTCGGGCATAAGGGATCATTTCGGCGATGAATTCTTGCCTGCGCAGCGGTAATTCCGGGTCACTGTCCGCGCTAATGACCAAGGCGGGTTGGCGGATTTTACGCAAGACGCCCTGCTGGTCTTTGCGCTTTTGCAGGGCGCGGGCTTGCCGGACATAGGTCTGTGCTCCTGTCGCCTCGCCCATTTGCCGGATCAGTCCCGCAAAAGAGGTCGCGTCTGATTGCGGGTGCAACCTTTCGACGTCCAGTTCGTGGGCGATCACATCCGCAAACCGGCCCGATTTGGCCGCGATGATCTGCGTCTCACGGTCTGAGGCGGCGGCAGGCGTGTCGGACTGCGCGGTGGTGTTGATCAAAGCGATCCGGGTCACGCGTTCGGGTGCCCGGCTGATGATTTCCAGGGCGATCATGCCGCCCATGCCTGCCCCTGCCAAAGCGAATTCATCCGGGGCCCAATGCAGCACGAAATCTGCAATTTCGCCGATGGTGTCGCCCTTGCAGGTCGGCACCGTCATTACCGGGCGGTCATGGGACAAAGCGCCAATCTGGTCAACAAAGACCCGCGCGTCACACAAAAGAGGTGGGATCAGGACGACTGTATCATCAGCCATAGTGCGCCTTGCGAAGGGTCATGCGCTGCTCTTCTTTTTATTGGTTTTGTCTGGCCGCACTTTGGCCCTTTGCGCCCTGCGCCGCAACCAAGCATGTCTCGTTTCAGAGGTTTTTTGCCCACGCGATGATCTTGTCGGCCAGCGGCCTCGTCTGCCCCGGACTAAACACATCGCCTGCCATAACATGTCCCATGTCATCGTCATCGGGCGTCTGGATCAACGTGATCTTTTCGGTTGGACCGCCCCAGCGCGCCATCACTGCCTCCGCCTTTTGCGGGCTGATCACCTGATCGTCGGGGTTCACGGCCGTTAGCAAATGTGCCGTGATCCCGCCGAGGTTTGCGTGGCGGACAGCGCGCACAGCCTGCGCCATAGGTTTGACCGCCTTAGTCGGATAGCGCGTCGTCCAGAACTGCGCATGTCCATCGTTCAGCACCGGATAGCTGCGTTCTTTTCCAATCAGATAGGGTGCCCATGTGCTGGACCCGGGCAGGTCCAGCAAAATCTGCGCGACCTTGTGGCGCAATCCGAAATTGGGCGAGACAAAGCAGCAGCCCGCAACGTTGCCCCCCGCACCCCGCGCCAAAGCGTCCGCCGCCAAGGTGCACCCCGTCGAGCAGCCGATGATCAGCATCCGTTCGCCCAAAGCCGCGCCAACCTCCAGCGCCTCAGCCACATCAGTGCGCCAGCCTTCCAGCGTCGCCTCGCCCATCGCCGCCCCGTTTTGGCCGTGGCCCATCAGACGGGTGAAGAAGATGTTTGCCCCAAGTGCGTCGCCAACCAGTTCCGGCAGGGGCCGCAACTCTCCGCAGCTGGCAGAGAACCCGTGCAGGAACACAATCGACAGTGGGGTTTGCGCGCCCGCCGCGCCTGCCCAGATCACCGACTTGGCACATCCGGCGCGCAGGTGCGGCACATGGGCTTCGGCAGCTGCGAGATCGGCCTCTAGTGTGGCAAGATCACGCGCCATCAGCCCAAAGCCACCTTTGCCAACGGACGGTACACAATCGCCAAGGCCACCAAGGCCACCAGCAGGATCACCGCAGGGAACGCCGTGATCGAAAGCTGCAACATCTGCAAAGCGCTGTCTGTTTGGTCTGCAAGCCCTTCGGTCGTTTCCTGCCAGCCCGCCAGCCCAAGGATTCCGCCAAGCAGCGCCGGGGCCAGCGCATTCGCCAGCTTTTGGCCAAACAACCAGACCGCAGAAAACGCCCCCTCGATCGCCGCCCCAGTGTCGCGGCGGGTGACGTCCATCAGGTCGGGGAACATGGCCCACGGGATTTGTTGGTAGGACCCATTGGCGAACCCCGCCAGGACAAACATCCCCGCCATGATCGTCACGTTGATAGAAGGCAGCACCGAGTAGAGGCCTGCCAATAAGCAGACGTACAAGATCAGCCCAAGCTGCAAGGCCCCCAGCTTGCCCAGCCATCCTGACAGCATGACCCAAACCGCTTGGCTGAGGATCGAGCCCACAACAAAAGCCGCAAACAACAGGCTAAGCGTGGTCAGGGCAACCGCCGCCCCTGACAAGGCATTCGCGCCGTCATCGACGATCAGGTACAATGCCGCAAAGGGCAAACCTGCCGTGATCAGCGCAATCGCCATCGTCATGATGCCATAGATGATCGCAAGGACCACAAACGCACGGTTCCCGAAAACGGTTCTGTAAGCGCTTTTCAATGGAACCGGTGCTGCCTGTTCCAGCTGCGGCGCATTGCGAGTTGCAAACAGCGAAATCCAGATCGCACCAATGATCAACGGCGATGCGACCAAAGCGGCAATTGGATAGCCAGACCCGTTTGCAATGCCCGGAATGACGGCCCCGCCTACCAGAATGCCCACGCTGGCAAAGCCCATCCGCCAGCCTGTCATCGCTGATCGTTCCTGCGGGTCTTGGGTGATCTCTCCGGCTTGCGCGCTGTAGGGGATCGCGACCATGGTAAACCCTATGGTCGCAAGGCCAAAGAAGGCGATGACCCAGGCCACATTTCTGCCCGTCGCCATCCCCTCCGGCACAGAAAACAGGCCCACCATGGCCCCTGCCATCACAACCGCCCCTACCGCCATCCACGGTGCGCGGCGACCAAACCGCGATTTGGTTCGGTCACTGAAATAGCCAATCAGTGGGTCCGAGATCATATCGAAGATCAAAACAGCCGTCGTCACCAGCCCAGCGATTGCGACAGGCACACCCAAAATGGAGGTCAGAAACACCAGCACAAGCAGCTGTTTGACGACCACAAAGACGACCACGCCCATATCAGCCAGGCCCCAGCCAGCCTTTTGCCCAAGTGTCAGTGACATGTACTTCTCCCTCGTCCCCGTCGCGCAGGCTATGCCGCAAGTCTGAAATGCCAAAGCGTGACGTTACGGCGTGTCAGGACAGGGCCATCACATCCTGGACGGATGACACGATCAGGTTCAGGCAAGCCGCATCTGAAAACCGGTGATCCGCCCCGTCCACAAGGGTCAGGCGCATGTCGTCGCCGGTGGCGTGATCGAGCAGGCGCAGGGCCACCGACATATCGACATCGGCGTCTGCCGTGCCTTGCAAAAAGCGGGTCGGGAATGGCAATGGCAATGGGTCGCGCAGGACCAGACGGTTGCGCCCCTCTTCGATCAATCGTTTGGTGATGATGTAGGGCGCGCCATAGTCGGATGGCAGGGCCACCTGCCCTGCGTTGGCCAAAGTCGCTTTCTGGGCGTCGTCAAATCCGGCCCACATGCTGTCTTCCGTGAAATCAGGGGCCGCCGCAATCGTGACCAGACCCGCGATCCGTTCTGGCATCGCACGAGCCACCTGCAGCGATATCCATCCGCCCATAGAGGAGCCGACCAGCACCAGCTTACCCCCCAGCAAACCGAGGGCCGCACAGGCATCCTCGAACCAGTCGCCGATGGCCCCATCGGTGAAAGCACCGTCACTTTCGCCGTGCCCGGAATAGTCGAACCGCAAGAAAGACCGGCCAGACCGGCGCGCCCACTCTTCAAGGAACACCGCCTTGGTGCCTTGCATGTCGGATTTGAACCCGCCAAGAAAGACAACCGCCGGGCCGGTTCCATCGGTCAGATGATACGCGATGCGGCGGCCCTGAGGGGTCACAAGGAATTGCGGTTCGGATTGATCAGTCATGGTGGCAAAGCACCACAGGTTTCCCTGTGCCGCAACACCAATCGTGCGATATCAGTCACGTTCGAGAACGAAGGTCCCGACACGGTCGGATGTCGCGCCAGACCCTGCAATGTCCGCAGTCCCGGTCACACCACCTGTAATAGCGTCTGCGTTTGTCCCTAAAAAGAGACCACCAAGTGCAAGGTCGTATGTCACGTCTTCTTCGCTATCGCCCACCGTCACATCCGACAGACGCCCTTGAAGGTCACCGGTCAGGCGATTCTCGGTATCGCCGCGCGCGATGCCAGCATTGGACAACACCATCGTGCCATCGATAGCCGAGCCAGCGGCATCAAAGAACGAGCCAGCCCCGCCGTTGATATTTGCGTTGTTCGCAAAATCGACTTCGATTGCCATACCACCCACAACCTCTGGCGTATCGACTTCCGGCCCAATGAAGATCGTACCCGTGTATTCAGCGCTACCGCTGGTGAGCACTTGATCGCGGGCAGACGGCGCAAGATCGTCGATGCGTTCAAGTGCACCACCACTCGCGCTTGCAACTGCCAATGCGTTTGCAAAGGTCGGGATATCCAGTCCGGTGCTGGCCCCTCCGCAGGCGCTGAGAAGGCTGACAAGGGCAGTTGCGGTCACAAATTTCATTTTCACGGCGTGCTTTCTGGCTATCGTAGAGTGTTGTGCGGACTATCGGACGTTGCAAACCGTGAATGCAATAGCGAAGGTATCGAATGACTATGGCGAAGCTCAAAAGCTAGAAAACGTGGCATAAAACAGCGCAAATCCCGCTGGATTGAGCCGCTTATTGCTGCCCGGTGACAAACAGACGCTAGTGGTCTGCAAACGACAGACTTTGGACAAGCAGGTGTGGTGCGGGTCTTATCGCTATGCGCGACGCAAACAGTAATAGCACCGCCGCGCCCGACAGTGCCTTTTAGGCTGTCATCATGAGGTCTGGTCTGCGGACACCAAGCTTTCAGCGTCGCAGGCTTCCCGCCTTCTGAAGGTCCTTAGCCGCCGACATAAACCTGCGCGGCGGGACGATAGAAAATCTTTTGGTCGTGCAGACGGCCCAACAGCTCTTCCCCGGCCCGTTGATCCTGCTCGATCACCCGGATTGATTCCATGTGGGCCGGGTTTTCGTCAGATAAGGCACGACGTGTCTGGCAAAGTTCGCGTCCACGCGCACGCAGCGCCTCTTCGATCAGGTCAATATCAGCGACAGACAGGTCAAATGAGCGATTAAAGCGGGGCATGGATAACCTCTTGGCAGATGGCGCAACCGATTTCCGATTGGAAACCTTGTGTCGCTTTTACCGCCCCGGATGTCGCATGCAAGGTCTATCTGGGTATACAATGGACGCTTGCACCATATGTTGATCCAGCTGCGCGCCTACTCGCGTTCAGCGATGAACGCGCCCTCAAACCGAACCGGCACTTGCGGTTCCGGAAGATTGGTCACCAATTCAAGTGCTGTTTGGCCGCCAATGAAGTCGCCATCATCACCAATCATCGGACCAAATAAGCCACCGCTGACCTCAGTCGGGTCACCACCCAAAAGGTCCAGCGTGCCTTCAATCGTCGCGCCGACCACGACCGTATCAATGCTATCAGTCACAAAGCCATTGACCAGTGTCAGACTGCCCTGGCGTGCATCGCCGTTACGGCTGTAAAAGTTGTCAATCGTTCCCGTCAACGAACTTTCCGCGAACCCAACTGTCATTTCTAAGTCGCCACCGACGCCAACACCCCCAGGTGAATCCACCAGAATGCCGAACGTCGCGATACCCGTGAAACGTGCCGACCCCGTCGCTGGCAAGTCCGCAGCAGAGGTTGTGACCAACCCGGCAACCGCGCTTTCCAGTCGAGCGGCCTCGTCGCGCAGCTCCTGAATTGGCGAAATTGGGGCAGGTGCCGCACTGCCTGCAAAAGTCGTACCAAAATTGCTACCGGACGTTTCAGCGCCACCGCATGCGGTCAGGACAAATGCAGCACCGGCAAGTGTCGGGATCATCATCTTCATGTCTGTGTTGTCCTTAGGAGTAGCAATTCTACCTTTCGTTGAATGCCAATTGTGGCCTGCTCGTGGTAGGTCTATGGAAAAACTGTCGCAGTCGCGCCAATTGGCGCAGGGTCATCGTCCCAGCGTTGACATCTCCCTGCCCTCCAGCAACAAGACCGGCAAACAAAACCCGCAACCGGGCGCTTCGTAGGCGCCAAACTGACGAGGAGCCCTTTTGATGGCCCAAATCTCTCTGACATTTCCCGACGGCAACGCGCGCCACTACGACGCTGGCATCACTGCGGCTGACGTGGCAGCTGACATCTCCAGCAGCTTGCGCAAAAAAGCGATCAGCGCCACCGTGAACGGCCAGCACTGGGATCTGCAATGGCCGATCGATGCCGACAGCAGCATTGCCATCAACACGATGAAAGACGAGGAACCGGCGCTGGAACTCGTCCGCCACGACCTCGCCCACATCATGGCCCGCGCCGTGCAGGAAATCTGGCCGGATGTGCAGGTCACCATCGGGCCTGTGATCAAAGACGGCTGGTATTACGACTTTGACCGGGCAGAGCCGTTTGTGCCCGAAGACCTCGCGCTCATCGAGAAAAAGATGAAGGAGATCATCAACAAGCGCGAGCCTGTCACGACAGAAATCTGGGACCGCGAAAAGGCGATCAAGCACTATCAAGACAAGGGCGAGCCTTACAAAGTCGAATTGATCGAAGCCATCCCCGGTGATGAGCCGCTGCGCATGTATTGGCACGGCGACTGGCAAGACCTGTGTCGCGGGCCGCACTTGCAACATACAGGCCAGATCGCAGGTGATTGCTTTAAACTGATGTCCATCGCCGGCGCCTACTGGCGCGGCGACAGCAATCGCCCGATGCTGCAACGCATTTACGGGGCGGCCTTTACGAACAAGGATGGCCTCAAGGCGCACCTGCACCGTTTGGAAGAAGCAGCCTTGCGCGACCACCGCAAGCTTGGCCGCGAGATGGACCTATTCCACATGCAAGAAGAGGCCCCCGGCCAGATTTTCTGGCACCCCAACGGCTGGACGATCTACACAGAGCTGCAAGACTTCGTGCGCCGCAAGCAACGCGCAGGCGGCTACGTCGAGGTGAACACGCCCCAGGTTGTTGACCGCAAGCTGTGGGAAAAGTCCGGCCACTGGGAGAAGTTTCAGGAAAGCATGTTCATCGTCGAAGTCGACGAAAGCCGGACAGAGGATGGCGACAACGCGCAGAACTTCGATGAACGTGTCAACGACCCCAAACACACACGGGTTAACGCGCTCAAGCCGATGAACTGCCCCTGCCACGTCCAGATTTTCAACCAAGGCCTCAAATCCTACCGCGACCTGCCCTTGCGTATGGCCGAATTCGGGTCCTGCGCCCGCTATGAACCCTCAGGCGCGCTGCACGGCATCATGCGGGTGCGGGGCTTTACCCAAGACGATGGTCACATCTTCTGCCGCGAAGACCAGATTGAGGAAGAAACAGCGATCTACATCGATTTCCTGTCGTCCATGTACCGCGACCTTGGGTTCACGGAATTCAAGGTCAAATTCTCCGACCGCCCCGAAAAGCGAGCAGGTACAGATGAAACATGGGACAAGGCCGAAGCCGCCCTGCTGTCCGCCACGCGTGCTGCGGGGATCGAACCGGAACTCAACCCCGGCGAAGGCGCGTTCTACGGCCCGAAACTGGAGTTCGTGCTAACCGACGCCATCGGGCGCGACTGGCAATGCGGGACACACCAAGTGGACTTCGTCCTGCCAGACCGTCTGGACGCAGACTACATCGGCCAAGACGGCAACAAGCACACACCGGTCATGCTGCACCGCGCGACGCTTGGGTCCTTCGAGCGGTTCATCGGCATCCTGATCGAAGAACACGCTGGCAAGCTGCCGTTCTGGCTGGCCCCGCGGCAAGTCGTTGTGGCCTCGATCATCTCGGGTGCGGATGACTACGTGCACGAAGTGGTCGCGGCCCTCAAAGCCGCAGGCGTGCGGGCCGAGGCGGACACCCGCAACGAAAAGATCAACTACAAGGTCCGGGAACACTCGCTCGGCAAAGTCCCGGCCATCCTCGCCATTGGAGCACGGGAAGTGGCAGACCGGACGGTCAACATGCGCCGCTTGGGCGAAAAACAAACCAAGGTGATCCCCCTCGACGAGATCATCCCCGATCTGAAAGTCGAAGCCACCCCACCCGACCTGCGCTAAAAGAAACGGGGCGGTGCCACTCTGTGCATCGCCCCGTCTTCATTTCGCCGAAACAACTCGCCC
>CALILP010000216.1 GCA_938016515.1 uncultured Paracoccaceae bacterium
GTCACACCTGGCTGGTCATCAACCAAGGCCAGCTTTTTGCCAACCAAACGGTTGAAAAGCGTGGATTTGCCCACATTCGGGCGGCCAACAATGGCAAGGGTGAAACTCATAGGTCGATCTCCTGACCGGTTCACACCCGAAGTGGCATTTACCGGAAAGCGTGCAATTGCCCTGTTTTGCTGACGACGTAAAGGGTCTGTCCAGCCACAACCGGGTTGGACGCAGCGCCACCGGGAATTTCAAAGCTGCCGACAAGGTTGCCGGAGACGGGATCAAACTGCCGGATCAGACCATCCGAAGATGCGACGACCAAGCGGCCACCCGCCAAAACCGGGCCATAGTGGGCGACAACTTCGTTTGACTGCCGGAAAAAGCCGCTGCTCGACTCGACCAGACCGGGCAACTGGACGCGCCATGTCGCACTGCCGTCAGCCTTGCTGAGGCGCACAAGCTGATTGATATCGTTAATCGCAAAGACAGAGTTGCCAGACGGCCAGACCGGGCTGATCGCGCCATCACTTGCAGTCCAGATGCGGTCGCCATTGGAGATGTCCAAAGCGACAATCTGACCAGCAAAATTTCCGGAATAGACACGATTGCCATCGATGACCGGATCACCAGCAATATCACCGATCGTCGCCGCTGCGGACCCAAGTCGCGCGCCGCTGACGACGGATGACCAGCGACGTAGACCGCCCTGCCGGAAAGTCGCGATTACCTCGCCCGAGGCAAACGGGAAAATCGCAATGTCATTGTTGACCGCAACACCTGCACCGCCAGCGAAAACGCCAAGTTCTGGCGTGGCGAAGACCTGCCAGCGAATGCGGCCATTCTCCAGTTCAAGCGCCCAGCCTGTACCATCGCGGCCTACAACATAAACCAGGTCACCAAAGACAGTTGGGGCAGAAGCCCCCGGCGCGTCCAGGTCTTGTGTCCAGATTTCGCCACCGGTTGTGGCGTCCAGCATCGTTACTTCACCAAAGCCGGTTGTGACAAACACCCGACCACCACTGGCAGCAATCCCGCCGCCAGATGCGTCGTTCGCGCCATCGCTGCCCGGTGTCAGATTGCGGCTCCAGATTGTGGCTCCGTTGGCCCCGGTTGCTGTCACAACCGCACGCGCGTCCAATGTGTAGATGACGCCGCCCATGACAACAGGATCAGCTGTGATCCGGGCGCGCAGGCTGTCGCCTTCGCCCACGTTGGCAGAAAAAAGCAACTGCGGCGCGGTTGATAGTGCGGGGTGTGTGACTTTGTGCTGGGCCGAACCACTGCGATGGGTCCAGTCAGCATTGGCCTGCTGTGCAGGCAAGGAGATCGGTAAGGCCTGATTAACGATTTGATCTTGCGGGCGGATGTCGAACCGCTCTCCGGGTAAGATCAGGTCGGTTTCCCCGCACCCCAACAACAGCGCAAAGGCGCATACAGCACTTAACCGGATAGTCCCTGTCACGATGATCGCCCCTTCGCGGTCTTCTTTTATTCTTCGCTCGTCTCATCGGATGTGGCCGGTTCCGGCTCTTCACCCTGTAAATCTTCACCTAGCGCCACAATCAGCGTTTGCGCGCGATCACGCAAGCCCTGAGTGACCTCTGCGTCTTCGACGATACCGCGCAGTGACGCGACAGCTGCTTGTGTATCACCAGCATCGATGTCCATCAAAGCGATCTGTTCCATCGCCAGCAAACGGAACGGCAGGCCCGGTGACGTCATTGTTTCCAATGTCTGACGACGCGCGGCCTGATCAACATCATCGCCATCAATCAACACGCTTTTGAGGACGGCAACATCGCGATAGATCTGGGGCACGTCTGAATTCGCCGAGATACCCTGCAAGGTGGCAACCGCAGCGGCGTTGTCGCCCGCTTCTTGTTGGGCGGCAGCGGTCAGCAAGCCAACAACCGCAGCCTCGGCACCTTCGGCTGGCATTGCGGCCAGCATCTCGGCCTGCGTCGCCATATCTTCTTCGTTAAGCGCTGCGATCAAGGCATCGCCAGTTGCCTGTGCAGAGGCCTCTGCCTGCGCTTTGGTCCATTCGGTGTAAGCCGCACCACCGACCAGCAGCAAGATCAGCGTCACCGCGATCCAGCCGTAACGTTTCACATAGCCAAACAGCCGGTCTTTACGGACCTCTTCTGAGACTTCGTTGATAAAACCGTCGCTATCGCTCACCGCAGCCCCCAGATGCCAATTGGCACACTATTGTTCGTCTTTCGTTGCGGCGCTACATATCGCGAAGCTGCGGCCCTTGCCAAGTCCTTACGGGCTGACATCTATTCCACCATGCGGCAACGCAGAAAACGACCTTGCGTCAGCTTGGCGTTCGCCCTAAACTGAACCGAACAGTTTAGTGAATTTACTGACATCCAATCTGCCCCTATCTACGTAATAATAACCAAATACCGCGTAATGCAGCAGTGCTGCTGACCAGATATGAAGGCCCGACTATGAAGATCATCCCATTTTTGACTGCCATTATCGTGGTTGGTGCTTTGTATATGCTTGTTTTTGAGCGTGAGAGCCTTATCGGCTTCGCGCAGTCTTCGTCGCCGGTTGAGGCGCCCGAACCGGTTGCAGATGCCGAAACCGCAGAGGTCACATCGGAGGACGCCGCGCCAGCGGATGCCGATCCATCTGATCTGGTCAAAGTGGTCGCAATGGCGTCAGACGCGACAAACGTCGACAGCGCCGTTATCCTGCGCGGGCGTACAGAAGCCGCCCGCGAAGTGACTGTTGCTGCTGAAACATCCGGCCTTGTGGTATCAGAGCCGCTGGACAACGGAACCTATGTCGACGCTGGTGATATGTTGTGTGTGCTGGATCCGGGCACCCGCGAAGCCAGCCTCGCAGAGGCCCGCGCAAGGCTGGCAGAGGCACAAGGCCGCGTTCCCGAAGCCGAAGCCGCCATTGCAGAAGCGAATGCACGTCTGCGCGAAGCAAACATCAACGTCGAAAACGCCCGTCAGCTGACCGAACGCGGTGTCAGTTCTGAAACGCAGTTGATCAGCATGGAAGCGATGGCCGAAGCGGCCCTTGCCGGTCTGCAACGTGCGCAATCAGGCACTGCCTCTGCCGAAGCGGGGATCGAAGCGGCCGCCGCCGCAGTCGCCGCTGCCGAAAAAGAGATTGACCGTCTGTCCATCAAAGCACCCTTCTCTGGCCTGCTTGAGACAAAAACCGCCGAGCTTGGAACGTTGATGCAGCCCGGATCGCCTTGCGCGACCATCGTGCAGCTTGACCCAATCAAGCTTGTTGGCTTTGTCCCGGAAATCGACCGCAACAAGGTTGCCTTAGGGGCCTTAGCTGGCGGTAAGCTGACAACCGGGACCGAGATCGCTGGTCAGGTCACGTTCATCTCGCGGTCTGCCGATGAGACAACCCGCACATTCCGCGTCGAGATTGACGTGCCAAACGCAGATCAAATGATCAGTGCGGGGCAAACCGTTGAAATTCTGGTGGCGTCGGATGGGCAAGATGCTCACCTTGTCCCGCAGTCTGCGCTAACGCTGGACGATGGCGGCGCCTTGGGTGTGCGCACTATTGATGCGGAAAACGTGGTCCAGTTCATGCCCGTCACGCTGCTGCGTGACACAGCAGAAGGCGTCTGGCTTGCCGGGCTGCCTGCACAGGTCAACATCATCACCGTCGGTCAGGAATTCGTGGTTGACGGCGTCACTGTCGACCCGACCTTTGAGGAGGCGAAAGGATGAATGGAATCGTCGATTGGGCCGCATCGCGCGCCCGGATGGTGCTGGCGTTTATCGCACTGTCCCTCTTAGCGGGGTCCCTCGCGTACGTCGGCCTACCTAAGGAAGGCGAACCCGACATCGAGATCCCTGCGATCTTCGTCTCTGTCCAGTTCCCCGGCATCTCTGCCGAGGACAGCGAAAGCCTGTTGGTCAAACCGATGGAATCCGAATTGTCGGATCTCGATGGGCTGAAAACCATGTCGGGCACGGCTGCTGAAGGCTATGCTGGTGTAGCACTTGAATTCGAATTTGGGTGGGACAAAACCAAGGTTCTTGCCGACATCCGTGATGCCATGAACAAGGCGGAAGGATCCTTTCCCGAAGGCGCTGACAACTACTCTATTAACGAAATCAACTTTTCCGAATTCCCTATCGTGATCGTCAACCTGACCGGTGACGTGCCAGAGCGCACGTTGCTGAATGTCGCCAAAGACCTGCAAGAACGTATCGAAGGTATGGATGCCGTCCTTGAAGCTGGCCTTGCAGGCGACCGCGACGAAATGCTTGAGGTGATGATCGATCCACTCAAGCTAGAGGCGTATAACGTGACTGCCGGAGAGTTGATCGGCGTTGTTACCAACAACAACTTGCTGATCGCCGCAGGTGAGGTCGAAACCGCGCAGGGGACTTTCTCAGTCAAAATCCCGTCGTCATTCAGCGACCCGACAGACGTCTATGAGCTGCCGGTCAAGACAAATGGTGACCGGGTCATCACGCTGGGCGATCTGACAACAATCCGCCTGACGTTCGAAGACCGGACGGGCACGGCGCGGTTTAACGGCGTCAACACTGTGGCTTTGCAGGTGGTCAAACGCAAAGGCTACAACCTGATCGACACGGCCCGCGCCGTGTCAGCGGTGGTGGAAGAAGAGCGGGCGACATGGTCGCCTGACCTGCGGGCAGCCATTGATGTGGGCACATCCAACGATCAGTCCCGTCAGGTCGCCTCGATGGTCAGCCAGCTAGAAGGATCGGTTCTGACAGCCATCGCGCTGGTGATGATTGTTGTCCTGGCAGCACTCGGCACCCGCCCCGCCCTTCTTGTTGGCTTTGCGATCCCGACGTCTTTCCTGCTGTGCTTCGCGCTGCTTGCGGTCATGGGGATCACCATCTCGAATATCGTGATGTTTGGGCTAATCCTCGCAGTAGGTATGCTCGTCGACGGGGCCATCGTTGTGGTGGAATACGCTGACAAACGCATCAAGGATGGCTCTGGCCCGATGCAGGCCTACACCGAAGCAGCCAAACGTATGTTCTGGCCCATCGTATCCTCAACCGCGACAACGCTTTGCGCCTTCCTGCCGATGCTGTTCTGGCCGGGCGTTCCGGGCCAGTTCATGGGCATGCTACCGGTTACACTGATTTTCGTGCTTTCAGCATCGCTGGTCGTTGCGTTGATTTACCTGCCGGTGATGGGCGGCGTCACAGGGCGGCTAAGCCGCAGTTTTGGCTTTGCGTCCGACTGGTTGCGCAACCACGTCTGGTGGGTCGTGCGGGCAGCCTTGGTGCCCGTTGCAATGATGGTGGTCTTTACCGGGGCCATGCTGACGCTGAACCCCGGCTATCTGACCGGTGAGGCGATCCAGACCGACGGCTTTACCTCTTCGCTGCCTGGTATGTTGCTGTTTATGGCGGGTGCGATCATGACCTCGATCACGCTGGGTGCGACCACGTTCCAACGGCGCCAAAAAAGCATCCGCGCAGGCTATCGTCGCAGTCCCTTTGGCATGTTCATCCACTTCATTGCGGGTAACCCGGTGATGCCGATTGTGACGGCTGGTGCGGTGGTCTTTTTCGTTGTGTCGGTCTTTGGCTACTTCGGCGAGAACAACAACGGCGTCGAATTCTTCGTTGAATCCGAGCCGGAACAGGCGATCGTCTACGTGCAAGCACGGGGCAACCTGTCCCTCCAAGAAAAGGACGATCTTGTCGCTCAGGTCGAAGACGTCGTTGTGACCCATCCCGGTATCATGAGCACCTTTGCCTTTGCAGGCGAAGGCGGCCTTGATTCCAACAGTGGCGGCGCACAGCCCCCTCGTGACACCATCGGTCAGGTCCAGTTCGAGACGTTGGCATGGGACGAGCGGCCCGACACGCAAGAACCCGTCTTTACCATCCCACTCATCAACTACACCTTCTACAACTCGGTGCAGGACCCGGCTTTTGACGGAGACGTCGTAGTGGCCGACCTAGAGGCCGCATTAAGGGATATCCCCGGCATTCGGACAGAAATCCTGGCGCTGACCGGCGGTCCTGCCTCGGCGAAACCGGTTCATTTGCGGCTCAAAGGTGACAACAACGCAGACCTGACGACGGCGACGCAAACGGTACGCGCATTGTTTGACGACACCCCCGGTCTGACCCAGATCGAAGACACCCTGCCCTTGCCCGGCATTGACTGGCAGATCGACGTTGATGTCGAAAAGGCAGGCCGCTTTGGGGCTGACGTGGCCTCTGTTGGTGGGATGGTACAGCTGGTGACGCGTGGCATCCTTTTGGACACCTACACGCAAGACGGCCGTGATGAAGAAAGCGAGATCCGCGTCCGACTGCCAGAGGGTGATCGGGTGCTGTCTACGTTGGACACGCTGAAGGTTCGGACAAACGCTGGCCTCGTGCCCCTGACCAACTTCATCACACGGACCCCCGTTCCAAAACTGGCGCAGATCGACCGCGTTGATCAAAAGCGGTACTTTGACATCAAAGCCGGTGTCGAAAACGATTTGGTTCAGATGACCGAAACACAGACTGGCGAAAAGTTGGCAATCCTGACTGAAGCACCAGAGGGCGACAGTGGCGACCTGACTATCGGTTCCATGGCCTATGACATCCTACAGGTCGCAGATGGCACAGCCCGCACCGACGTTTTGGCCTTTGATGGGACGACTGGTGCAACGGCGACTTTGATCAACCCAAATGAGCGGATTGCCCAGCTGACCGAATGGCTGGAGACGACCGATGTCTTGCCTGCCAGCGTCGACTGGGAATGGACTGGCGACCAAGAGGACCAAGCCGAATCCGGCGCGTTCCTCAGCCAAGCCTTTGCAGGCGCACTTGGTCTGATGTTCATCATCCTGCTGGCGCAGTTCAACTCGATCTACAACTCTGTGTTGGTGTTGCTGGCGGTGGTCATGTCGACGGCAGGGACGCTGATCGGGATGTTGGTGATGGATCAGGCGTTCTCGATCATCATGACGGGCACAGGCATCGTGGCCTTGGCCGGGATCGTGGTGAACAACAACATCATCCTGATCGACACCTATCAGGAATACAGCCAGTA
>CALILP010000217.1 GCA_938016515.1 uncultured Paracoccaceae bacterium
AGCAGCGCTAAACTCGCAAGTTACATAGCAATTGTGATCCAGAATGATCACCAGAAAAAGTCCAAAGAAAGCGCGCTCGGGAACTGGTGAAATATTCGATTGATGTTGAAGCGGTCGCTAATTGTTCTTTGTTAGCTGCCAAGTGATCGGTGCAAATTGTGGAACTGCCAGCAAGAACACGCGGCTTCAAATAAGCCGCCCTAACACCAGAAAGGAGACTCTTGGGGCCGTGATCTTGGGGGTAAATCTGTCGAACTCCCGAAAGCAGACTTTCGTTGCGCGACAGGAAATCGGTAAAGTGGGCCCAAACCAGCCCTTTACCGAAACTTTAAAGATGCGACCGCGGGGCGCATTAATCGGGGCGGCTGCTGTTTCGGTGTACCAGCGGTGTACGCGCAGTGCACCACCTGTGCACAGGTCTCACCCTGCAAGACAAGATCGTTCACCAGGTTTGCGCCAAAACCGCCGGCGCACCCCTGCGACGTTTGCGAGGGCCTCCTGCGGGTCATCCTGCGGTCTGGGCGCGAAGGCGCTATCCGTCAAATCCGACACCTAAGGCACTGCCCTGGCCTCTCCCTCCAATCACCCACCCCTTACTGGGGGGTGACAAAAGCATCTGTCTGCGTTAGGCGCGGCGCAAACCGACCTTCCCATAGCAGGATATCCACATGCCCCGCGCGCTTCTGGCGAGTTTCGCTGACAGTATCGCCCTGACAGACAAAGACGCGCCGCTCACGCCTACGCGGATGCGCACAGAGGTCCTTTCTGGACTGACCGTCGCCCTTGCCCTGGTGCCAGAGGCAGTGGCCTTTGCCTTTGTCGCAGGGGTGCATCCTTTGGTGGGTCTTTATGCGGCGTTTCTGGTGGGTTTGATCACAGCAATCTTTGGCGGGCGGCCCGGCATGATCTCGGGGGCGACGGGGGCCTTGGCTGTTGTGATGGTGTCCTTGGTGGCGCAGCACGGCGTGGAATACCTGTTTGCAACCGTTGTTTTGATGGGCCTGATACAGGTTTTCGTGGGCATTATGCGGTGGGGCAAGTTTATCCGTCTGGTGCCGCACCCGGTCATGCTGGGCTTTGTGAACGGGCTGGCTATCGTGATTTTTCTGGCACAATTGGGCCAGTTTCAGGTCCCCGGCTCTGCGGAAAGCGCAGGTCATGGGATGGCCAACGGTGAATGGCTGTCGGGCGCGCAACTTTATCTGATGCTGTCGTTGGTGGCCGTCACAATGGCGATCATCTGGATCATGCCGCGCGTCACCACGGTCATCCCAGCACCGCTTGCAGGGATCGGGATCGTGGCGGCAGTGGTGATCGGCTTTGGTCTGGATGTGCCACGGGTCGGCGATCTGGCGTCAATCTCTGGCGGTTTGCCATCTTTCCACAACCCGTTTGGAACGGGTGAAGGGCTGTATGGAACGCCGCTTGCACCGCTCAACATGGAAACCTTCTACATCATCCTGCCTTACGCGCTGATCTTGGCGGCCATCGGCCTGATCGAAAGTCTGCTGACCCTGAACCTGGTTGGCGAGATGACGAACAAGCGCGGTGGTGCATCGCAGGAATGTATCGCCCAAGGTGTGTCCAACACCGTCACCGGCTTCTTTGCGGGCATGGGCGGCTGTGCGATGATCGGTCAGTCGATGATCAACGTGAAATCCGGGGGGCGGACACGGGTTGCAGGTATCGCGGCAGCCCTGTTCCTGTTGGCCTTCATCATGTTTGCCTCTGGCCTGATCGAGCAGATCCCGCTGGCGGCCCTTGTTGGTGTGATGTTCATGGTTGTGATCGGCACCTTCGCGTGGAACTCGCTGACGATCCTGCGCAAAGTGCCAAAGATGGACGCTTTCGTGACGATCCTCGTGACGATCGTCACGGTCTGGACAGATCTTGCGACAGCTGTGGTCGTTGGTGTGATCGTCTCGGCGCTGGCCTATTCATGGAGCAACGCAACACGTATCCATGCCATCACACGCGACAGCCGGACAGAGGAAGGCGCCAAGGTCTATGAAATCCAGGGGCCGCTGTTCTTTGGCTCTGCGGATGGCTTTGCAGAAATCTTCGACATCGCAGCGGACCCCGACACAGTCATCGTGGATTTTGCGGGCTCGCGGGTCGCAGACCAATCCGCTTTGCAAGCCATCGAAACCCTTGCGATGAAATACGAGGCGGCGGGCAAAAAGATCCAGCTGCGCCATCTCAGCCGGGACTGCCACTCGCTGCTGTCCAAGGCGGGCCACCTGATGATCGACAGTGATGATGACCCGGATTACGAAATCGCTGCGGACTATCAGGTTCGGACGGGGATCTTGGGCGGGCATTGATATGCCTGTTCGCGCCTGATCTCAGACGGGACGTGGCGGACCCACCAACAAGCTGCTAGGGTCGCGCCCAACACTACCTTTGGGGGTCGCTATGCGTTTGGTTTCACTTATCCTTATCGGACTGATCGCACTTCTGCACAGCTACATCGCGTGGTTCGAGATCTTCGCGTGGGAAAGCCGGGGGCCGATTGTGTTTTCGTCCTTCCCGCCAGACCTCTTCCCCCAGACGGTGCAGATGGCGGCGAACCAAGGCATCTATAACGCTTTTCTGGCAGCTGGCCTGTTCTGGGCACTGATGATCAAAGACCGGACGTGGCAGCGCAACGTGGCGATCTGCTTTTTGCTGTTTGTGGCCGTGGCTGGGGTTTTCGGGGCGGCTACGGTGACAACCAGAACCCTTTTCGTGCAAACCCTGCCAGCAGTTCTGGCATTGGCAGCTGTCATGTTCAGCGGGCGTCAGACAAACTGACGGCGCCCCAACCGGCCCTATTGATCTGTATCAACGCCCATCACCGAGGATTTTGTTTACCTTTTCGCATATTGAGCAAGAAGGAAAACCATATGCTTCGTAAGATCGTCGTCGGCGTTGATGGGTCAGAAACAGCAACACATGCACTGCGCATGGCCTGTGACCTGGCGCAAAAATATCAATCGGACCTGCACGTTGTACACGCGCCACAGCCCCGAACCGTGGCTTTCGCCCTTGGGGCGATGGCGGCCTACCATGCGGCAACCGCAATGCCGTCTGCAGCCGAGGTAAAAGAGGCGAGCGATAAGGTCCTTGCCAGCGCCAAAGCAGTCGCAGACGAAAGCGGGCAAACCATCATCACGTATTTGAAATCCGGGGATCCTGCGGACGCATTGATCGCCTGCGCCAAAGACTGTGGGGCCGATCTGATCGTGACCGGTCGTCGCGGGTTGGGCACGCTTGGCGCACTTGTGCAAGGCAGCACGACGCAGCGCGTCAATCATCTGGCAGAGTGTGCCTGCCTGTCGGTGATCTAGCTTTCGCCGGGGCGTGTCAGGCTAAAGGCCTCTGACACCTGCGTATAGTCTTTGTACCCCAACCGGGCGAGCGGCTGAAACGCTGTGATATCCAGCATGCCATCGTTCAGGTGCCTGTCGTCGATATGCACCCCTGTGACCTCGCCCAGCACCAGCAGGTTATGTGCACCGCGCAGGGTCACGATCTCGGTTAAGGTACATTCCAGTGCTGCGGGGCTGGCGGCCACGCGTGCGCAGTTGATGGTTTCGGCCTGCACCTTGTCCAGCTGGGCCAAAGCAAACTCATCCTGCTCCTTGTCCCAGGGCCCAGAGGTGGTGTTCATCGCGTCTTTCAGGGCAAAGCTGACGATATTGACCACAAAAACACCGGTCTCGCGGATATTGGCGACAGTGTCTTTGGTGCCATCCCGATCCGGTTTGGCACTGGTCGAGGCAAACATGACCTGCGGCGGCGTGTAGGCGACGGCGTTAAAGAAAGAATAGGGCGCCAGATTGTCTGACCCATCGGCCCCTCGGGTCGAAATCCAACCGATCGGCCGAGGTGTCACGATGGCGTTGAACGGATTGTGCGGCAGGCCATGCCCGTCTTTGGGTTCATAAAACATGCCAGCCCTCTCTTAACCTTCTGCGCAGCTTTGGGTAGCGTGCATCCTGACCAGACGCCAGACGAAAGCCTGCAGCCCCGCCAATGCAAGAAATCAAGATCCAATTGGCGCGGGAAGTGCCCGACGACTACTGGGAAGTCGAAGAACTGTATGACCTGACTTTCGCCCCCGGTCGCACAGCGCTGTCGTCGTACCGGTTGCGCGAAGATGTCGATCCCCTGCCCGACCTGTGCCTGACGGCCCGCGATCCATTGGGTATTCTGGCCGGTGTGGTCCGCTGCTGGCCTGTGCGCGTGGGTCCGGCACCCACGGTTCTGCTTGGCCCAATTGCAGTGCATCCAACCCGTCAAGGCGAAGGCATTGCAGCACTGTTGATGATGAACTGCATTGATGCGGCACGGATCGGGGGCTGGGACCGGATCTTGCTGGTCGGCGACTATCCCTACTATCGCAGGTTTGGATTTGCCCATCTGCAGCATGTGACAATGCCGCCCCCAACCAACCCTGACCGGGTGCTGGGCATGCCCTTGGTTGAAGGTGCATGGGATGAAATATCGGGGCCTGTGACACGCTTAAAAGATTGATTTTTTGTGAAACAGACCCCATTTCACCTCCATGAAAGACCAACGCGCACAGATCATTGATGTGACCCCCGACGGGGACATCGCCCCGCTGGACGACACGGCCAAGGCGGAAATCGCGGCCCTTGTCGCCCGTCAACGGTCGGCGAATGGTGTGTTGATGAAGGCGGTCAATTTCGTCGGCGGGCAGGTCGAAAGCGGCCTGCGGGCGTTGCCGCAAGGCGCGCAAGGCCAGATCGACAAGGTCGCACGCGTGGCCCTTGAAAAAAGCTTCACACTTGCCGCGCGCACACGGACCGGACCCATCGGCCGTGCGGTTGGAACCGACCGGATGCACCGGGTGCTGGGCACGGTGACGGGGGCTGTTGGCGGTGTTGCGGGCATTGGGACGGCGCTGGCTGAATTGCCGTTTGCGATCACGATCATCTTTCGGGCGGTGCAGGCAGTTGCCGAAGAACATGGCGAAGACCCGCAATCAGAGGAAACGCGCATGGAATGCCTAGCCGTTTTCGGCTCTGGCGGACCGGGCAAAGCAGACGACGGCGTGGATACGTCGTTCCTTGGCGCGCGCCTTAGCCTGACCGGCAGCGCCTTGCACCGCTTGATCGCAACTGTGGCGCCCCGTTTTGCGACGATGCTGTCGCAAAAGCTGGCCTCGCAATCGGTGCCGGTTCTGGGGGCCATCGCGGGGGCAGGCACGAACTATGCCTTTGTGGATTACTATGTGCAGATGGCGCATGTGCACTTTGGCTTGCGGGCCCTATTCCGCAAACACGGCGAAGCTGCGGTGACGCAAGAATTCCACCGCCTGCTGGCCGAAAGCGAACTGCCGGTCAACCGCGCGACACCCTAAGCACTGCTTAGACTTGATAGGCCAGCCAATCGGCAACCGGACGACGCACGCTGGCATCCCCGTCAGCAACGCTTTGGTCGATGATGCTTTGCACTTCGCCAAGATCAACGCGGCGCAACAGGTGCTTGACCGGCCCAACAGAGGCAGGACGCATCGACAATGACCGCAAGCCAAGGGCTGCGAAACACAATGCCTCAACCGGGCGACCGGCATCTTCACCGCAGAAAGACACAGGCGTGCCGGCTTTCTCGCACCGCGCAACGACCATCTTGATAAACTGCAAAAACGCAGGCGACAGGGTGTCATACCGCTTGCGGACACGCTCGTTTTCGCGGTCGGCTGCAAAAAAGAACTGCTTCAGGTCGTTGCCACCGATCGAGATGAAATCGACCTCTTCAAAGAACGCATCCGGGGCATAGGCCAGCGACGGCGTCTCCATCATCGCACCCACCTTCAGGTCCGAAGGCAGTGGATGACCCAGACGTTCTTCGCGGTCCAAAGCTTTTTGCATCTCGGCCTTGGCGGCTTTGAACTCGCCATACAGGGTGATGAACGGGAACATCACAGTCAGCGGCCCACCGGATGCGGCGCGGATCAAGGCCTGCAACTGCATGCGCAAGACACCCGGCTTATCCAGACCCACGCGGATCGCGCGCCAGCCCATTGCGGGGTTCGGCTCGTCGTTGGGTTTCATATAGGTCAGGACCTTGTCCGACCCGATATCAAGGGTGCGGAAGGCGACGCGCTTGCCGGATGCAGATTTCATCACCCGTGAATACAGCTCTGATAGTTCGGCGCGGCGGGGCATCTTATTGCGGACAAGAAACTGCAGTTCGGTCCGGAACAGGCCGACACCTTCGGCACCAGACCCCGCCAAAGACGGCAAGTCAGCCATCAGGCCAGCATTCATTTCCAGCCGGATCGTAGTGCCGCATTTCGTCGTCGCAGGTAAATCGCGGATCGAGGCATAGCGTTCCTGCGCGCGGGCCTGCATCGCGATCTTTTCGCGAAATGCACCCTGCACAGTTTCATCGGGGCGCAGGTGAACGATCCCCTGTTCGCCATCCACCAACATCTTGTCGCCATTCAGGGCAGCGGTCGTGACGCCCTTGGCGTTGATCACCAACGGGATCGCCCATGCGCGGGCGACGATGGTGGCGTGCGACCCGACAGAGCCTTCTTCCAGAACGATCCCGCGCAGGGTTTTGCCGTACTCAAGCAGTTCAGCGGGACCAATGTTGCGGGCGACAAGGATCGCGTTGTCAGGCATCTCGGCACCAGTGTCAGTACCCTGCCCTGTCAGAATGCGCAGCAAGCGGTTGGACAGGTCATCAAGGTCGCTGAGACGCTCGCGCATATAGGCGTCACCGGATCGGGTCAGACGGGAACGGGCAAGGGATTGTTCTTTTTCAACGGCGGCTTCAGCGGACAACCCGTTCAGAACGTCCTCTTCCATCCGCTTTTTCCAACTGCGCGAGTTGGCAAACATCCGGTAAGCCTCAAGAACCTGCTTTTGCTCACCCGACAACGACTGATTGCCCGATAGCAAGTCGTCAACGGAGGTGCGCAGGGTATCTATCGCCTCTTGCAGGCGGGTAATTTCGGCCTCTGGATCATCCGAAATCGGGTTCAGAACAACCACACGGGGTTCGTGCAAGAACACCTGACCTTCGGCGGCACCCTCTTGGCCAATGGTGCCTTTGATCATCGATGGACGCTGGTGGGGGGCGGCCAATGCGGCACCTTCCCCAACAAATGCACCAAGTTCAGTCATTTCAGCCAGCACCATGGCGACAACTTCGAGGGCGTAGACCTCATCAAAAGTCAGCTTGCGGGCGTCGCGGGATTGGACGACCAAAACACCCATGGTGTTGCCAAGGCGCTGGATCGGAACACCGCAAAACGACGAAAACCGCTCTTCGCGGGTCTCAGGCATGTAGCGAAAGCCCTGCTCAGATGGGGCACCAGCCGTGTTGACCACCTTGCGACTGCGGGCGGTCCGGCCAACAAGACCTTCGCCCAAGCGCATCCGGGTTTGGTGAACGGATTCCGCATCCAGACCTTCGGTGGCACACAACTCTAATGTTTCGGCATCGCGGAACAGATAGATCGAACACACCTCAGCCTGCATCGAGCCGGCGATCAGGGTCACGATCCGGTTCAGGCGGGCCTGACCGGCAGAGTCCTCGGCCAGCGCAGTCCGCAATTTGCCCAGTAGCTTGCGGCTTTCGGATTCTGACCGGTGCGGCATGTGATCCCCCTAAGATACCCCACCGCTATAGGTGTATTCGGGCAGGGATGAAAAGAGGGGCATTGTGATGTTGGGTGGCTTATGCACATAAATTTGGCCGCTTGGCGGTCATCAAGCGCGGGGCGACCGGCAGGGGTAGGCTGCCAAAAGCAATCACCATATATTTGTGTCTAGAAAGTGTGGCCGCTGGTCAGACCATGCACAGTTGTTCGAACATCGCGATCAGCAATGGGTCGTGTGCTGACATGCTCATGCGTGCGGCAAACTGATCTAGGGTCATGCCGTTGAAGGTCATGGCGTCAGCGGGTGTCCCGCGAAAGATGGCTGGGACGGCCATGCTTGCCAGCGCCAAAGAACCAAGCATGGTTCCAGAAAAGATGTTGAATGGGGTAATGCCAGTTTCGTCACTTGGTCCACGGACGACTTTGGCAAGAAGAATATCCTCACCAGGGTTTTCAGTCCGCTGCCGGCGCGTAATTTCCGCATCAAATGCTGCAAGATCAAACATAGCTTGAGTCCTCTGCGCCCCCACGCAGATGTACGCTTACGAGGCAAATTGGGTGCAAAAAAGGGCCATGGGACTCAAAGGGGCAAAACCGGCAGAAGCCTGCCGATCGCAGCAATTTTTTGCCTATGCGGCTTTTTCTAGCCCGAAGACATCATGAAGGGCCTGCACAGCCAGTTCCATGTACTTGCGGTCAATCAGGACAGAGATCTTGATCTCGGATGTGGTGATCACCTTGATGTTGATCCCCTCGTCTTTCAAAGACTCAAACATCTTGGCAGCAACACCGGCATGGCTGCGCATGCCAATACCAACGACGGATACCTTGGCGACGCCCTCGTCTGTGACCAGATCATGATAGTTGATCTCACCGCTGGCCATTGCGTCAGCCATCGCCTTTTGTGCGCGCGCGACCTGATCTGTGGGGCAAGAGAAGGTCATATCAGTGCGACCCTCTTCGGAAATGTTCTGGACGATCATATCAACATTCACACCAGCATCAGCAAGAGGGCCAAAAATGGCGGCCGCGATGCCCGGGCGGTCGGCCACCGAAATCAGGGTCATCTTGGCCTCATCGCGGCTGTAAGCCACACCGGCGACTGCATTTTGTTCCATGATTTCCTCCTCAGCGCAGACGAGCGTACCAGCGTCGTCTGATGGTTCTTCAAATGACGACAACACGCGCAGACGCACGTTAAACCGCATGGCCAATTCAACGGATCGGGTCTGCAGCACTTTGGCACCCAACGAGGCCAGTTCCAGCATCTCTTCGAACGCGATCTTGTCGAGCTTGCGGGCCTTGTCGGTGATCCGGGGATCGGTGGTGTAAACGCCGTCCACGTCAGTATAAATATCGCACCGCTCGGCGCCAAAGGCGGCAGCAAAGGCGACGGCTGTGGTGTCAGAACCACCGCGACCCAGCGTGGTGATCCGGCCTTCGGGGCTGATGCCTTGGAAACCAGCCACGACAGCGACACGCATGCCTTCGCCAAACTTGGCGGTGATGTTTTCGGTCGGGATTTCTTCGATGCGGGCAGAAGAATGGGCGGATGTGGTCTTCAGCGGCACCTGCCAGCCCTGCCAACTGCGGGCCGGAATATCCATCTCTTGCAGACGCAAGGCCATCAGACCAGCGGTCACATTCTCGCCGGATGACACAACCGCATCATACTCGCGGGCGTCATAGAGGGGGGCGGTTTCATTGACCCAGCCGACCAGTTCATTTGTCTTGCCAGACATCGCAGAGACGATGACGATCACGTCATAGCCCTTTGCCACTTCCAGGGCCACGCGCTTGGCGGCGCGGGCGATCCTGTCCAGGTTGGCGACGGAGGTGCCTCCAAATTTCATGACGAGCGTTGGCATTGCGGTCCTTTCGGGGTGTGCCACCCCGGTCCAATATTTGGCCGGTGTCTTAGACTGCATGCAGCACAGGAGCAATGCGCAATCGGGTTTGAAACCGATGAGCGCCCGTTGGGTCGCAAAAAATGTTTTTGCGCACGCGTGCCGATCGGTTGCAGTTTGCAATAGGCGTCAGTGCCGGACGCACCCCCTGGTGCCTCCGGCGGCCATATTATGGGATCAAAGAAACAGATCCCCCGGTCCTCTGCTTCTTTTGGTTTCAAATACTTCGGGGGCTTGGGGGCTGGCCCCCAATCGTCAAACGTCACTTGACTGCTTGACCTGTCCTGCACAAACCCGCACCACGACCTGATGACCACCTTGCCTGTTGATCGCATATTGCCAGACCTGATCACCGCTTTGCGGTCTTACAAGCGTGCCATCCTGCAAGCTCCCCCCGGTGCCGGCAAGACATCCCGTGTGCCGCTTGCGATGGCTGACGCAGCACTTGTCACCGGCAAAATCATCATGCTGGAGCCCCGCCGTCTTGCCGTGCGCGCAGCCGCCGATCGCCTTGCTGCCCAACGCGGCGAACGGCCCGGTGCATCGGTGGGCTACCGTATGCGTGGCGACAATCGGCCGGGAGCTGACATTGAGGTTGTGACCGAAGGGATCCTCACCCGGATGATCCAATCCGACCCCGCCCTGCCAGGCATCGGTGCGCTGATCTTTGACGAATTCCATGAGCGGTCACTCCATACTGATCTTGGCCTCGCCTTTGCCTGGGAGATCGCGCAGGTCCTGCGCGAGGATTTGCATCTGGTTGTGATGTCCGCGACCCTGGATGCCGCACCTGTGGCCGCTTTGCTGGATGATGCCCCTGTGATCACGTCTCAGGGGCGCAGTTTTCCCGTCACACGTCATTACCTGCCCAAAGCACTGCCGCCCAAAACCCGGATCGCGCAGGCGGCTGCGGACATGATCCATGAGGTTGCTGCAAAGACGACAGGGGGCATTCTGGTATTCCTGCCCGGTGAAGGCGAAATTCGCGAGACTGCAAAGCAGCTGCGTTTGCCAAGCGATCACCACATCCGGCCATTGTTCGGGGCCATGCCATTCAAGGACCAGCGCGCAGCCATTGCCCCTGTGACCGCTGGCCGTAAGATCGTGCTTGCCACGTCCATCGCTGAAACCTCGCTGACGATTGAGGATATCACCGTTGTGATTGATGCGGGCCGGGCCCGGCGATCCCGGTTTGATCCGAATTCCGGCATGTCCCGGCTTGTGACCGAAAAGGTCAGCCGGGCAGAGGCTGTGCAGCGGGCTGGCCGGGCCGGTCGTGTGGCACCCGGAGACGCCTATGCTTTGTGGACCAAAGGCGAAGATGGGGCCATGGCGGCTTTTGCGCCGGCAGGGATCGAGGTCGAAGATCTGGCCAGCCTCGCATTGGAACTTGATGTCTGGGGCAGTGATGATCTGTCGTTTCTGACGCCCCCGCCGCCGGGGCCGTTGGCAGAGGCCCGTGCCCTGCTGTGCACCCTTGGGGCCCGGACCCCGGGTGGCAAGATCACAGCGCATGGTCAGAAACTGGCGCGGCTGCCACTCCATCCGCGGTTGGGTCATATGCTGCTGACAGCTGGTCGCCAGGCAGCGCCTGTGGCGGCTTTGTTGTCGAACCGGGATCCGCTGCGCGGTGCGCCGGTGGATCTGCATCTGCGGATCAAGGCGTTGAACGGCAGATACGACGGGCCCGGGCAGGTGAACACGTCAGCCCTGCAGCAGATCAAGTCGGAAGTGTCACGGCTGACCAAAGGGCTGGATGCCAAAGCCCCCCTGTCACTTGCAGGGCAAGTGGCCCTTGCCTACCCTGATCGGATCGGGCTACGCCGCAAAGGGGACGGGCCACGATATGTGTTGTCGGGCGGCAAAGGTGCGATCATTGATGCGAGTGATCCACTGGCCGGACAGCGCCTGATCGTGGCGACCGATCTGGACGGCGATACGCGCGAGGCACGGATCAGGCAGGCCGTCGGGATCGATGAAACGACCCTGCGGGATCTGTTCGCTGACCAAATCCATTGGCAACAGGTCTGTCACTGGTCCAAACGCGAGACCCGGGTCTTGACCCGCAAGCAAGAGGTCTTTGGGGCGCTTGTTCTTGCTGACCAGAACTGGAAGGACCCAGACCCAGAGTCTGTGGCACTTGCAATGTGTGAAGGTATTCAGCAGCTTGGCCTGCGTCTTTCACCTGCAGCGCAACGTTTCAGGGCGCGGGTCATACTGGTGCGTGACGGTGGTGCTGACTTGCCTGACATGTGCGATGAAGCCTTGCTAAGGAATCTGTCCAAGTGGCTTGCGCCCTACCTGCACGCGGTCACAACGGCACAAGACTGGAAACGGTTCGATTGCCTAGAAGCCCTGCGGGGAATGCTGGACTGGGGGCAGATGCAACAGCTTGATCAGGCAGCACCTGCGCATTTTACAACGCCTTTGAACCGTAAGGTGCCAATTGACTACGACGGCGAGGCCCCACAGATCACGCTTCGCCTGCAAGAACTGTTTGGGGTCACACGGCATCCGACGGTGGGTAAGACACCACTGCGGATCACGCTTCTTTCACCGGGACAAAAGCCGGTGCAAGTCACCACAGACCTGCCGGGCTTCTGGGCTACATCCTATGCAGATGTGCGCAAAGACATGCGGGGGCGCTACCCCAAACACCCCTGGCCAGAGGACCCGACACAAGCCGACCCGACACTTCGGGCCAAACCGCGCAAGTAACCACCATGCTTTCGCTTCTTTGTTTCTTTCTATATCCTGGGGAGGTCAGGAGTGGCAAAGCCCTTCCGGCGGCGCGCAGCGGCGCACGCGCCGGGTCGCCTGAAGCTCAGACCCCAAGGCAATAGCGCATGATGGCTTTCTGGGCATGCAATCGGTTCTCGGCCTCATCGAAAATCACAGAATGGGGGCCGTCCATGACAGAACTTGTGGCTTCATCGTCCCGGTGGGCAGGTAAGCAATGCATAAACAAGGCGTCGTCGTTGGCGTGGGCCATCAAGGCATCATTCACCTGATAGCCGCGAAGTTGATTGTGGCGCCGTTCGCGGGCAGATTGGGGATCGTGCATTGATACCCATGTATCGGTCACCACCAGATCAGCCCCGGCAACAGCCTCCTGCGGGTCCCGAACCGTGGTATAAAGGCCGCGCAACGCGGGTTCGGGGTCCAGCGGTTCTGGACCTGTGAATACCAGATCAAACTCAAACTGTTTGGCGGCATGGGCGAAGCTGGCAAAGACGTTGTTGCCATCCCCGGACCACACAACCTTTTTGCCTTTGATCGGACCGGAATGTTCTTCGAAGGTCATGACGTCAGCCATGATCTGACAGGGATGGGTGCGATCAGTCAGACCGTTGATCACAGGCACGGTCGCATATTCGGCCATCTCCAGTAGCGTGTCTTCTTCAAACGTCCGCATCATGATCAGATCAACATACCGGGACAGGACACGGGCCGTGTCGGCAATCGTCTCACCATGGCCCAGCTGCATGTCACTGCCTGATAGAACCATCGTTTGGCCGCCCATCTGGCGGACACCCACGTCAAAAGACACGCGGGTCCGGGTGGAGGGTTTTTCGAAGATCAGTGCCACCATGTGGCCGGCCAGCGGCTGGTCAGCGTCCAGCGTCCCTTTCGGCTGACCTGCGCGGGCGGTTTTCATTTCGCGGGCCTGGGAGATAATCCCCGCGAGGTCGGCAGGGTCTGTTTTGTGAATGTCGAGAAAATGGGTCATGTCAGTCTCTTGAATATTAGCGTTGGGGGTTTCACACCCCCAAACCCCCGTGGAGTTGTTCTGGCAAAATGAAGACTAGAGTCTCTCTGCAGCTTGCGTGAGGCGCGTGAGGGCTTCGTCGATATCGCTATCGGTGATGTTGAGCGCTGGCAGCAAGCGCACCACATTATCTGCGGCGGGCACCGTGATCACGCCCGCATCATAGCCTGCGGTCACCACATCCGTGTTGGTGGCTTTGCATTTGAGGCCCAGCATCAGGCCCTGCCCCCGCACACTGTCAAACACGTCCGGGAAACCGGCAACAAGCCCTTCCAGCTTTTGGCGCAAAAGGCCCGCTTTGCGGTTCACGTCTGCCAGAAAGGCATCATCGCCCACCTCGGCCAGAACCGCTGCCCCAACAGCACAGCCCAATGGATTACCCCCATATGTCGACCCGTGGGTGCCAAGGCCCATCCCGCTTGCCGCATCTTCTGACGCCAGAACGCACCCCAGCGGAAAGCCCCCGCCGATCCCCTTGGCCACCATCATGATGTCCGGGGCAACACCTGACCATTCATGGGCAAACAGCTTGCCGGTCCGGCCCACCCCGCATTGGACCTCGTCGAGGATCATCAGGATCCCGTGCTGGTCACACAAATCCCGCAGGCCTTTCAGACACGCATCAGGCAGCGGACGTATACCGCCCTCGCCTTGCACCGGCTCGACCATAATCGCTGCGATCTTGTGACTGACCGCAGCGTTCAGGCCATCATGGTCCCCAAAATCCAGATGCGTGAACCCCGGCAACAGCGGCCCAAACCCGGTCGTCATCTTCTCGGACCCGGCAGCCGCGATCCCGGCAGAGGACCGGCCGTGGAAGGATCCGGTGAAACAGATAATCTCGGTCCGGTCCGGCTGGCCTTTGTCGTACCAGTATTTACGGGCCATTTTGACGGCCAATTCACAGGACTCGGTTCCGGAATTGGTAAAGAACACCGTATCCGCAAATGTCTTATCCACCAGCATATCCGCCAGCTTTTGCTGGGCGGGAATGTGGTACAGGTTCGATGTATGCCAGACAGCCTGCGCCTGTTCGGTCAGGGCTTGCACAAGGGGCGGATGGGCATGGCCCAGCGCATTCACGGCAATGCCCGCGCCGAGATCCAGCAGGCGTCGGCCATCATCCGTGATCAACCATGATCCTTCGCCTTTTACAAAGGTCAAAGGAGCGCGCGCATAAGTCGGCAAAACAGACGGGATCATCAGGATCGGCCTTTCGAAAAAAGAAGCCCCAAATAGCGGAAACACATGGGTGCCAAGCGGCGGGGCATTCGTCAATGATATTGTGGAAGGTGGAAGACGTGCAGAATCGGCAGACGGGCTTAGCGTCGGCGTCGGTTGATCTGATGTAGAGGTGTCTTCATGCGTCTGACCTAACGGATCACATGGATGTTGTGAACCCCTCGTCTGGTTTGACCCAATGTGTCTTTGCAGAGAAGGGCGCAGCCGCTTGACCTACGGTCAGGGCACCCGCGCGCCGGCCAGATGACCCACGAACGCTGGCCGCACCCTGCGTCTTTCGCCCCCATTGCGACGCAAGCAACAGTGACCACCCTCAAGATGGCCTCCCGATTTTTCTAGAAAAATCGTCTCACGCCTTCAGACGATACCCGCGATCCAACCACCGCCAGCAAATCGCCATCACCACAGCACAGGCGGCCGTCACAATGACCAGACCCAACCAAGGGCTGCTGTCACTGACACCAATCATGCCAAAGCGGACCCCATCAATAATGTAGAAGAATGGGTTGATGTGGCACAGGGTTTGCATCAGCCCCGGCAAAGCCTCGATCGAATAGAAGGTGCCGGACAGAAAGGCCAACGGGGTCACGATAAAGTTGGAAATGGCCGAAAGCTGGTCAAACTTATTAGCAAAAATCCCGGCAATCAGACCCAACCCGCCCATAAAGGTTGAGCCCAGCAAGACAAAAACCAAGACCCACACCGGATTGCGCATCCCCACACCAAGAAACAACCATGACCCCAGCGCGATCACGGCAGCCACCATCATCCCGCGGGCAAACGATCCGAAGACATATCCAGCCAGCAGCTCGGCAGCGGACAAAGGCGGCATCAATGTATCCACGATATTGCCCTGCACCTTGGCAGAGGCCATCGAGGACGACGTATTGGCAAACGCATTCTGGATCACCGTCATCGTCAGGATGCCGGGGGCCAGAAACGTCATAAAGGGCACACCCATCACGTCGCCGCGTGTGGGGCCAATCGCAATCGTGAAGATCATCAAAAGCAAGCCTGCGTTGATCAGGGGGGCCATTACCGTTTGCGACCAGACGTTCAAAAAGCGACGGACTTCGCGCTCTGCCAGTGTCCGCGTCCCCGTCCAATTTACCCGGCCAAACCTGCGGACACCCATTTGTGCGGTCAAAGTTGTCTGCTCGTTCATGTCGCACCTCTATAGAATTCGACCAGCTGGTTCATTTCGTGCAATTGATTCGCCGGGGCCGCTTCACTTCCCCTGCCCGAATGCTTAGAATAGAGGATCAAACGAATAGACAAGGGCCGATGCGGCGCATCCCCCCTCAAAAAACGATAAGGAAGATGCATGTCCTGGACTGATGAGCGGGTCGAGACACTCAAGAAGATGTGGGGCGAAGGCCAGTCGGCCAGCCAGATCGCGAAAGAGCTTGGCGGGGTCACCCGCAACGCCGTGATCGGTAAGGTCCACCGTCTGGGCCTGTCGAACCGTGCGGGCTCGGGCGCCTCTGCGCCATCGAAACCTGCGGCGAAAGAAAAATCAGCGCCCTCTGCGCCAAAAATGGAAACCAAGGCAGCGGTCAAGCCAAAGGCGGCCCCCAAGGCCGCTGTCCCCGCCGTCAAGGAAGAGCTGGAGCTGGACGAGAACGGCATCCCGATCTCTGCCGCCCGCCGTGCGATTATTCCCGCCGGTCAGCCGCTGCCGCCGCAACCTTCTGCGAATGAAATCTCGCCAGAGGCGTTGGCCAAGGTCAATGAGGTCGAAAAATCGGCCAAAAAGATCAGCCTGATGGAATTGACCGAAAAGACCTGCAAGTGGCCGGTCGGCGATCCGGCGACACCTGATTTCTGGTTCTGCGGTTTGCCGGTGCAGGCTGGCAAACCCTACTGCGAAGCCCACGTTGGCGTGGCCTTCCAACCGATGAGCAGCCGTCGCGACCGCCGCCGGTAAAGCCACGCACATCCGCGTTCTTTCGTCGGGTGGGTGAAACCCACGCGCTGTCATCCGACATCGGGTCACGCGTGGGCGGCACCCACCCGACGCAGCCTACCGCTGCGGCTGAAAGTCTTTGCTTGCCAGCAGCGCTGCTGCCGCAATCATCAAACTGCCGCAGACCTTATTGACCAACCCAAACGAAAACCGCTTCAGCGCGGTCGCAGCCCGGATCCCGATCCAGCCCCACATCAGCAAGATGGCCCCATCCACGACGATGTAGGTCACCCCCAAGATCAGCAGTTGCGGCAGGACCGCCGCAGTCGGATCGATGAATTGTGGAAACAACGCCCCAAAGAACACCACAGCAAACGGGTTCGCCATCGACGTCACAAACCCTTGCCGGAACAACCGAGCAGGCTGTCCTGACCCAGATGCATCCGCCTCACGCGCCTGCTTTTTCGACAGGATCAACTGTAGGCCAATCCACACCAGATATGCGACACCCAGCCATTTGATCCACACAAAGGCACTGGCAGAGGTCGCGATAATCGCAGCCAACCCAAAAGCGGCCCCGGTCATCTGCAGACAATTCGCGGTCAGATCGCCGGCAATCGTGAACACCGACCGGCGCAGCCCATGCCGGATACTGTTCGAGATGATCAACAACTGGCTGGTGTCAGGGGGGGTGGCAAAGAACACCGCAACGGCGGCCAGATAGATCAGGTAGGTTTCAATCGCCATACCGGGTACTCCTTTGGGGATCGCAGCGCGTGGGTTTCACCCACCCTACGCTTTTTCCACAACCGTCGCGATCAAATCACTGCGTTTGTGAAACCCCAAAGCCCGGTACAGCTTCAACGCGGTCTCATTGCTGGCATAGGCATGCAGATAAGGCACCTCGCCACGGGCAATCACACGGTCGCGGACATGGACACAAAGGGCTTTGCCCAGCCCCTGACCACGAAAATCCGGATCGGTGCAAATCCCGCTGACCTCGACGTAGCGGTCCTGCCGCATCCGCTCTCCGGCCATGGCAATCAGCTTGCCATCACGTTTGACGCCCCAAAACTCCCCCAGCATCGGTGTGCGCAGCAAAAACGGACCCGGCTGGGTGGCGGTGGCAAGTGCAAGCATCTCGGGCCAGTCAGATGGATGCAGTAGAACGATCTGATGGCTGTGCTTTGCAGGATCGCCTTGCCCCTCAAATACAAGCTGTTCAACGGCGGTTTGTGATGCAATCCGCGCGCCGGGCGGGCACTCAAAACCCGCCTTTTGACCAACAAGAAGGTATCCCTCTGGTGGCACCAACTGCGCAAGAGCGGCCAGACTTGCAGCACTTTCGTCTTGCAAACCGGCCAAAACCGACACGTCAGGTTTGTAGCGAAAAGCACCCCCGCCCCCAACGGCCAATCCAGCCTGCCGACCGGTCAGCGCCGTCCACATCGGGCGGTCAAGGATATGCGCATCCGTCACGCGCTTTGGCCAATCATCACCCAAGCCGTTTCGGTTGCGGGCACCTTTCCTTTCAAGGCTCCCACCGCGACGGTATCCAGATGCTGAACAGTAAAGTCGCGCGCATAATACCCCGTGACCATATCTGATGTGATCGAAAAAGGAGGCCCCGCCATCGTCGCCTGATCATAGGTATAGGTCAGCACAAACTGCGGAGCGGACCTTGTGATTTCAATCACATGCGCGGCATAACGCTGCCGCATCTCTTCGGGCAAAGCAACCAGGGCGGCG
Organism: uncultured Paracoccaceae bacterium; assembly: GCA_938016515.1. GTDB lineage: Bacteria > Pseudomonadota > Alphaproteobacteria > Rhodobacterales > Rhodobacteraceae > Yoonia. The sequence goes on from CALILP010000217.1 coordinate 18,195, forward strand.
CGATCGAAAACAGCATGCACAGGGCCGACAGCCGCAGCGCCCAGTTCAAAGATATCGCCGACAAAGACGACCAGAGCGACCGTGGCGTAACGGATCAATGCACCGTCTTGGGTCACTGTCGGGGTCAAACCCAGATCATCAAACAGGCCCTGAACGGCTGTTTCATTCAGCTCTGCGCCAACCACCCGATATCCTTGTTCCAGCAACCACGCGATATCGCGGGTCCGGCCACATAGGGGGACGAAAACGCAATTGGCGACAGAAAGGCTGAGAATTGGAAAGTACTTTACCATGAGGGGGTTAAAGTCAGCCTGATGAAACTTTACGTCCCCGGTTTGCCATTTGTGATGCCAATATCCAGCTTCCACAATCATACTCCTTAAATAAACCTGACCAGACGTGAAAATGCACGTCTGCTTAGACCGGCGCGCCGACCATGTCCGCTAATCTGCGGATGGTATTCATATTACGCGCTGTGCCGGTGGCGGCTACTGGTATTTGCAGTTTCGACGAACCTTGGCCGTCTGGGTAATACACGAAAATCTCTTGAACGCCCAAAGCCATGCGCTCGCCCTGTATGTTTCGGGCGTGATCCAAAGCGTCAGCCGGTGGCGGGTCCTGCAAGAACATCGTGACAACTTGATTGCCCGGCGCGTCGGCAAACGGATTCTCAGCGATGATCCGAGACATCTCGGCTGCGTCCCGGATCAACACACCAATGGGCTTCCCGGCATATTGGGCAAGCCGCTTTTCCAACGCCGCCCTAGCCGTCAAAGCGGTCCCGGCCCAGTCGAACACAACATTCCCGCTGGCAATGTATGTCTGGGCATTCCCCAAGCCGATTTCGGCGCATATCGCACGCAGATCAGCCATCGGCAGCTTGCCTGTCCCGCCCACATTCACAGCGCGCAGCAGGCCGACAAAACGCGTCACAAGCGCCAGCCACCAGATACGGTGACCACCTCACCAGTGATATACCCGGCATCGTCGCTGGCCAGAAAGCGGACGACCTTTGCGATATCATCAGGGGCACCGATGCGGCCCAAAGCAACCTCTTTGGCATAGCCTTTGGTGACGTCTGCAGGGCGCGGGGCTTCGGGGATATTCACGGCACCGGGGGCGACGGCATTCACGCGGATCCCCTTCGGCCCCAGTTCTTTTGCGGTCCCCACCGTCCAGGCATTCAAAGCAGCCTTGCTGGCGCCATACAAAACAGCGGTCTCAGGCGGGCTGAACGCGTTCGTGGAAGAGATCGACACAACCGCAGCCCCCGCGTTCAAATGCGGCAAGGCCGCCGCCAGCAACCGCCCCGGCACCAGCGCGTTCACCGCCATGATGTCGGCCTGCACCGCGTCGTCAGAGCCTTCAATCAAGGTCTGCGCCACGATGCCCGCATTGTTCACGATCACATCCAGCCTACCGAATTTCTCGATCACCCCGTCGATCACACGCTTGCAGGCGCCCTCTTCGGTCAGGTCAGCCTCAAAGGCGGTCACGCCCCGCTCCGGGGTCGTTGACTTCCACGTCACGGCGACCTCATAGTCTTTCGCCAGCAGCGCAGCGATGGCCTTGCCAATCCCGCGTGTGCCGCCTGTTACCAATGCTACCTTGCGCATGTCACCACATCTCCTTGTAAAGGCTGATAATTTCTGCAGCATCCGGAACGCGCGGGTTGTTCGCAGGCGACCCGGACGCCAACGCCTGCGCGGCCATCAACGCCAACATCGCATCATCCGCGACGTGGCCCAACGCAGTCGGAGACGGCACCGCCAAATCAGCGTTCAGCCGCCGCAACCCCGCGACCAGCTTACCACAGGCCACGCTGTCCACATCACCGTCACCGGCCATCCCCATCACCCGTGCACAGGTGGCATAGCGGCCCTCTGCAGCCCGCACGGAAAACGCGGTCACAGCAGGCAACAACATCGCATTCGACAAGCCATGGGCGACATGGAAATGGGCCCCAATCGGGCGGCTCATCCCATGCACCAAAGCGACCGAGGCGTTTGAGAACGCCATCCCCGCCTGTGCGGCCGCCAACATCAGGGCCTCACGGGCCACAGCGTCTTCGGGATCGGCATAGGCGCGCCTGACGTGATCGGAAATAAGCGGCATCGCGGATAACGCAAAAGCATCGGTATAGGGAAAAGCACGGCGGCTGACGTAGGCCTCGATGGCATGGGTCAGACTGTCGACCGCCGTATCAGCGGTGATCCGAGGCGGCTTTGTGACACTAAAAGTCCAGTCGATCAGGGCGGCAGTCGCAACAGCAGCCAGCCCAGACAGGTTATACTTCTCAGGGCTTTCGGTATCGGTAATCACACACCACCGGGTCAATTCCGACCCCGTGCCACCGGTCGTCGGGATTAAAACAATCGGCACCCCGCAGCGATCAATCTGGGTCGGGGCTTTATAGTCACGCACATGACCGGGATTCACAGCCATGAACGAAATCGCCTTGGCCGTATCCATAGGGGACCCACCCCCGAACCCGATCACACAGTCATAATCATCGGCGCGAAACGCTGCCAAACCCGCATCTACGCAAACATCGGTCGGATCCTCCACCACACCGTCAAACACACCCCAAACGATCCCACCAGCGTCCAGCACATCGGTCAGCGTCGTCAGATGCAGCCGCTTCACACCCGGATCAGTCACAATCAACGGGCGGGACAACCCCAGTTGCGCCAAGACATCGCCTGTCTCGGCAGCCACGCCACCACCAATCCGTATCACGCGGGGTGATTGCACCCGGCCTATCGTTCCTGCTTGCATAACGTCCCCCTCTTGGACCAAGACAATCCGAGGGCACGGCGCGGCACAAGTCAAATCTCCGGCACAAGACTGTCAGACCGCGCCAAACCCGCTATGTTCACGGTCAACCCAACGACGGAGACTTCGCATGCCCAACATTGCCCTCATCACAGGCGCCTCTGCAGGCATTGGCCGGGAATTCGCGCGGTATCATGCGGAAAAAGGCGGAGACATGATCATCACGGCACGCCGTGGCGACGCGCTGGACGAACTGAAGGCAGAAATAGAGGCCAAACACAGCGTCTCGGTCACCACAATCGCGCTTGATCTTGGGGCAGCGGACGGCGCGGACAAACTCTATGAAGCCGTCAAAGGCCAGCGTATCGACATCCTGATCAACAACGCAGGCTTCGGCGGTCATGGTCGTTTCGTGGATCGGGATTTGGCGGACGATCACGCCATGATCGACCTCAACATCGACGCGCTTGTGACGCTGTGCCACCGGATCGGCAAAGACATGGTCGCCCAAGGCAGCGGCAAAATCCTCAACGTCTCCTCCACGGCGGCCTACATGGCAGGCCCGTTGCAAGCGACATACTTCGCGACCAAAGCCTTCGTCTCCAGCTTCAGCCAAGCGCTCGACGAGGAAATGCGCGAACACGGTGTTACGGTCACGGCACTGGAACCGGGCTACGTCGAAACAGAGTTCTCGGCGGTAGCCAACCTCGAAAACACAGCACTCACAAGTGGCGGCGGGGCGACAGCGCGGTCTGCGGCCAAATACGGCTACGACGCAATGCGACGGGGAGAGTTGCGGGCGATCAACGACCCAAAACTGCGTTTCATCCTGAACTGGGTCTTCCCGTGGATGCCCAACCGCATGAAGTTAAAACAAATGCGCAAGATGCAGGAAAAGACAGGTTAAACCGGGGTCAGCCCTGCGCGGTCGGCCTGCATTCCGGGCCGCTGCACATCCCACGCAAGGCCAAAACGCTCCATCGCGCAGATCAACACATATCCGGGATCAAGTTCTCCGGGTTTCACACCCAGTTGCGCAGAATACGGAAACGCATGGTGATTGCCGTGCCAATTTTCGCCAAAGGTGACCAGCCCAAGCCGGGGCAGATTGTATCCTTGCACCGGCAGGCCCTCAATCCGCCAGCCCATCTGCCCATCCCTATGGGCAAAGTGTCCGACGGCCCAATGGCCCACCAAAGACACGAAAACCCGCAAGCTGCACCCCCACAATACCCAAGCCCATCCGCCAAACCAAAACAGGAGGATGGCAACGGGAATTTGCTGTGCCATCCACGTGCGCTCCACAAATGTGTAAAACCGGTCATGCAACACGGGCGGCTCAATCACCAACTTGGGCGGACGCCGCAACCGATACGTACACATCAACTGCCAATAGGCATCCCGCCAAAACCCGGCCCCGTGGGCAGGATGGGGCGGACAGATCGCCTGACGCTGATGCCAGTCGCGCATGTCATGGGCCTTGATCATCCCAAACGGGCCAGCCATCCCAACAAGCGTGCCCAGCCACACCATCACATATCGGACCACACGATGGGTCTTGAAACTGTTGTGGATCAACATGCGATGCATCCCAACAGAATGGCCGACGCAAATGGTCACGGCGGTCAAAACCAGAAAGACGACAAGCGCATCAAACGCAGGAAACAGCAAAATACCAAAACAGCCGGCGACACCGTGGCCTAAAACCCAAAACGCCTTGACCGGCTGAAACACAATCTGACCATCGGTGGCAGAGGTCTCGGCTCCGGGGATAACCCGGTCGCTGGCAACAAGGCCCTCAGCCATCGCGCTCTGCACGCGCCGCGACATCCCGCGCCAGAACATCAGCGGCAAGGTAAGACGCACCACGCATCACAGGCCCAAAAAACCAACGTGGCGCCAAACGTCGCTCAAAATCAAACGTCACAGTCAAAAGCGTGTCGTTCTCCTGCGGCGTGACAGTGTACGTCAGATGCGTGTAACGGACCCAGCCCCGATACGGCGTCGTATCTGATACAACTGTAAAGACAGCCTGATCCGGCAAGACCTCCGTCACGCGCAGGTGCAGCCGACCGGCCCCCTCGCGCCCGGTGAACTGCACCACACGGTTGGCACCCAACACCGTCCCTTCATCGACAACGACATCTGTGGGTTGGGGAAACAGCGCCAAGGCGGCAGGCAAAGGAAACGCAGGAGACGTGGCGGTCTGCATCGTCTCCCACACCCGATCTGCTGGGGCCGCGATCAACCGGCTGGTCGTGGCACGGTCTTGCCCGTCAAACGCATAACCGTAGGGCGTACCCTCAAGGCTCGCGGTCATCAAAACCGCACCGACAACCGTCAGGGTTCCAACATCAAAAAGCCTGCTCTGCGGACCGTCCCCGGACTTTCCACGTCCAAAGACAGCCCGTAAGACCCGGACGAAGGCCATCATGACAAGGGCGACAACGCCGACCACGATCCCAATCATCAGGGCGCAAACGACGACAGTGGCGACGATGGCAATCACCTCGCCCGCATCGGCCAAAGCAGGCTGCGGCGCAAAAATGCTCCCAAGCAGCAAGACCCCAATCGTCAGAAAGGCCGTCCCGCAACTGCGACGCAATGCAGACATCGCAACGCTGCCGGCAATGCCCCCGGCACAGACCATCCACACAACATGGACCGCAATGATCAGCAGCAACGGCGAGACAAACTGAACGCCGGTCGTACGCAAAGACGTGCCAGACACAAACCACGCAACGGTAAAGGCGCAGCCGCCTGCCAGCAGATGTGGAAGCAAACGGGTGTATCGTGGAAAAAGGGTTAGCATCCGTCTAGACTATACACGAAACGTTTGGCAGCAAGCGATTGTCGTATGGCCTTGGGTCTGTCCCCCCTGCTACTTCAAATACCCAAAGATCTCGTCTTTCAGCCGCATCCGCTCCTTGCGCATCTGAACCAGATGATCGTCGGATGTCGGGCTGACATCAGTTTCGGCCAGATGCACGGCCTGGTTCTTCTCATGATAGGCATCAGCCAGCTTCGAGAAATGCTGATCCGTCTGGCGTAACTGCGAAATCCGCACCGCATGTTCAGGGAATTCAGCAGCAAGTTCATGGGGTGTATGAGACATAATCAAAAGTCCTTATGTGTGGGAAGACAGCATATGGGCAGCACCTGACGTCACAGCGTCAGCAGTGTGCACGATTTTCGGATCAGGAGGCATGGCCACATCCAGATCCTTATCCGGGTAGTCCAGCGAGGCCAGAAAGTGCTTCATGCAATTGATCCGAGCGCGCTTTTTGTCGTTCGACCGGATCACGGTCCAGGGGGCATCGGCGGTATCGGTATAGAAAAACATGGCCTCCTTGGCCTCGGTGTAGGCATCCCATTTGTCCAAACTGGCGCGATCAATCGGGGACAGCTTCCACTGCTTCAAGGGGTCCGTTTCCCGAGAGGCAAAGCGCTTGCGCTGCTCCTCTTGGGTCACGGAAAACCAATACTTGAACAGCCTGATGCCGCTGCGGGTCAACATCCGCTCAAACTCTGGGGTCTGGCGCATGAACTCAAGGTACTCATTGGGGGCGCAAAACTGCATCACCCGCTCGACACCTGCGCGGTTATACCAAGAGCGATCATAGAGAACGATCTCGCCATTCGTGGGCAAATGCTTGATATACCGCTGAAAATACCACTGACCTCGCTCTTCATCGGTGGGCTTGTTCAAGGCCACAACACGGGCCTCGCGGGGGTTCAGATGCTCGGTAAACCGCTTGATCGTGCCGCCTTTACCGGCAGCATCACGGCCCTCAAACAGCATCACAACCTTCTGGTCGGTCTCCTTGACCCATTGCTGAACCTTCAGCAACTCCACCTGCAAGGCGGCCTTCTCGACCTCATAGGCAGCCGTCCCCAGCTTCTTGGCATAAGGATAGTCACCCTGCTCAAACCCAGTAATTTGCTGAGATCGCGCAGCGCGATCCTTTGCATGCAGCGCCTCCACACTCTGTTCCATCACGCCTCCTCTTGGTTGGGACCAAATTAGCAAAGCGCGCGCGGGGCGGCATTGACATGGGTCAAACATCGGGGCGGACTTGCGATACAAACGATCCCAAGCAATGATAGGGACAAACCAAGGACCGGCGCCGTGACCACCCCAAGCGCACACCCAGGCAAACCCCACTACATCACCCGCACCAACTGGCTGCGGGCGGCGGTACTGGGGGCCAACGACGGGATCGTGTCAGTCTCGGCGCTGGTGGTCGGGGTGGCAGCAGCCGATCCGGGGCCGCAGGCGGTGATGATCGCAGGGGTGGCCGGTCTTGTGGCAGGGGCCATGTCGATGGCGGCGGGGGAATACGTCTCGGTCTCGTCGCAAGCAGACACGGAACGCGCTGATATCGAGCGGGAAAAGACAGCCCTGCGGGACATGCCAGAGGCAGAACTGGAAGAGCTGATCGCGATCTACGAAGACCGTGGGCTCAGCCGGGCCACAGCGGAAACAGTGGCGCAGGAACTCACGCAGAACGACGCGCTCGGGGCACATATCCGGGACGAGCTGGGGCTGTCGGACATCCACGCAGCCAACCCGCTGCAAGCGGCGCTCGCCTCGGGGCTCACCTTCAGCGTGGCGGCGGCGATCCCGGTTGTGGCAGCAGTCCTCGCGCCAAGCGCTTGGATCATCCCGACAGTCCTGATCGTGACAGTCTTCGCATTGGCCCTTCTCGGAGCGCTTGGCGCCATCGCAGGCGGCGCGCCCCGCGTCCCGGCCATCATCCGAGTGGTCACATGGGGCGTTCTCGCCATGGCGGTCACAGCAGGCGTCGGCTGGCTGTTCGGCGTGGCCGTGTAGGCCAGCGCTCCCCCCGACACCCCCGTCACGACCGTAGGGTGGGTGAAACCCACGCGGGGTTAGCGCAACCGGAACCGGGTGCGCAGACCAAGGCCGAGGAAGAACAACAGAACGAAGCCCGCCACAGTCTGACAGGCGGCAAAGACCTCATAGCCGCCCGTGAGCGCCTCCGTTTCCGTCTCCAGATACGTCCGCTGGAAACCAAAGAACTTAAACATCGCAGAAAAAGAGTACCCGGCAGCAGTTGGAATACTCCAAGAAAAAGCCGTCGCGGTCGAGTAAACCCAAACACCCAACGCCCACACCGCCGCAAGCCAAACTAGTGGGCGAACTATGGAGAAACCGTATTCAGAAAGAGCGTCAAAAATATCGACATGCACGACTTTCCACCAAGGCTCCGCCCGCTGTGCATGGAACATTTCTCTGCGGAAAAAGAAGTGCTCTTCCTCCGGCAAAGACTGACGCGACATTGTATGACGCAAAGCAGCAGCCGAAGCCTTCGCAGACTTATGCTTGGCTCGATCCCAATCTCTGTAAGTCCGGTCAAAAATATCATACAAAGCAGGCACCTTCGGCCAGTTCTCCGGCTCCGCCGACACCTTTGTTGATTGCGGCAAGGTCGTATTGCTCAGAACCGGCAGAACATGCGGAAACTCCGCCTCTTCAAAACTCACCGGCCCCTCAAAAATCGCATTCGCAAAGCTAAGGTCTTTCGTATCCCCGTCATAAGGACCAAAACGACGTTGATAAAAATTCACACGCCCACTGAAATGGGCTTCTGAAAACAGGGTTGTCGCAGCAAAATGCGCGGCACGTTTCTCAGCATCGATAAATTTTGTGCGCTGTTTATTGAGAATTTTTCTGTACCCCTTGAAGCTGACCAAGCCATCACTCTTCGCATTGTGAAACGAAACAAATGTATCAAACGTCGCGCCATCGAAGGAGGTCGTCTCACCAAATGTCGCATTCATGAAAAAGGTATTTCTGCCGAAATTCGCACCGTTGAAATTAGCCGAATCGCCAAAGGTCGCACCGCTGAAACTAGTCGAATCGCCAAAGGTCGCACCAATAAAATGACTAATATCGCCTAAATCTGCCTCTATGAAAGATGTACTATTACCGAAAATCACGCCTCTAAATGAGGTAACTTCGCCAAATGTCACGCCGCTAAAAATGGTTTCTCCGTCAAAGGTTGAGGCGGCGAATGAAGCCTTTGTGCGAAAGGTTGCATTGCTGAAAGAGGTGGTCCCGCCAAAGGTCACGTCGTCGAAAGAAGTCATCTCGTCAAAGGTTGCGCGAAGGAAAGAGGCCGGTTTGCCAAAGATCGCGCCGTTGAATTGGGTCTTCCGCAAAATCGCATGCTCCAATATGACTAGATTGGAAAATGCGATCTCACGAAGATCAGCGTAGCCACCAGGGTCAGGTAAATCCGGCACTATCTCCCCATCGCCATTCCGGTCTTTCCAAACCTCACCAAACCGCTTGGTCAGCGCGGCAAGACCATCCGAACCCAACCGTGTCTCACCGGCGTCAATCCGAGTATCTTCGATCGCTTTCATAAGCGCCTCCGGATCCATCCCCTGACAAATCCAACCGTTCCATGCCTTGCGGTTATTCTCAGCAAGACTCCTATCAACTTCCTCCCCCTCCTGCTCCCCATGCAAGGTCATCAGGATGTACCAAGGGTTCTTATTCCGGTCTTTCAGCTTTGACGTGTCCATCCCAGCAAACTGCCCGCCATCCGCCCCCCACGCAACACTTAACAATCCTTACCGCACGCCCGCTTAACCACGCTCCACGACACCCCCAGCACCCACCCGGTGTACGCGCGGTGTACGCATGGTGTACGCCCGGTGCACCGCCCTTCCCCAACAAAACAACGCCATTCACCACAATCACGCGCCAACGCGGCAACTCCCCCACCGCGCGTTGCGCTTGACCGCGCTCCCACATCGGC
>CALILP010000218.1 GCA_938016515.1 uncultured Paracoccaceae bacterium
AAATCATCCGGAAACACCTGCTTTAGTCTCTCATTCGCTGGTGACTCTTTTGCAACAACAGGTGCGGGTGCAGGTATCGCGGCAAACAACGGCAGATCATCAATGATCGCCTTCCGGTTCGTCCCGCCTTCACGCTCGCCCTTTTCCAAGGCTTCCAAAACGTCCTTCGCCCGCTCGACAACAACCGATGGCAATCCCGCCAACCGGGCAACCTGCACCCCGTAACTACGGTCGGCTGTCCCCTTGCGGACCTCATGCAGGAAGATCACATCGCCTTCCCACTCTTTCACCGCAACAGTAGCGTTATCCACATTGTCCAACTTTGCGGATAGCGCGGACATCTCGTGGTAATGCGTCGCAAACAAAGCCCGACACCGGTTCATGTCATGCAAATGCTCCAACGTGGCCCAGGCAATCGACAACCCGTCATAAGTCGCAGTCCCGCGCCCGATCTCATCCAAAATCACCAGCGCCCGATCATCCGCCTGATTGAGTATCGCGGCAGTCTCAACCATTTCGACCATGAACGTCGACCGCCCCTTCGCCAGATCATCAGAAGCACCAACGCGACTGAAAATCTGACTGACAATCCCGATATGGGCAGAGCCGGCAGGCACAAAACTCCCCATCTGCGCCAGCACAGCAATCAACGCATTCTGGCGCAAAAACGTCGACTTACCCGCCATGTTCGGGCCAGTCAGCAGCCAGATCGACTGCTCTGACAAGTCGCAATCATTCGCAATAAACGGGGCACCCGACTGCTGCAAAGCCGCCTCTACCACCGGATGCCGCCCGCCTTCCAAAGCAAAGGCGCGGCTGTCATCCATCTTTGGCCGGGTCCAATTCTCGGACGTCGCCAGGTGCGCCAAAGCAGCGCTCAAATCAATCTCTGACAAGGCCCGCGCTAAAGCACCCAAAGGCCCCGCCTGGGCGATTATCGCCTCAGAAAGTGAGGAATAGAGCCGCTTTTCAATCTCCAGCGCCCGACCACCGGCGTTCAAAATCCGCGTTTCAATCTCGCTCAACTCAACAGTCGTAAACCGCACTTGGTTCGCTGTTGTCTGACGATGAATGAACGTCTCGTTCAACGGCGGCGCCATCATCTTGTCAGCATGTGTCGCCGTCGTCTCGATAAAATACCCCAGCACATTGTTGTGCTTGATCTTCAGCGACGACACACCCGAAAGCTCAATAAACTCCGCCTGCATGCTAGCAATGACCGAGCGGCCCTCGTCGCGCAAAGTCCGCGCTTCATCCAGTTCAGCGTCATAGCCCGGCGCGATAAATCCACCATCACGCGCCAACAAAGGTGGCTCCGCAATCAGCGCCTGATCTAACAGGTCAAGCAACTCATCATGCCCTTGCAAATCATCTGCCGCCGTTTTCAAAACCGAAGGCAACTCCCCCGACATCAAAGAAAACAGTGTCTGTGCCTGCGCAATCGTGCCACGAATAGCCGCCATATCGCGCGGACCACCCCGGTCCAGCGCCAACCGCGACAACGCCCGATCCAGATCATGCACACCCTTCAAGTGATCCTGCAAATCCGCCGTCAGCCGCGCATTCTCCGCCAAAGCCGCGACTGCATCCTGACGCTCCTGTATCACCGACAGCGAACAAGAAGGTGATGACAACCGCCGCTCCAAAAGTCGCGCCCCACCAGCCGTCACCGTGCGATCCACAGCCCCCAGCAACGACCCAGCGCGCCCGCCGTTCATCCCATGCGTCAGTTCCAGCGACCGCCGGGTCGCGGCATCAATCTGCATCGTCGCGCGCCGGCCTTCCCGAACAGGAGGCCGCAACAACGGCAAGTTCCCTTTCTGGGTAATCTCTAGATACTCAACCACGGCAGACATCGCTGAAACCTCGGCACGCTCAAAAGTGCCGTAGGCGTCCAGCGACCCGATCTTATACAGATCCAAGAGGCGCTTTTCCCCCGCAGTGCTGTCGAATGCCGCCGCCCCCAAAGTCGTCAAAGCAGCGCCTGAATCAGACACTAACGCGGCGTAATCGCCGTCTGACCCATCAACGACAATCACCTCGCGGGGTGTCAGCCTTGCCAGTTCCGGCCCCAACGCGACACGCGGACAGCTCATCACATGAAACGCACCGGTCGAGATATCGACCCATGCCAAGGCCCCTTCATCCCGCACGACAGCGTAAGCGGCCAAAAAGTTATGCCGCCGCGCATCCAGCAAGGAATCCTCTGTCAGCGTGCCGGGTGTGACCAGCCGCACGACCTCGCGTTTCACAACAGCCTTATAGCCCCGCTTCTTCGCCTCAGCCGGGCTTTCCATCTGCTCACACACAGCCACGCGAAATCCCTTGCGGATCAGCGTCAGGAAATACCCCTCAGCGGCATGATGCGGGACACCACACATCGGGATATCCTCATCCCCATGCTTCCCACGTTTCGTCAGGGCAATATCCAATGCCTCGGACGCTGCAACGGCATCGTCAAAGAACATCTCATAGAAATCGCCCATACGATAAAACAGCAGGGCATCAGGGTGTGCTGCCTTAATCTCAAGGTATTGGGCCATCATTGGCGTTGTGGCAGATTTCGCGGTCATTCGTCCCCCCGGAGCATTGCCGGGACACTACCCCTGCCGTGTTAGCGACAAAACCCCGAAATACGCCTGTTGCCCTTCTTGCGCGCACCCCTCAAAAAGGTGGAACGCTTTGGGAGGAGCATATGGCCAACACAAAAGTCACCCGCGAAGACGCGCTCGCGTTTCACCTGCAACCCAATCCAGGCAAGTGGGAGATTCAGGCGACCGTTCCGATGACCACCCAGCGTGATCTGTCGCTGGCCTATTCCCCCGGCGTCGCAATCCCCTGCGAGGAAATCGCGGCAGACCCGGCGACGGCCTATGACTACACGAACAAAGGGAATTTGGTCGCGGTGATCTCGAACGGCACAGCGGTTCTCGGACTCGGCAATCTCGGCGGCCTAGCCTCCAAGCCGGTCATGGAAGGCAAGGCGGTTCTGTTTAAACGCTTCGCCGACGTAAATTCCATCGACATTGAACTCGACACTGAAGACCCCGACGCCTTCTGCAATGCAGTTCGCCTGATGGGTCCAACCTTTGGGGGCATTAACCTCGAAGACATCAAAGCGCCCGAATGCTTCATCATCGAACAGCGCCTCAAGGAAGAGATGGACATCCCGGTCTTCCACGACGACCAGCACGGCACCGCCGTGATCTGTGCGGCGGGCCTGATCAATGCGCTCCATATCTCTGGCAAGAAAATCGAGGACGTCAAAATCGTCCTCAACGGTGCTGGGGCCGCTGGCATCGCCTGCCTCGAACTGCTCAAAGCGATGGGCGCGAAACACAACAACTGCATCATGTGTGACACCAAAGGCGTGATTTACCAGGGCCGCACCGAGGGCATGAACCAATGGAAATCAGCCCATGCCGCCGCAACAGACACCAGAACGCTGGCAGAGGCGATGGACGGCTGCGACGTTTTCCTCGGTGTCTCAGCCAAAGGTGCGGTCACGCAAGAGATGGTCGAGAGCATGGCGCCAAACGCCGTCATCTTCGCAATGGCGAACCCCGATCCAGAGATCACACCAGAAGAAGCACACGCCGTGCGCGATGACGTGATCGTTGCCACTGGTCGCTCCGACTACCCCAACCAAGTCAACAATGTCCTTGGTTTCCCCTACCTTTTCCGCGGTGCGCTCGACATCCACGCGAGGGCCATCAACGACGAGATGAAAATCGCCTGCGCCCAAGCTCTGGCGGACCTCGCCCGCGAAGACGTGCCAGACGAGGTCGCAATGGCCTACGGCAAGAAATTGTCCTTTGGTAGAGACTACATCATCCCGACACCCTTCGACCCACGCCTGATCTACCGTATCCCAACGGCGGTCGCGCAAGCTGGCATGAAAACGGGTGTCGCGCGTCGCCCCATCGTCGACATGGACGGCTACGAAGCCTCACTCAAAGCGCGCATGGACCCAACAGCCAGCATGCTCCGCGCCCTCAATGCTCGCGCTCGCGCCAACCAATCCACTGTTGTCTTCGCCGAAGGCGACGACCCGCGCGTGCTGCGTGCCGCGGTCATGTACCAACGCGCCAACATGGGCAAAGCTATCGTCGTGGGCCGCGAAGACGATGTTGCCGAAAAGCTGACAGCAGAGGGTATGGCAGATGCAGTCGGCGAACTGGAAATCGTAAATGCCGCCAATACCCTTTACTTAGAGACGTATAAGGACTTCCTCTATACCCGCCTGCAACGCAAAGGCATCGACCGACAGGACGTACACCGCCTTGCTGCGCGGGACCGTCATGTCTTTGCCTCGCTCATGGTTGCACACGGTCACGCTGACGGCATGGTCACCGGGGCGACCCGCAAATCGGCGCATGTCTTGGAGCTGATCAACAACGTCTTCGACGCGCAACCACATGACGGGGCAGTCGGCGTCACGGCAATTCTGAACCGAGGTAAAATCGTCCTTATGGCCGACACGCTGGTGCACGAATGGCCGGACGAAACCGACCTTGCGGATATCGCGGAACGCGGCGCGTCGGTTGCCAAAGAACTTGGCCTCGACCCGCGTGTCGCCTTCGTGTCCTTCTCAACCTTTGGCTATCCGGTCTCAGAGCGGGCCGAGAAAATGCACGTCGCCCCAACAATCCTCGACAAACGTGGCGTTGATTTCGAATACGAGGGCGAGATGAACGTCGATGTAGCGCTGAATCCTGCGGTGATGGCGCAATACCCGTTCCAACGCCTGTCTGGTCCAGCGAACGTTTTGGTGGTTCCAGCCAGACAC
>CALILP010000219.1 GCA_938016515.1 uncultured Paracoccaceae bacterium
GCGCGTTCGACCGACATCGGCACATCCATCACGATCTCAACGGCGTCATCGGCAATCAGATCAGCCGCAATCGCGCGCGCAAAACTCGCGCCGCCCGCCAAGGTCGGATAGGCCACAACCGCAGCCCGTTCAATCAACCGCGCCGCCCTTAATGTCACCAAATCCGGCGCACCCGGACCTAGCCCAACGCCATACAAAACGCCACGGGATGGCGGGAGGGGCGTCGCCGCAGGCGCGCGTCTCCCCGTCATCGTTTCACCAGGCTCCACTGCGTCACAGGCATCCCCGGCCGCCACCCGGTCAAACGACCTACAGGTTCAGCGCGATGCACCATAAGCTTTACCAGATCGCCCCCAAACTCTGCATGCAGTGCAATCAACGCACTTTCACTTTCCAACGTCACCGCATTCGCGACTAATCGCCCCAAAGGCCTTAACGCCTCCCAAGCCGCCGCAAATGTCTCGCGGCTCAACCCACCACCAATGAAAATCGCATCCGGTGCCGCCAAGCCATCCAAAGCCTCCGGCACCGACCCATCAACTAACGCCAACTTCGGTGCACCCAACGCCAACGCATTCGCCGCCGCCATCGCCCGCCTGTCCGCACGCGGCTCGATCCCCACAGCCTGCGCATAGCGTGCCGCGCGCATCCATTCGATCGCGACAGAGCCGCAACCACAGCCGATATCCCACAACAAAGCACCGCGCATCGGCATCAACTTTGCCACGGTTGCTGCGCGGATTTCCTGCTTCGTCATCGTGCCATCGGACTGAAACAAATCATCCGCCAACCCCGGCACACGCGGCAGCAAAGCGGCATCAGGGGCGGCGACGCATTCTACAGCCAACGTGTTAAAAGCAGGCACCGTATGGTCCCAATTCTCGGCCACCCCATCAAACCGCTGCTCATCCTTGCCACCCATCGCGGCCAGCACGGTCAACCGAGACTTCCCGAACCCCCGCTCAGTCAGAAACGCAGCAATCTGCCCTGGCGTCTGCTCTCCGGTGGTCAACACCAGCAACCGCGCGTCGGGCTGAATGAACGCAATCATCTGCTCCACCGGGCGACCATGGACCGTCAGCGTTTCCACATCCGGCAACGACCACCCCATTCGGGCACTCGCCAGCTGAAACGCGGACAGCTGCGGGTGATAGACAATCTCCGAGGGATCAATCGCCCGTCCAATCCGGGCGCCCACGGAAAACCACAACGGATCGCCCGTCACCAGCACAACAGCGCGCCGTCCACGCAGGCCTTCAATTGTCTCGATCATCGCGTCAAACGGGGACGGCCACGCGATCCGCTCCGCCTCTGGGTTCATCGTCATCGCATGATGGCGCTCGCCGCCAAGGATCACCTCCGCCGCTTCAACGACCGCGCGCGTCACCGGCACCAGCCCATCGAGGCCGTCCTCGCCAATCCCCACAATATGTAGCCATGGTGTCGTCATACGCGATCCTCCGGCAAACCAGCAGCCAGCGCATTCACCGCGGCCGAGGCCATCGCAGAGCCACCGCGCCGCCCACGTAAGGCAATATACTCACAGCCCCGCGCATTCGCCGCCAACTCGGCTTTACTCTCAGCCGCTCCAATGAACCCAACAGGGAACCCGAGGATAACGGCAGGCTTTGGCCCGCCCGCATCAATCAACTCCAACAGGTGAAACAACGCGGTCGGCGCATTGCCGATCGCCACAACAGCGCCGTCCAGATGTGGCTCCCACAACTCCACCGCAGCAGCGGACCGCGTATTGCCAATGGCCTGAGCACGCTCCGGCACCGACGGATCATTCAGCGTCACGATCACGTCGTTCTTAGCAGGCAAGTACCGGCGAATAATCCCAGCCCCGACCATCTCACAGTCACACAGCACCGGCTTGCCCGCCGCCAAAGCCGCATGACCAACTTCAGCCGCATCCGGCGAAAACGCCAACCTGTCGGCAATCTCAATCATCCCACAGCTATGGATTAACCGGGTCACCACGGGTTGCATCGCGGGCGCAAACCGCTCCAGCCGCGCTTCCTTGCGGACCGTCGCAAAGCTGGCGGCATAGATCGCACTGGGGTCTTTCTCATAGGGTCGCAAGGGCAGTCTTTCGGTTGCGGACGGGTCCGATTTTTCTAGAAAAATCGTCACCCCTTCGACTTGCGCGCACTTTCAGGCCCATGCGGGTGCTTGGCATGGGGGTAAGGCGCGTGATGATGATCGTGGTCATGATGGTGATGATCATGGCTGTGGTGATGGTGGTGATCATGATGATCGGCGGCGACCAACCGGCACATGCCCGTGCAGAACGTATCACAATGGGCACAATCTGCGACGTTGGAGCCCGGCGCGTTCGCCCCCTGACCCTCAACATGGTGGTGATGGCTTTCCTGCACAGCACCCACTTCACCCTCGAATCCAAGCACCTGCACACGATACTTACAGAGAACGCAAGTTGGCGGCGGCACGGCCCCAAACGCAGGATGCGCACGATCCTCGACCGAGATCTTCCGGCTCTCGCCATTCTCCAGCGCCAGTACCTGAGACCGATACCCACAAAGCCCGCAATTCGGCGGTGGCGTGGCGCTGTCTTGCTCCATGATCCGTTCTGCAAAGGTTTCCAGTACCTTGGGGTGATCGCCCAAGTAACCAGCCTTCACGAATTCAATCTCCGGATGTTCCGCAGCCACCTGATCGGTGAACCCGTAAATCCGGTCGATCAAGATCCCTGAGAACAGGAAATACGGGAACACGATTGCGCGCTTATACCCCAGCCGGGTCACATGTTGCAGGCAGGGTTCCACCAGCGGGAAGGTCACGCCGGAATAGCCGACCTCGGACCAGCCAAAGCCCATGCCTTCGGTCAGCATCCGGGCAATCTTGGCCACATTCCCATTCGCATCCGGGTCAGAGGCCCCGCGACCAATCACAACCAGACAGGTCTCGGTCAAAGGCAGATCGCCGTGATCGGCGTTTGCCTGATCCACAGCCTCCTGAATACGGCCAGCAGCAGCAGCAAGCATCTTGGGATCAACACCCAACTCGCGGCCATACTGGACAGTCATCCCATGCTTCGCAGCATAGGTGTTCAAAACGGTTGGGATGTCGTTCTTCGCGTGCATCGCAGCAAAAAGCATCCCCGGCACCGCCAAAATCCGATCACAACCAGCCGCGCGCAGCTTATCCAAACCGTCGCGGATCACGGGGTTCGCAAACTCCAGATAGCCGTAATCGCACAGCCAATCGTCCGGCAGGTAGGCGGGCAGCTTTTCGGCCAAGGTGGCAAATTCATCCACAGCCGATTGGCTGCGAGAGCCGTGGCCGCAGATCATCACACCGGTTTTCATGCAGGCACCTCTTCTTCGGCGCTATCAGCATCCGCATCAGCCTCTTCAGCGGCTTCAGACTTGCCTTTCAGAGCACCATAAATCCCGACCAACACGGCAACACCAATCGCTGCACCGGCGACCCAATGGTCGTGTCCGGCCAAATCAGCCAAATGCCCCGGATGCGCCTGCGCCGCAGTGCCGCTGATCCCGAAAAAACCTGTCAAAATGGTACGCATTGGCCCCTCTCCCGTCCGATATCACCGCCCTACGGCACACCAGAATTCCGCGCAAGATGCACGGGGCCTGACGACGCGTCCTTTGGTTCCCTTTGTGGGTCAACCGACAGAACGCCAACCTTTCTGGCCACGTGGGCTTCGTCTGGCGCTAACAATAGGTATGTCGTGGAAGAGTCGCAACGACGGAAACGGCAACACGCGGACAATGGCGTCATACCGAGCAAGTTTTGCGTGTCCGGCTGTGCGTTTTTCAAGCCATCAAGCCGCGACCAATAGCCTTGCAACGGTGTTGCCCCTCAGAACGGAGCAAAACCGTCACTTTGCACCGCGGGGTTCACCCACCGTTCGTGCGGGCTGATGTCCAGCGGTTGGGCGCCTTGCCGCGGCACCTGACCGTTTTCGCCGTATAGCCACAAAACAAAGTTAGAGCGTTCACCCTTCGTGATTGGCATCGATTCGTGCGCCACACTGCCATGATGGATCAACGCGGTACCCGGGGCGAAGGTCAATTCGCTGACCTGTCGCGTTTCGCGGTCAAAGAACCGCACGCCGGACCCTGCGAAGTCTTCACCGGGCAAGTTCAGGTTGATGTTCAACGTAACAGAAGATGCATCGGTGTGCGCCCGCAACGAAGTGTCTGCATCAGCCTGCCATTGGATCGAAAAGCCAAATGTCTGGGTGTCGTACCCAACAACGTCAGGAAACAACATACGCGAGACCGGCCGCATGTAGGTATCCATCAATTGTTGATAGAATGTCTGGAAACCGGGCGCTGCCAAGTACCCTTCAGATCGCGGGTCCAACATCGCACCGCCACGGTTCAGAGAAATACCGTAGGGCGGACGCAAAGGGATGTCCGCATCAGCCACATTGTCCATATAGTCGCGTAAAAGGGCGATGCGTTCAGGGTCAAAGAACTGTGCCTTGTAGACGCCCGGAAAAACCTCTTGCCAGAGGTCCTGAACGGCGCCCTCTTTGTCTGGATCTGCCCATGCCTGATGAACCGCCAAACGCAATCTGGGATCATATAGCGTTTCATCAAGCTTTACGCTTTGCCCCTGATCGGTGGTTTCCCATTCCTCCCACGCCTGTTGAAAAGGGGCACGGTTTTGGGCCCAAAAGGCCTGAACCGAAGGATGGCGCTGTAACATGGCCTCACGCGAAGGACGCGCGATTGCGCGGGCGCGGGCGAGTGGTGTCTCTGGCATTTTGAAGTCTCACTTTGAGGAGTTAGGGAAGATCAGCCGAGCTTGACCACGGCTTCGTCAATCGCTTGCATGACTTTGGCACAGTGGCCGGGGTCCATTGCGGCCGCGTGTGGGTTGGCGAATGCACCGCTGTCATTGTCGAAGTACTTGCCATTTGCATCCGCAAATGACGCGCCGAGGGCTGCTTTGCACAGGATGTCAGCGCCGATTTGCAAATCATTGCCTGCGACACCAAAGCCCTCTTTGACCATTTTTGATGCAAGCAGGGAACCGGGGTTCACTGCGACAACGATGGGTCCGCCAGCCAACGCCTTACCCATCTCTTGGGTCCAGATCGTAATGGCGAGCTTGCTTTGCGCATAGGCCCCCATGTCATCAAGCTGCTTGCCACCGTGCAATGCATCTATGTCCACGGGTGCCTGGGCCGCAGATGACAGGTTCACGATACGACCATCCTGCGCAATGATCGGCAAAAGCTCTTTCGTCAGGACGTAGGGCGCAAATGTATTAACCATGAAACGCACGTCATAGCCGTCATCTGTCACGGTGTGATTGATCTTCAGAACGCCTGCGTTGTTGATCAAAACGTCCAATTGATCATGATCCCGGCGAATGGCTGCAGCCAAGGCATGAACGTCAGCCATCCGGGACAGGTCTGCGGAATATGTCTGCGATGTTCCACCCACCTCTTTGGCGGCTTTGGCAAGCTTGTCCGCACTACGGCCATGCAGCAAAACTGTATGCCCGGCAGCCGCGAGCGTCTTGGCGGTCAGCAGGCCGATGCCGTCTGTTGCGCCGGTGATCAGTATAGTCTTGGTCATGATAGCTTCTTTCAGTGATTGCGTATCGCAGCGGATCAGAACAGATGCCGTCGCGCATGTTTTAGTTTGAGCGTTTTAGTAGCGAACCAAGGTGCGGCTTTCGACGCTTTTCCGGATACTAAGGACCGAAGGATCCTCGATCATTTCCAACGCGCTATGGGCGATTGACGGACGGCCATGACTGTCAAAGATGTTGAAATATGCGACTTCATCCGGCGTCATTTTGGACATGTAAATCCATTCATGATCTGGATTTGCAGCCAAACCCATGATCTGCCCTTTGCGATCAGGATAGATCAGATCAAGCAAAATCCAGTCTTCGTCAGCAACGCTTTCGGGCAGAACAAAACCCAACGGAGCAGAGTTGATCGGTGCATCTACCGGGCGCCACACATTGATAAAGGCATAGCGCCCGTCACTCCATTCAGCCGCCTTGTCTGTTCCAAGAATATCGATCAGGCGCTTTTTGGCACCATCAGAACTGTAGTCGCTGTGCACGTTCCGGGCCGGTTTGCGTTCTGCATTTGGATCGTCAACGCGCACCGTATGGTCGAAGATGATCACCTCTTGCGCGCAAACCTCATTTATCAGCAGTTTCGTCAGTTCCGCATCATAGGTGGCTTGCCACTTTTGATCACCAGCGAAGGATTTTACCTGTGTCGGGTACTCTACGAACCCCACCGAAGCATCTTCGAACCGCGTCTCAGCACCAACCGCTCGTTCATCAAAGACAGTTACCTCGGTCGGGGCGAGTTCTGGCGAGATGAGATTGCCCAAAACCCCACCGGCATCCAGTGTGAACGCCTGTCGTTCCAGCTTGTGGACATGATAATTCACTGTGGCAGTTCGTGTCATCGGGCGTTCCCTTGTCCGTCTTCCCCTTTGACTTACCACTCCGAAAAAATATAAAAAGTAGCTACAAATGATTTCACTATTCCGAAAAGGTATACAATGGATACCCAAAGCCTGCGCCTTTTCGTTCTCGCAAGCGAGACTTTGAACATCAGTGCTGCAGGACGCACGCTGGGCATGGCCCCTGCTGTCGCCAGTACGCGGATCGCCAAGCTAGAGCACCTGTTGGGCACAGAGCTTCTTCACCGTTCGACCCGCAAAGTATCTCTTTCGTCTGAGGGCCACGATTTTCTGCCCTATGCCCGAGAAATGATCGCGCAAGAGGAAGCGGCATTTGCAGCGCTTGGCAAAGGGCAAACAAAGATCAGTGGTCGGTTGCGCTTCGCTGCCCCCAGCACTTTCGCACAAATCTATATTGCGCCGCTGTTGCCAGCCTTTATGGACACCTTTCCTGACCTGACCCTTGATTTGCACCTGTCGGACACGCAGGTCGACTTGATCGAAGGGAGCTATGATCTTGCCCTGCGCAATTCTGTGCTTGAGGACAGCAGCCTGACTGCGCGCAAACTGGCGGATGACACCCGCATCCTTTGTGCGTCACCCAGTTACATCGAAAAGTACGGCAACCCACGGACTCCAAAAGATCTTCTGTTGCACCGGCTTATTGCGTTCCGCGATCTTGAACCGCGCCGCCTTGTGTCGTCTGCCGGAACCCCGGCCGCCTTCGATCCAAAACGCGCGGCACAGCGTTTGCTTTTGAATGATGGTATGACGCAAAGGCAAGCGACGCTGGATGGCGTTGGCATCTCTCTCAATTCACTTTGGCTTGTTCACAAAGAGATCTCCAATGGATCTCTGGTACAGGTCCTTCCAGATTTCCAGATCGCAGAGCAACCCAGCCTTTGGCTTATCTATCCCAAAAGCAATGTCGTATCGGCCAAGGTGCGGGTGTTTATGGATTACCTGATCGCGCAGATTGGCAAGACGCAGATTTCCTAGGTGCGAGGCGTGAGCAGTCATAACAAGTGTAGGGCACAACATCGCTTTGCAAAAACGCACAGAACCTGCGCCCATAGCGCTATTTCTGTGCACACATATTCCAACTACATCGTCTTCCACACACACTCGCGGAAAAGGAGCGCCTGATGGGACAGTTAGTTGACGGTGTCTGGCACGACGTTTGGTACGATACCAAGAAATCTGGCGGCGCATTTGTGCGCTCCACCGCGAAATTCCGGAATTGGATCACTGCCGATGGGTCCGCTGGGCCCTCTGGCGAAGATGGGTTCAAGGCCGAAAGCGGGCGCTATCACCTTTACATCTCGAACGCCTGCCCATGGGCCCACCGCACGATGGTGTTCCGCGCACTGAAAGACCTGACCGATCATATCGACGTCTCTGTCGTGCATCCCGATATGCTGTCAGAGGGCTGGACCTTCGAAACAGACGACCACGGTGCGACTGGCGACACACTGTTCGGTCTGCCCTTCGCCCGCGACATTTACATCAAGGCCGATCCTCAGATTTCAGGCCGGGTCACGGTGCCGATCTTGTGGGACAAGCAACGCGAGACGATCGTCTCGAACGAATCCTCTGAAATTATCCGCATGTTCAACAGCGCCTTCGACGGGATCACCGGCAACACCCAAGACTTCTATCCGGCAGAGTTGCACGACGCCATCGCACCGATCAACGACCGGATCTACGACACAGTGAACAATGGCGTTTACAAGTCAGGCTTTGCGACATCGCAGGAGGCCTATGACGCTGCCGTGCATCCTCTTTTCGACAGCCTCGACTGGATCGAAGATATCTTGTCGCAAAACCGCTACCTCACCGGTGATCGCATCACCGAGGCCGACTGGCGGCTTTGGACCACCCTGGTCCGGTTCGACATGGTCTATCACCTGCACTTTAAGTGTAACCGCAAGCGGATCGTGGACTACCCGAATATCTGGGCGTTCACGCGCGAGTTATACCAATGGCCGGGCGTCGCCGCGACGGTGAACATGGATCACATCGTGCGCCACTATCACTACAGCCACGAGACAATTAATCCGCACCGGATCATTCCAATCAACCCAACACCAGACTTTGCCGCACCGCACGGGCGCGGTTAGACCACAGTCCGCTTTGAATGTGGCATCGGCGGTGGCACCCGATGTTGCACTGGTTTCGTTTTTGGACCGCCATAGTAGTGCACAATTTCGGCCAGATCAGATGGCGGTGTTGTCGTTTCGATAAACGCACGAGCGTTTGCACTGTGTGCAAAGATCGACCCGTCCGAGAAAAAGGTGGTGTCCGTGACAAAGACGACGTTGGCGCGGGGCAGATGAAAGTTCGCAAAATCTGCGACTGTCAGTGCACTACCTTCGCGCAGCACCAGATCCAGAACGATCACATCAAACATGCCGGTCTGCAGCGTATTCAAGGCATCTTCGCCGGTTTCGACACATTGAACTGTCGCACCCAGCCGTTCCAAATGGCGGCCCCATATCGCTGACAAATCAGGGTTGCTTTGAACGATCAATACGCGCATTTCGCCAAGTCTCCCCTCTCGTCAAGAATATCAAAACGATCAGAACCATCGCCAAGGCCCTGACCCAAGAATCTGCCTATAATCCTAACGAGTCGTTAACGCGCATAGTGTCTTCTCGTAACACCAGCGGTTTCGTGCCTATTTGCTTGCTGCAGCACAAAAAATCAGTTTGAAACGACGTCGCAGAATAGATGCTCTAATCAGAGGCGACAGATGCAGACTTGGATCACAATTTGCGACACGTGTAAACGCGAGGACACCGAAGCGTGCCAGAATGACCTGACACATGGCGAGGCTTTTGCCGCCATGATCGAGGCCGCAGCCGCAGGTAGTGAAACCGTGAAAACGCGCCGCGTGTCCTGCCTGATGGGCTGCAAACACGGCTGCAACGTTGCCATTCAGGGGGCAGGCAAGCTGGCCTACACTCTTGGCGACTTCATCCCCGATCCAGAGGCCGCAGCAGGTATCGTCGCCTACGCAGAGGCCCATGCGTCCTCTGACACCGGCCAGGTCCCTTTCCGCACATGGCCGCAAGCCATCAAAGGCCACTTCGTCACCCGGCACCCGCCCCTGCCCTCGGACGACGTATGACATCAGCAAAGCGTGATCATGGCGGCGATCTGGATGGGGCCATCACCCGCTTTGGCGGCACCCGCCCTGCGTGGATTGACCTGTCCACCGGCATCAACCCGGTGCCTTATCCGCTGCCGCGCCTGAGCGCTGATGCCTGGACGGCGCTGCCTGATATTGGCGCGTTCGCCCGGTTAGAGGCCGCAGCCCGCGCGTTCTGGTCAGTGCCTGACACCGCCGCGATCCTCGCCATTCCCGGCGCGTCAGCGGCCATCGCGCAACTGCCCCGCATCCTGTCGCCCGGCAGTGTGCATATCCCGACCCCCACCTACAACGAACACGCAGCATCCTTCACCGGTGCCGGCTGGACCTTATCTGAGGCCGCACCGATGGCGCAGGTGGCCGTGCATCCCAACAACCCAGATGGCAAAGTCTGGTCTGCTGACGACCTGACCGCGCCCCTGCGGATCATCGACGAAAGCTTCTGCGATGTGATGCCGGATGCCAGCTTGATCGCACAAGCAGGCAAGCTGAACACCATCATTCTGAAAAGTATGGGTAAATTCTGGGGCCTTGCAGGGATGCGTTTGGGTTTCGCCATCGGGGACCCGGCCCTGATAACCAAACTCAAGGACGCGCTTGGGCCTTGGCAAGTCTCTGGCCCTGCTCTTGATATCGGAACAGAAGCCCTGCGCGACTTCGCATGGGCAGATGAAACCCGCGCGCGTCTGAGTGCTGACGCCGCCCGTCTCGACACCCTGATGGAAGGGATCGAAGCCAAGACCATCGGCGGCACCACCCTGTTCCGACTTTATGAAGTCGCGGACGCGCAGGCGGCCCAAAACCACCTCGCCGCCTCTCACATCTGGTCACGCATCTTCCCATACGCAGACAACTGGCTTCGCCTTGGGCTGCCCGGCCCCGCTGATTGGGAGCGACTGGAGGCAGCCCTATGACCGTCCTTTTCGCGATGCTGCTGGACGCTGTGATGGGAGAGCCCAAATGGCTTTGGGATCGCGCGCCACACCCTGCAGTCCTGATGGGCCGGGTCATCGACACGCTCGATCAACGCTATAACCAAGGCGATCACCGCAAACGCAACGGCATTCTGGCGCTGGCGGGCCTGATCATCGGCGCGTCCCTTCTGGGTACCCTGATCACGTTGATTCCGGGCATCTGGGCCGACGTGATCGTAGGTGCAATCCTCTTGGCGCAAAAGTCTCTGGTCGATCACGTCAAAGCGGTCGCGACCGGCCTGATCCGATCACTTAACCACGGGCGCAAAGCGGTGGCCATGATCGTCAGCCGCGACACCAGCGACATGGACGAAAGTGCAGTGTCCCGCAGCGCCATCGAAAGCGGGGCAGAAAACCTCAGCGACGGTGTTGTCGCCCCCGTCTTCTGGTTTGCACTGTTCGGCCTGCCGGGCCTGTTGGTCTACAAAATCACCAATACGGCAGACAGCATGATTGGCTACAAAACCGACAAACATCAGGACTTCGGCTGGGCGGCCGCACGCTTTGATGACCTGCTCAGTTGGATACCAGCCCGGCTGACGGCTCTGATGATCTGGATCACAGATCGCAACGCAGCCCTTTGGACGATCAAGGCGGACGCACAAAAGCACCGCTCGCCTAACGCGGGCTGGCCAGAGGCCGCGATGGCTTACAAACATAACATCGCCCTAGCGGGACCGCGCAGCTATAATGGCGTCATGAGCGATTTCGCCTACGTGAACCCCATGGGCAAGAAAGACCTGCGGGCGGCGGACATCACCGCCAGCATCCAAACGCTATGGCAGGTCTGGGGCCTGACCATCGTGCTGGCCCTGATCCTTGCGCTGATCACACCCGCTTGATTGCCCCTCCCGCGCATCCTGTTAGGCTCCCATCAGACACAACAACAGGTCCCCTTATGCGTGCATTTGCCTTCGCCCTTTCCGTCCTCGCCAGCCCGGCCATCGCCCAAACCTGCGGGGGCGACTTCCCTACATTCCTGAGCGCTATCAAAGCCGAAGCCACCGCACGCGGCCTCTCACCCCAAGCCGCCGACCGTTTTCTTGCTGGTGCGCGTCAAGACCCTGACGTGATCAAGGCGGACCGCTCGCAATCCTTCTTTCAAAAGGACTTCATCGCCTTTTCGCGGGCCCTCATCAGCCAAAACCGCCTCGACAACGGACGCATCTACGGCGACCGAAACGATGCAACCTTTGACCGGGTTGAGGCCACCTTCGGCATCCCGCGCGAAGTCATTCTGGCGTTTTGGGCATTTGAGACGGATTTTGGCCAGGTCCAGGGCAACTTCAACACCCGCAATGCTTTGGTCACACTTGCGCATGACTGCCGCAGGCCAGAGCTGTTCCAACCACAAGTCTATGCCGCCATCGCACTCACCGAACGCGGCGACTTTGACCCTGCGACAACAACGGGGGCATGGGCGGGCGAAATCGGTCAGGTGCAGATGCTTCCCGGTGATATCATCGAAAGCGGCATGGACGGAGACGGGGACGGGCAAGTCGACCTCAAGGGATCTGCGGCAGACGCACTGATGTCTGGGTCAAACGTGCTGTCGGGCCTCGGCTGGCGAGCAAATGAACCCTGGCTGCAGGAAATCATCGTACCAAACACACTCGATTGGGTCCAAACCGGTCTGAACCACCCCAAGACAGTCGGCGATTGGGCAGCACTTGGCATCACGGCACGCACCGGTACCCTTGGAAATGCAGCCCTTGACGCGCGGGTCCTGTTACCGATGGGGCGCAACGGGCCGGCCTTTCTGGCCTACCCCAATTTCGATGTCTATTTCGAATGGAACAAAAGCTTCGTCTACGTGACGACGGCAGCCTATTTTGCCACACGCATTGCAGGTGCCCCACCTTATGACGCAGGTACGCCCACCCCTGCGCTCACGGGCGCGCAAATGCAGGCGCTGCAAACCAAGCTAGAAGGGCGGGGCCATGACGTTGGCGGGATTGACGGGATTCTTGGGGCTAAAACACGCGCAGCGGTGCAGCTTGAACAACAACGCCTCGGTTTGCCGGCAGACGCCTGGCCGACAGTGGACCTCCTGAACGCTCTCTAAACAATACACGGCACCAGCGGCATCACGCCACCAGAGACATCTTTGTTTCTTTCTATATCCCCGCCGGAGGCTGCACCACATCAGCCAAAGACAAACGGCCACAGTTCACCCCAACGGGACGGCGGGAGGGGCGTCGGCGCAGCCGCGCGTCTCCCAGCCGTACTAAGCGACCATCGCCTCGGCCTTCTTGAGATCGACAGACACCAGTTGAGACACCCCTTGCTCGCCCATCGTCACGCCAAACAGCCGGTCCATCCGGGACATCGTTACCGCATGGTGGGTGATGATCAGGAACCGGGTTTCCGTGCGCCGGGTCATCTCATCCAGCAGATCACAGAACCGGGTCACGTTGGCGTCGTCCAATGGCGCATCGACCTCGTCCAGCACGCAGATCGGGGCCGGGTTCGCGAGGAACACCGCAAAGATCAACGCCAAAGCGGTCAACGTCTGCTCTCCGCCTGACAACAGAGATAGTGTCGACAGCTTCTTGCCCGGCGGCTGGCACATGATCTCCAAGCCAGCTTCCAAAGGATCATCCGATTCCACCAAAACCAGCTTCGCCTCGCCGCCCCCGAACAGGTGCTTGAACAACAGGCCGAAGTTATCATTCACCTGCTCAAACGCCGTCAGCAACCGCTCACGACCCTCTTTGTTCAGCGAGGCAATCCCCGTCCGCAAAGCTACAATCGCGCTTTCCAAGTCCGTCTTTTCATCGCGCAACGTATCATGCTCGACCTGCACCTCTTTCGCGTCTTCCTCAGCACGCAGGTTCACGGCCCCCAAAGCGTCGCGCTGTCGCTTGAACCCGTTCACCTGCCCTTCGATTTTCTCGGCAGGCGGCATATCGTCCACGGCAACATCCAGCTGTTCCAACAGCTGCTGCGGTGTGACCTCCATTGCCTCCATGATCCGCTCGGCGGCATAGGCGACCGTTTCTTTCGCGGCATCCGACCGCGCCTCTGACCGCGCCCGCGCCTCGCGCGCCTCCGACGCATCCCGCTCTGCATCCCGCTCCGCCACAGACGCCTCGCGCAACGCCGTCTCGGCTTCGGCCAACACATCCGCCGCTGCCTTGCGCCGCCCTTCCGCGTCATCAATCGCATCCGCTAGTTCTTCGCGCTGCGCCGCAATCTCCGCTGGTGCCGCCGCAGCCGCTGCCAGCTCTTCTTCCGACGCCGTCTTGCGTTCCGCCAACTCGGACGTCCGCTTGCTTGCCGTCTCCAACCGGTGCTTCCAGCCAGACACCTCTTTGGTGATCTCCTGAGACCGCTTCAACCGCGCCTCACCCTCACGGCGCACTTCATCATGGGCCGACCGCTTTGACATCATGGTGATCCGGGCGGCTTCCACGGTCATCTTGATGTCTTCCACCCGTGCCCGCGCATCATCGAGATCCTCAAGCCCAGACGCGCCCTTCTCAGCCTCTGCCAAGGCTTTGCGCGCCGCCATCGCCTCTTCATCATACCGGGTCTTCGCCAGCCCAGAGGCTTCCAACTTGCCCTGTGCCAAATCGCGATCCGCTTCAGCCCGCGAGGCTGCCCGGTTCGCCTCCGCCACCAAACGATCCGCATCACGCCGAGCAGTGCGCGCCGCCTGATCCGCATCTGTCAACGCGCGCAGCCTTGTCGTCAGCATATCGTGCGCCTGTGCGGCCCCTTGCGCCCGCGCTGCCGCATCTTCCAGATCGCGCTTCAATTCGACCAGCCGGTTCAGCTGCTGCAACCGCAGTGCCGCCGCCGACGGCGCATCCTCCGAGGCTGCCCGGAACCCGTCCCAGCGCCAGACATCGCCTTCAAGCGAAACCAACCGCTGCCCCGGTTTCAACACCGCCTGCAACTGTGCGCCCTCTTCCTGTTTCACCAAGCCCACTTGGTTCATCCGCCGTTCCAGCACTTCTGGAATATCCACAAAGGATGTCAAAGGCG
>CALILP010000220.1 GCA_938016515.1 uncultured Paracoccaceae bacterium
ACCGCTTGTTGGGCCGGGCGACGTCTGCGCAGGCAGCGACGCTTATGGACTACACGGTTTTGCGCCAAAACGATGCGCCGCTTCCCGCGCTGATCCCACGTCCGGGAAAGACCGCAAATGGGGTGATCGTGCGGGATCTGAGTGTTGCTGACCTCGCACGCCTGAATGCTTATGAACTTCCCTTTGGGTACAGCGTAACCTCTGTTGAAATTCAGATCGGCGCGCAGAACGTTGCCGCATGCACATATGTTCCAGATGATACCGTTTCGGTGTCGGACACGCCGTGGTCATTGGCCGAGTGGCAGGACACGACAGCCCCGCTCAGCCGCGAAATGATGCGCGAAATTGGCGCCTACGATCCACCTTTGACCGGCGCTGCCCTGAAACAGCAATGGCACATGATTGCTTTGCGCGCTGGCGTCCGCTTGCGTGCTGCAGCGGACAAGACCCCAACGGCGGTGCGTTACGCCCCAAAGTCAGGCGATTTTGGCTTCATTCCCGCAGCCCCGCTTGTCGGGAATTTCTTTAAGTTCACAGGCTTTCAGGTCACCCATCGGTCTTTTCAGGACACAACGCTTGGTCCGTTGGATCGCGAGGTCATGCTGGCATGCGACGCTGCAATTGTGTTGCCCTACGACCCGAAAACAGACCGGGTTTTGTTGGTCGAGCAAATCAGGATGGGCCCCATGATGCGCACCGTCCCCAACCCCTGGATGCTCGAACCAGTGGCGGGCATGATCGACGGTCATGAAACCCCCGAAGACGCGGCACGCCGTGAAACCATGGAAGAGGCGGGGCTGACGGATGTCACCCTCGAAAAAATGTTTTCCTTTTATCCATCCCCCGGTTCCAGCACCGATTACTTTTACTGTTTTGCGGGGCTTGGTCCTTTGCCGGAACCGACCACTTACACCGGTGGACTGGCTGCGGAAAACGAAGACCTGCGGATACATGTCATGGCTTTGTCGGACGCGTTGGACCTGATCGAAACAGGTGAAGCCAACGTCGGCCCCTTGATCGCGATGCTGCTTTGGGTGGCCCGGCACAAGGACCGGCTGCGCGGCGCTGCTTGAGTTTCATCCGGCGGGGTTCTAGGTAGGTTGAAACAACGAAAGGCCGCTGTCATGCCCACCTCTGCGCCCATCAAATCGGACCTTGCCGCGTCTGTCGGAAATACACCACTGATCAAGCTGCAAGGCGCATCAGAGGCGACGGGATGCACCATCCTTGGCAAGGCCGAATTCATGAATCCGGGCCAGTCTGTCAAAGACAGGGCAGCCTTGTTCATCATTCAAGATGCCATTGCAAAGGGACAGCTGAAGCCGGGCGGTACGATTGTCGAAGGGACGGCTGGCAACACCGGGATCGGACTGGCGTTGGTCGGGGCCTCGATGGGGTTTAAGACGGTCATCGTCATCCCTGAAACCCAATCTGAGGAAAAGAAAGACATGCTGCGCCTCGCTGGTGCCGAACTGGTGCAGGTGCCCGCAGCACCCTACCGCAACCCCAACAATTTTGTGCGCTACTCAGAACGGCTGGCAAATGCCTTGGCGCGTCAGACTAACGAAGGCGTCATCTGGGCCAATCAATTTGATAACGTTGCCAACCGGCAGGCTCATATCGAAACAACCGGGCCGGAAATTTGGGATCAGACGGATGGGAACGTCGACGGCTTTATCTGCGCCGTTGGTTCGGGCGGTACGCTTGCGGGGGTGGCTCAGGTGCTTCAGCCCAAGGGTGTGAAAATCGGACTGGCTGATCCTGATGGGGCCTCGCTGCATAACTATTACACCAATGGTGAGTTGGTCATGTCCGAAGGATCGTCGATCAACGAAGGTATCGGGCAGATTAGGATCACCAAGAACCTTGAGGGCCTCAAGCCTGACTACAGCTATAATATCCACGACAGCGAGGCGTTGCCGGTGGTGTTTGATATTCTTGAAAAAGAGGGGCTGTGTTTGGGTGGATCGTCCGGAGTTAATGTGGCCGGGGCGATGCGCATGGCGCGTGATCTCGGGCCGGGACATACCATCGTGACGATCTTGTGTGATTACGGCACGCGGTATCAGTCTAAGCTGTATAACCCAGCGTTTTTGCGTGAAAAGGGGCTTCCAGTCCCCGCGTGGCTTGATCAGGCACCTGCCGACCTGCCCAGCGTGTTCGAGGACGTGTGACCTTGAGCTTTGCGCCTGCGCCGCAACGTATTTTCCTGTTCATCGGTGCTGTCATGATGTGGTGTCTGGCGACCGCAGCGCCAGTTGGGGCGCAAGCAGACCTTCCAGAGATACTGGCGCCATCCACCTCCACGCAAGAGACGACAGAGACTGCGCAAACATCCGCAGACACGACGGATACCGGCGAGATCCCGGTGTCTCAGTGGATCGCCAACCCGCGTGATATTGATTATGCCGCGTGGGAAGATGCAGCGGCCCGAACAGAGCAGCTGTTGTTGCGCAACCAGGCCCGGCCATTTGCATTGGAACGGATCCGCGTCGAGATAGCAGAGTGGCGGGACGTATTTGCATCAGCCATGCGCGAGAACGATGGACGGCTGGCGACTGTCGAAAGTCAGCTGCTTGCACTTGGCGCGCCACCTGCCGAGGGCGAAACCGAGGCGACGGCCATATCAGAACGCCGGGCTGCCTTGACCGCACAACGTGATTTGCTGGCAGTGCCGGGCCTTTTGGCCAGCGAAGCCCATGCCCGCGCCTCTGGCATGATCCGCGAAATTGAAACGCAGCTCCGTGACCGCCAGACCGCAGATTTGCTGACGCGCAATCCATCCCCTTTGGCGCCCGCGCAATGGGGCGCAGCTGCCAGCGCCATTCTGGCGGGTACGTTTGAAATCGGGTCCGAACTATCGACAGGTGTGGCGCGTGTCAGTGAAACGACCAACACCGCAGGCCGCATCCTATTGGCGCTTGGGTCCATCGCGGTTGCTCTGCTTTTGTTTCGACGTGGCCGCCAGATCGCGCGTGACATGTTTGAAGGGCAGGGCAGCGGGGTCCAGGGTGTCCTGTCCGAATTCTTTCACACGATTGCAGATGCTGCCCTTCCGTTGATCGGACTGGTCGCGCTGACCTATGGTTTATCACAGCTGGATATCTTTGGGCCGCGCGGCGAAGACGTGCTGGCAACTGTGCCTGTGACAGGCAGTGTCATCATCCTGAGCGGATGGCTTGGGCGGCAGTTTTTTCCGGCTGGAAAGCGGTTTGGCCCACTTAACCTTGCGGCAGACGTCAGGCTGCCCGCGCGCCGGACGGCGGTGCTGTTGGCGTGGCTCACGGCGCTATGGCTCCCGCTTGATGCTTTTATCCAATCCGGGCCAAATGTTGATACGGTCCTTCCGGTCCTGAATTTTCCGGTGATCGTTGTGATCTCTGTTGTTTTGTTTCGGTTTGCAACTTTGCTGCGCCACCCTCCATCCGAAGACGCAGGACCAAACGTCAGCCAGGGCCGCACGCGTCGCATCATCGGACGCCTGGCCCAAGCAGTGAGTATTGTCGCACCCGTGATGGCGGCGTTTGGCTATGGTGCAGCGGCGGTCGAAATACTGTTCCCGACCATTCTGACCCTCGGGGTGATCGGGGTCTTGGTTTACCTGCAATCACTTGCCTATAGCATTCATGCATTGGTCGCGGCTGGCAGCGAAAACAACGCTTATGCGCTGGCGCCTGTGGTGTTTGGCTTTGCTCTTCTGGTGATCTCTGCGCCGATATTGGCACTGATCTGGGGGGCGCAGCGGGCGGACTTGGTGGAATACTGGACGCGCTTTACCGAAGGGTTCGCCTTTGGAGAAACGCAGATCTCACCAACCGATTTCTTGTGGTTCGTCCTGATCTTCACGTTTGGCTACCTCTTGACCCAATTCATCAAGAATACCCTGAAGGTGTCTGTTATGCCGCGGACCAATCTTGATCTGGGGGCACAAAACGCCATCGTTGCGGGCTTTGGGTACGTTGGCATATTTCTTGCAGGTGTCATCGCAATCACAAGCGCCGGGATTGACCTGTCGAACCTTGCGATTGTGGCTGGTGCTCTTTCAGTGGGTATCGGTTTTGGGTTGCAGAACATCGTCTCAAACTTTGTGTCAGGGATCATCCTGCTGATTGAACGGCCCATCAGCGAAGGAGACTGGATCGAAGTCGGGGGCAAGATGGGCTATGTCCGGGATATCTCGGTCCGGTCCACCCGGATCGAGACATTTGACCAAACAGACGTCATCGTGCCCAATGCGGACCTTGTCAGCAATCAGGTCATCAACTGGACCCGTGGCAACCTTGTCGGCCGCCTGATCCTGCCTGTGGGTGTTGGTTATGGCAGTGAGGTTGATCAGGTCATGGGCATCCTGCGCGAGGTAGCTGAAAAGCATCCGATGGTCATCATGAACCCGCCGCCGTCCGTCTTGTTCCTCAATTTCGGGGCCGATGCGCTGGAGTTTGAAATCCGCGCGATCCTGCGCGACATCAACTTTATGATGTCTGTCCGCTCTGAGATGAATATCGAAATTGCGCAAAGGTTCGCAGCCGCCGGGATCGAGATTCCATTCGCACAGCGTGACATCTGGTTGCGCAATCCTGAAGTTCTGGGTCATGCTACTGACGACGACGCCGCAAAGCTATCGCCGGAGCCTCCGCAAAGGCGCCAGGCGGATCACGATTGTGACACGGATCTAGACCCCGACGGAGACAACACCTGATTATGCCAACAACGCAGCTTTATCTTGAAGACGCCTATCGCCGAGAGGCATCAGCCCGTGTTGTGTCCATCACTGACGAAGGTGGGATCGTTCTGGATCAATCGATCTTTTATCCAACCGCCGGAGGACAGCCCGGCGACAGTGGATGGCTGCGTTGGGGCTTGGATGGAGACGAAGGCAGCATCGAAATTGCAACGACCGTGAAGGGCGTTGATGGCGCGATTGTTCTGGTGCCCGCCGAACCGGCAGGCCTTCCTGCACGAGGGGCACTTGTGCGCCAAGAAATTGGGTGGGACCGCCGGTTTGGACATATGCGCGTCCACACTGCGTTGCATCTGTTGTCCGTGGTCATCCCATTGCCTGTGACCGGGGGATCGATTTCGCAAGACAAGGGCCGGCTGGATTTTGATATGCCCGAAGCCCCCGCCGACAAGGCCGAAATCGAAGAGACACTAAACAAGCTGATCGCCTGCGACTTTGCCGTGACCGAGGAATGGATCACAGATGCAGAGCTGGATGCGAACCCCGCATTGGTCAAAACGCTGAGCGCCCAGCCACCGCGCGGGCAAGGGCGTGTGCGCCTTGTCCGGATCGGTGCTGGCGAAAATACGGCCGACCTTCAGCCCTGTGGCGGGACCCATGTTGCGGGGACCAAGGAAATCGGGACCGTCCGGTTGGGCAAGATCGAAAAGAAGGGCAAGCAAAACCGGCGGGTCTACCTGCATCTTGTCTCATGAAGCAAAGTTTGCTCTGTCTGGCTATTGCTGCTGTGTTGCCCATTCAGGTCGATGCACAAACCTTCGAGCGGTGCACGAAAACCGAACGGGGCCAATTCATTGCAGCAGCGGATCGCTCACAGCGGTTGGCGTTAACCGCGACAACGGCCATCGGACCCAATCCGGCCTATACGCGCTGGTTTGGGCGCTACAATGCCAAGAGCGGCGAAATCGTGCGCCGCAATCTGAAATCGGTGGTCAAAGCCCTGAGATCAGACAAGGTCTCGGCTGTATGCCATAACGTTGGCGAAGATCTTTGTGATGGCGAAACCTACGCGTTTGTCGACAAAAACGAGCCGTATCGCGTGCATGTCTGCCCTAGCTTTTTCCAGATGGATACGATGAAGGACCTGACCGCAGAAAGTGTGGCTGACGGGAACGGGACACGGGCCGGGACTTTGGTGCATGAAATCAGCCACTTTGACGTGACTGCAGACACCGTTGATATTTGTTATTCTCGTGGCGATTGCTCGGAAATGGCGATTACAGATCCTTTGGATACATTGATCAACGCGGACAGCTATCAGTATTTCGTCGAAGACGTCACGTACTTTGGCGTCGCGGGCGAGGCTGAGGCGCAATGATAACGTATCGCCTTGCTTGCAGTATTGGAGCATTGGTGTGCGTTATTTTGTTTGCGATCTTTCTGGTCGCGCCGGGTTCCTATATGGCCGGATACGGGGTCAGCCCAGACCAAAGCGGCTTGTTTCTGGGCACGCGCGCCGCACCCTTGTTTCTGGGACTTGCTGCGTTTTGCTGGCTCTTGCGGGGGAACACGGACCCACAGGTCAGATGGGCCGTTAGCCTGTCGATGTCTCTCACGTTTCTTGGGATCGCGGTGACAGGACTATGGGACTACTTGCAGGGGGAGGCCGCAAACATGATTGTCCTCGCGGCCTTCGGCGAGACAGCACTGGCCGCCATATTCATCGTCGGGATGCGGTCTGACACCTAGCGGGCGGCACCGCGTGCGGGCATGGGCTGCTGGCGATCAGGAGATGCGGATCGCGGCAATGACGATTCCGGTTCTGGCAGACCTTCACGCGACAGCAAAATTGCGACAGGTCTCAAAGACGGGACATGGCTGCATACCACAAGTAGCATGACCATTATGGGGACCGATAGGAACATCCCCGGAATACCCCAAACCGCACCCCAGAACGCCAAGGAGATGATGATCCCAAACGAGGACAACCGCAGGGCGCGGCCCATCATCATCGGATCGATAACGTTGCCATTGATGAATTGAATGCCACCAGCAAGGATAAAGATCATCAAGGTGCTGGCAGGATCATTGATTTCGATATGGGCCACGATGGCAACCATTCCAGTGGCAATGATCGACCCGACGTTGGGGATAAAGTTCAGCACAAAGGTGATGACCCCAAGGGCGACGGCCAGCTCAAGCTCAAACACGCGCGCCAGCAGAAACGTCATCAACCCGGTCAAAGCGCTGACCACAGCTTTGACCCAAAGGTAATAGTTCACCCGCCAGATGATCGAAGAAATGATCTTGCCGATCCGATCTGCCTTTGCCTGATTTCCCATCAGGTTTGTCAGCTTGGTGTCGAACCAGATCCGCTCAGCAAACAAGAACCCCACGAACAGCGTGATCAGCACGGCCGCTTGCGTCACATCCCCGGCACGCGCAGCGGCAGTTCGCGCGTAAGAGCCGACGTTGATCGACTGCAGGGCGTTCTGGATGGCCAGCTCTGTGCCTTCTCCCATAAAGCCAAACAATGATGCGACAGCGCTAGGCACCTGTTCGGCGTAGGACAAGGTGACTGTGACAACCGTGTTGATCTGCGACAACAAGATCCCTGACGCAGACATCAAGGCCGCCGCGATAAACACAAGTGCTACAATACTGGCGACAAAGTTGGGCACCCGAAACGGGCCCAACCTTTGGCGTGCGACAAAGTTGATGACCGCAGATGTCAGCGAGAAAAGAATGATCGCAGTTGCCAGCGAAACCAGCATGAACCGTGCCTGCACCAGCAAGAAAAGAACAACCGCAAAGGCGATGATGACAAGCGCGGCGGTCTGGATGCGCGCCAGATCGTTTTGGCCTTTCTGGGCGGGCGGTTTTGGAATGGGGCGCTGCATCTCACTGCCATACTGGGTTCGTCGCTGCGGTGCAATATCGGGGCTTTTTCAGGCGTGGCCAAGGGCTTTGCGCAGTTTGTGAAAAATAGCGGGCAGGGTCTTGCAAAGTAGGCGTGCTTGGCGCTAAACGCTGCAGAACGGACAGGTGGCCGAGTGGTCGAAGGCGCACGCCTGGAAAGTGTGTAGGCGGGAGACCGTCTCCAGGGTTCGAATCCCTGTCTGTCCGCCACCGACCCCTCCTTTTCGTTTGAGTGCCTGCGCTGCCTATGGAGGAGCCTGTTGTCCGTGGCTTACAGCGGAGTGTCTGCGTCTAAGATGCACAGTTCCAACCTTTGTCAGCTGTTTGAGGCACTTGTCTCTATCGCGCTAATTAACGATAGCGGTCTTGCATTTTACAGTGAACTTTGGCGCTGTCGGTGCCAAAAATACAAGTCCTAGAGGGACTCGCCCAAGATTTCTTTTCGGACATATGCGCGTGTGCGCCTGTTGCTGGGGGCGCGCGATCAGTTTCTTCAATCTCTCAGTCTCGCTCAGCCGACATTGGCGTTTGCGCAACTCATGTCCGCTGCGACCTGCATCGTGCGAATTGAATGTTTGAAACGCTCTGCGGATAGCATGAAGGATCGGTCCTTGCGCTGCCCGGCGGCATCGAATTCGACGTGCATGCAGCATTTCAGGTGTTGCGTGTGCATGCAGCGTGAAAACCAAGTTCACTGGTAGCGCTGGAAGCTGTCGTTCCCAGCACTGTTGATCAACGTTTGGTTTAGGTCGATCTCGCAACCAGATCGCCCCAAGACAGATCGAACTTGGCAAGATATTTGCGCAGTCGATCAGCGTCGTTGCGACTTGCCCGCTCTTCGCGGGATACCGCAAACAGTTTTCGCCCGGCTTCACTGATTGATTGTGATGTTTGGCAGGTCCGAATGACCTGTGCCAATTGGCCAA
>CALILP010000221.1 GCA_938016515.1 uncultured Paracoccaceae bacterium
CTGGCCCAAATCGTGCGGTGGCCCGTCGGGAAGTTTCAAGCCTTTCACATCCAAGGAGTTGACAGATCCCGTCAAGCCAGCTGCAAGGAATTCAACCAACAGACCCAAGGCCCATCCTTTGTAGTCAGCGGCACTGACCAAGGCACCTTCTAGCGCACGCGCGGGGTCAGTTGTCGGTTGCCCTTCGTTGTCTACTGCCCAGCCCACGGGGATTTGTTCGCCTGTCGCTTTGGCCATTGTGATTTTGCCCAAGGCAACCGCAGAGGTCGAAAAATCCGCGTGCATTGCAGGGCCGTCTTCGCCTGGCACTGTGAACGCAATCGGATTGGTCCCGATGGCACGCTTTGCCCCGCCGGGACCTGCGACAATGGCCGAAGCGTTTGTGACACCGATGCCGATCAATCCTGCGGCAGCAATCTGTTCGGTGAAAAAGCCAAGCGATGTGCAGGTATGCGAATGCGCAATCGCCAGCGAAGCGATCCCATTGGTTTTGGCAGCCTTAACCGCCAAGGAGACGCCGCGCTGGAACGCCGGTTGTGCAAATCCAAACTTTGCATCGACAGTTACCGCACCCGGACGCGGGGTTGACACGACAGGCGCGACGGTTCCGTCCACCCTGCCAGAAGCGAGCTGCGTGCAGTAACTTTCCAGATAATAAAGCCCACAAATGATGTTGCCCGTTTCTTCAGCCCGCGCCACCGCTTTGGCGACCTCACCGGCTTGCCATGCATGTGCACCATGTGCGGTCAAAGCCGCAGCACTTAGTCGCTCAATCTCAGAAATCGACACCTGCATTTCTAGAACTCCCTCACCATTGTCGCCATCGCCTGTACCCGCAAATGACCGCCCGTTTGCCTATCAAATCAGTCACATCGAACGGATTGCGATTTTCAACCCGTAACGTGCTGCCGCGCCATTGACCATGCACAGGATTTCCGGTGGGACCTGACATCTTTCGTCTCTTCGGGCTCTTATCTAGATGCGATCCGCAGATCGAGGCAATCTTGAAGTTTTGAACGCAACATCAGTTGAGCTGAAATGAGGATTGGACTGGAAAGCCATGCGTTGCGACGATGATGCGGTCGCAGTCTTGTTGATCTACGTCGAGAAAGTGCCTTCCTGTAAGCCAGACAGGACATCTGCGACAACATCAAGCGGGTCCGCAATCTACACGACGACGCGTAGACACAGCGGCACCACTTCACGCTCACGCCGGGCAGGCGCTTCTTTCAAAAGCGGTCTGGCAAAAGATCCCGCATTCTCTTTTGAAGCGTCGCTGCCGACGTAACACAACACCGAGATGTGTTAATTCTGCCCATTAAAGCGGGGATCATTTAATTTGTATTGGTCGCGGGGTGCGGGTCTCTGAGCAGGTTCATCCAAAATGACGGCACCCGTGCTGGACGTCTGAGAAACCACGCTTAGCGAGTAGGTCGAGTCTGTCGAGACTGTCGGAGTTACCGGGTTTGCCGGCACTACCGGGTTAATATCTTCATCTGCGACATTCACAACCTGACTAAAGTCCAACTCGACTGGACCCTGATTATCGACACCCGGAAGCACACCGCCCGTTTCGGCCTGCAGATCTTCGAGACCGCGACCGGTTCTGAGGGGGTTCACGCCTTGGTCTGCAATCGGTGTCAGCAGGTCTTGAGCATCGTCGTCCGGGGCTTGCAAGGCCGCGCCGGTCCGCATCATGTTGGGTGGCACATCCGCGATCTCAATCTGCCGGTTGGCATTGGCGTGCGCGCTTCCACCACCAATAAGGCGGCTAAAGAAGTTGTACAGGATATTTCCGAACCGCCGTGGCGGTTCTGGGGCGTCCGGGGCTGCGGTAAAGGTTATGTCATCGCCCTGACCGTCAGCCGCAGCAAGGGTCCCTTGCGCTTGCGTCAAATCTTGAAACGGCTGACGTGGCTGGGTTTGTGTTCGGTCAATTGTAACTTCGACCATTGTGTTCGTTGCTGGGCCTACTCCTGGCATGTCGATCTCCTGTTTCATTGGATTTGGACCAAGACTACAGGCTGTGGCAGGCCGTGCTGTCCCATAGATCACATCACTTTGCAGGTTCCAGCCAGCCGCGAAAGAAAATGACCAATATGCCTGCTTTTCCAAAGTCAGAGTGCAAAACGCCCCCGCTCAGAACCTGAACGAGGGCGTTTGCCGTACCGAAGATTTTGACCTTCTAGAACTCCATTCGGATGCTCAGCGATGCGCTGACCGTTCGGCTGTCATTGACGTTTTCAAGACCGGTAGAATACCGGATGTCACCCTGCAGCGTCGTGTTTTCATCAAAGGCATACCGCCCACCCACACCGATTTCAGCGGTCCAGTCTTCGACCGCCTGCGTCAGGGTCACGCCAGACACATCAACCCGCGGGGCATCTGCAAATTCGCGCGTGACATTCACGATGCCGTAAAGGTTCTGATCACCAAAGGGCGTGGCCACCGTATAGTCAGCAGCAACACCAAGGCGCAGTTTCAGGCTTTCGGCTTCATCAAGGCTGACCCGCTCGTCGTTGGGCCCGGTGAAGCTGTCGAAATCAACGGTTGAATAGGTCAGCTGGGCTTGCGGGGTCACAGATAGCCCGCCGTCAAGCGCATAGGTCCGTCCGACCTCCAAAGAGGCGGCTGTCCCAGACCCATCGTTACCGCTGATCAATGCGCCCAGAACATCAGAGGTCAGATCGCTTTCGTAGACGCTGTATTGCAGCTGGCCATCAACGTAGACATCGTTGTTGCCGTACCACGTTGCGGACAATCCGATCCCATAGCCTGTCGTTTCGATATCGCCGTCACCCGCCGGGGAGGAAACCTCACTTTGGGCAGTGCCATAGTGCAGGCTGACGCCGCCAACCAACTCTCCCTGCCCGACGGTGCCAAGCGTATAGTCCAGACCGCCGCGCAGTTTGAAAATATCGGTCTCAGACTCGGCGTCTGTGGTCGATTCCAGTGGGGCAAGACGGGCGTTGCTGCCCTCGAACTGGACCCAGAAGGGGCTGTTCAGCACCTCGCCTAATCCGGGCACAGTTGCCTTACCAAAGGTAGCCCCAGTCGGGTTGCGATCACCGACACGGGCGTCCTTTGTTGGCAGCGTGTTGAGTGACAACAAGGTCTGAGCGAAAGACTCGTAGATCGGCGCGCTTGGCTGGAACAGCGGGTCGCCGCCATCACCTTCACCGCCAATACCACCGTCGCCGCCGTCGCCACCACCATCAACGTCGCCACCACCTGCACCGCCGCCGCCAACATCGCCCCCGTCGCCATCCTCACCGCCATCGCCGTCGCCGTTTTCACCCGGATCAACAACCGGCACGTCCTCTGACACCAGCGCCCAGTTGCCGTCTGCGGTCTGGGTCAACGTATAGGCAAAGGCACCCGCCACGATGGCCTGGTTCCCGTTTGCTGTGACAAAGTCGCCATCCAGCGCAAAGTCACCGGCAGATGTGCCATCAACAGTGATCACTTCGATCCCCAGCGTGGTGATATCGCCACCACCACCCGCATTGGCCACGTTAAGGGTGCTGGTCCCGGCGGTATCGCCCGTAACGGCCAGCAGATCGGTTGCAGAGGCATCGTCGCCAAGGACAGTGTCCAGCTGCACCACACCGCCACCGGTATAGGTCCCGTTGATCGTGATCACATCGCCTGCACTGCCGTCCTGGGTCGTCAGCACGCCACCATTGGTGACATCGCCGTTGATCGCATAGACACCAGCGCCGCCGCCTGTACCGCTAAAGCTGCCGCCGGTGGCTGTCACCAGATCGTCGTCCAAAACGAAAGCAGCGTTGGCGTTCAGGACACCTGCGTTGATGATGCGCAACGGGCTCGCGCCTGCAGAGGGGGCCGTGCCATCGCTAAAGGCAACAGAGCCGCCGTCGATGGTCACGTCTTCCCAATTGATCAGGGCTGTACTGTCAAGGATATACCCCTGCCCCGAAATCACGAGGCTGTCGGCATCCCCGTCCCCGCCATCCATCACAGCGCCAGCAGCAACTGTGCCGCCGGCCAGATTAAGGGTATCGGTGCCACCGCGCAGGTTAACGCTGTTTGCAAGCGCAGAGCCTGCATTGGCGATCACAGTCGTATCGCCCGCCCGGTCGTCAATGGCAAAGCCGGATCCGCCGGAAACCGCTGCACCGTCATTCAAGGTCACCAGGTTGGTGACATCCTCGCTGGCAACGAGGGTAATCCCGTCGCCAGTACCCCCAGTGACAGCGCCAGCAACCGTGACGCTTTGGGTGCCCTCAAAAGCAAGGCTGGTCAGGATACCTGTTTCGCCACCGGTTACATCCGCGACATCAATGATGATATCCGCACCGCTGCCGCCGGTTGGCGTTTCAAAATTGCCGTTCCGAATATCGATCCCGTTTTCGGTGACACCGGTGACCGGGCCAGATGCGATGACGGTAATGTCGCCCAACGTCTGATCGCTTAGCTCAATTCCATTCAGGTCGCCTCTGACAGTATTCACGTCAACCAAGGTGTCTGTCGCGGACAAGCCAAAGGCCTGAATACCATTGCCAGTACCGCCGTCCACGGTGCCGGTTGCGGTGACAGAAGCGGTACCGCTTCCACTTTGGCGGAACTGAATGCC
Organism: uncultured Paracoccaceae bacterium; assembly: GCA_938016515.1. Taxonomy (GTDB): domain Bacteria; phylum Pseudomonadota; class Alphaproteobacteria; order Rhodobacterales; family Rhodobacteraceae; genus Yoonia. The sequence goes on from CALILP010000221.1 coordinate 4,598, forward strand.
GCCCCTACTCGCGGTGATATTGTTCACTGAAACCGTCAGATCCGTGCCTCCGTTGCCAACCCTCGCGCTCACACCGAGACCAGTCTGGGTTGTAATCGTCCCGCTGGCTGTAATGGACACGGCGCCGCTGCCGCTGCCAGTAACCAGAACACCCCTCAAGCCAGAGTACACGTCAGCGACCGAAACCGTCACGTCCGTTCCGTTCGTTGTGTTAGCGGCTTCAATGGCGCTAGCAGTGTCACGCCCAAGGCCAGACGTCGTCACGACCCCGGTTGTCGTGATTGACAATGCGCCCGTGCCAGAATTGCTTGCCACAACACCGTATTTGCTGGCCGTCACATTCGCCGCAGCAACGGTCAGATCAGTGCCAGCCGAGTTGTTGATTGCATTGATACCAAACGTTCTCTCAACATTGGCTGCAGTCACATCACCAGTTGCGGTGACCGACAATGCGCCGGTGCCGTTATTCACGGCAACAATAGCATTGCCGCTGTCTTGTGCTGTAACATCAACCACATCAATCGTCAGATCAGTGCCGGTGGCGCCGTTTGAGGCGCGCAGACCACCATTCGTTCCACCAACGACGCTACCGGTCGACGTGATGCTCAGCGCACCGGTGCCGTTGTTCGTAGCGACGATCCCGACGTTTCCACCGGTTGCATCGGCCGCGTTGATTGTCAGGTCTGTGCCGTCGTCAGAGTTAAAGCCGCTGATGCCATACTTGTCGCCCGTGGCTGGACCTGTCGTTGTTATACTTAGCGCAGCAGAGCCATTGTTAATTGCAAAAACACCGTATTTGTCACCCGTTGCCGAAGCAGCATCAATAGTCAGGCTCGTGCCATTTGGTGAGTTAGTGGCAATGATCCCGGTGGCCTGGCCGGTTGATGTGATACTCAATGCGCCAGTGCCGCTATTGTTGGCGCGGATCCCGTATTTTCCACCTGTCGTATCGGCTGCATTAATCGTCAGGTCAGTCCCGTCAGAAGCGTTACGCGCAAAAATGCCATCACCACCGCCAGTAACAGGGCCCGATGCGGTCACACTCAGCGCACCTGATCCATCGTTTCTTGCATATATGCCGCGATTTGCGCCCTCAACATCGTTTGCGGAAATCGTCAGGCTTTCGCTATAGCGGCTGTTGTACGCCTTGATCCCGTCATCCCCTTGGCCAGTCACAGTTCCCGACGACGTGATCGACATGTCTCCGTTCCCAAAGTGGCGGGCATCAATACCGCTGTCGCCACCCGTGACGTCGTTGACATCAAGAATGATGATATCCGCCCCGCGAAACCCGTCTTCTGATCCGCCATTGGATCGCGCAATTATGCCGTCATTGTTCGTCCCGGTCACGGAACCCGATGCGGTGACTTGCAGGGTGCCAGATCCGAGCCCATAGGCGTTGATCCCGTTTCTGGCACCTGTCACGTTATTCACACTGATCGTCGTGTTCGTGCTATCGTAAGAAGCTCTGGCATCGATCCCGTCGCCTTGAACGCCAACAACAGTTCCGGTTGTTGTAATCGTCAGGTCGCCGGGCCCTGCGCTTTCTGCATTGATACCGTCATTGCTGCCCGAGATGTCAGAGGCAAAGTCGTCGGTGAAGACGATATCGCCACCCGCCGACCCCGCACTTGTCCCGGATTGAGAGGCGCTCAATAGTCTAAGACCATTGTCACCGGCAGTTGTCGCATCGATCCCGAAACCGTCTTCGGTGCTGACAACCAGATCTGTGCCGAAATTGACGCTAAGCGACTGCTCTGTGTCGTTAACCGGATCGGCAGGGCCGCTACACGAAAAGATGCCTGATCCGGGTGCGGTTTCTGAACAGATCCCCCCAAAGGCGCTGGTGGCGCTCCCGAAAATCAGCACCACACCAATCGAAATGGCGGACGCAGAGCACACCAAACCCGCAACGCCCTTACCAAGCGAGGGCGCATAACTTGCCGCCTGCCCCGCCACCTTTGTCATCCGACCGCCGCGCAACAGCAGCGATTGGTAGTGAGGAACTGATGTGTGTGAGGTTTGGTCTGTCATGTGTTCTGTCCGTTTTTCTGCGCCCATGCGATCTACGCGGCACGGGGCGGTTTTATTCTTGGGGGATGCAATTTTCTTTTCGGAATTGGGCGCGCGCCCGCGTGAGAGTGTTAAAAACTGGGCATAAACAGAGCCACACAGCCCAAGCGTGTGAGCCATCGTGTGAACCAACATCTGCGCGCAAAAAGGGCTGAAAACGTGCCCTACAAGACACATATTTCTAAAGGGCCAATGCCAGCCGATCAGCGAAATCCGCAAATCGCCAGAATAAAACCGCCACCCGGCACGTAAACCTTGCAAGACGCAACAACACAGCAACTTTGGCAGCCAAGGCCGCTGCTGACCTTACAAAGGTGGTACGCAAAATGATCATGAAATCACTTATTGGCGGAACAGCCCTACTGGCATCCATTGCTTTGACGGACGTCTCTGACTTAGAGGCAAGCGTCACCCAAGACGGCGCAATCGCATGGCTTGCTGACAGTCTGGCCGTCCCACAGTCATCTGTCACCACATGTGCGATCACGTCACGGGAAAGCGTCTCGTGCCAATTGCCGTGGCACACGTTCCTGCGCTGACCCTATCGCGGCATGAACTGTAGCTGCGATGTGCCAAGCGGACGCAACGTCAGCGAAAACTCATAGCGGATCGGCCCCGCGACAGGTGCAATCCGATACCCCGCCAAAATCCGACTAAGCCCAATCGCGATCTCGGCCCGCGCAAGGCCCAGCCCGCCACACACCCGCGGACCCGCTGAAAACGGAAGGTATGCCCTACGGTGGTAGGTGTTTTGAACAAACTCAGGCCGTGCAGGATCAAAACGGGCCGGGTCTGTCCAATGGTCGTGATGGTGGTGCAATCCAACAATCGACAAAGCGATCATCGCACCCTCGGGAACAGGACGCCCGGCCAGTGTCTCTTGCGATTTGGCGACGGTACGCACAAGCAATGGAACAGGCGGGCAATAGCGCATCACCTCTTGAATAAGATGGGTCAGCGCCGGGGCGTCACTGCCTGCCTGCTGGGCCTGCGCTGCGATGCGATCCTGCAGATCGGGCTGCCGCGCCAGAATGTTCAGCACCCAGCACATCGTCGACACGGTGGTTTCCGTGCCCGCAAACAGGTTGATCGTGATCTCACCTAACAGATCAAACCCGGCGTCGAAGTCCTTGGTGCGGTCGGCGAAAGCGGTCATCAGGGCCTGATCCTGTCGCAGCAATTCCCGCAGTTCGGCCCGCAGTTTGGACACAGCAGATTGCAGCTTT
>CALILP010000222.1 GCA_938016515.1 uncultured Paracoccaceae bacterium
AAGAGTTCGCCACTCAAAATCTGGGCTTTGCCGCAGATACCGACACGCCAGTGGCCTTGGCAAAGGTGATCCGGAAAGTCGCCGCCTTGCCTGAGGATACCACAAAGGACATCAGCCTGCGTGCCTTTGCTGGACAGGGCCAGATTGCGCAAAGCCCCGATGACTGGGTCGCCGACCTGCTGCAACATTTTCACAAGGTGATCCCAAATGTCTGATCGTCATTCGTCATCAAATCGCTTGGCCCATATTGATGGTCTGCGTGCCATCGCCATCCTGTGGGTCGCGGTTTATCATTATGCCGTATTTTGGTCGTCGGCTGGCAAAGGCGACAATTTGTTACCCTACGATGATGCATTGTCCTGGATCCCCTTGGCCGATGTCGGGGCCCTTGGGGTCTACCTGTTTTTTATCGTGTCCGGCTTTGTCATCGCAATGAGCCTGACACGCAGCACCGCACTGGCCCACTTTGGCATCAATCGTCTGATCCGTCTTTGGCCCACTTTATTGATGTGCGGCGCAATAACGTTTACGGCCACCAGCCTGCTTGGTCCGGACGCGTTGGTGCGTGCACCCGTCGAATACATGATCAGCATGACATTCGTGCCACCTGCCCATGTTGGTAAGATCATAGGGCTTCCCGATCTTGCGTGGCTTGACGGGGCCTATTGGTCGCTATGGACAGAGGTCAGGTTCTACATTGTCGCCGCAGTCCTGTATTTTGCGTTCAAAAGCAGGTTTCTTGCGCTGTGGGCACTCTTTGCTGCGGGCAGTGCTGCCATTCACATGTTAGGCCTGATGCAGGGTGGCGTCTTTGACGCCCTGTCGCGTCTCATGTTTGCAGAACATCAACCCTACTTTACCGCGGGCATCGCCTTGGCCGCTTTGCGGTTTGGTCCGTTTCACTGGGGTCCGGTTGTGCTGCTGGGCGCCGCTGTGGGTCAGGCCTTTGCCTATCCCTACCTGACTGATGGCGGATTGGGCCTGTCGGATTGCATTGGACTGGCCATTGTCTTTGCGCTTGCGATCCCGACGATGCTGGCCCGCACCCCCGTTCCTTTCCTGTCGTCCCCTGCGATGGTGACAGTCGGCGTTGCCTCTTATGCGTATTACTTGCTGCACCAGAATACCGGACTGGCCTTGCTGAACGCTTTCAACGTCACGCAGCCTTTGGCTGCGATCCTGATGATGTTGGCGATTCAAGCGGGGCTTTTGTGTATCGCGATCGTTCTTACGCAGCGCATCGAGGTGCCGATCCGGCAGGCTTTGCGACAGTGGACGCAACCCAAGCGGCCTGCTGTGACCGGTTGAAATAGGGCCTGTGGACAAACACGCCGCGCCAGTGGTGCATCGTGAATGTCCACAGACCCTAGACGGCTGGAGCTTCTTTGGCCCCGGTCATGAAGGCAACCGCGTCTGACATCGTATAGTCTTTGGGATCAATCACGCAAAGCCGCTTGCCCAAGCGATGCACGTGAATGCGGTCCGCGACCTCGAAGACATGTGGCATGTTGTGGCTGATCAGAATGATTGGAATACCGCGTGACCTGACATCCAAGATCAACTCCAGCACCCGCCGGGATTCTTTGACGCCTAAGGCAGCGGTCGGCTCGTCAAGGATGATCACTTTGGACCCAAAAGTAGCCGCCCGTGCAACCGCGACGCCCTGACGTTGCCCCCCGGACAGCGTCTCAACCGCCTGATTGATGTTCTGGATCGTCATCAGCCCCAGTTCTGACAGCTTTTCGCGCGCCAGCTTTTCCATACGCGGTCGGTCGAGTTGTCGGAGCCATTTGCCCAGAAAACCCGGTTTGCGCAGCTCGCGGCCCATGAACATATTGTCGGCAATCGACAGTGCGGGTGACATGGCAAGGGTCTGGTAGACCGTCTCGATCCCTTCGTTGCGCGCATCGGTCGGTGAGTGGAAATTGACGACTTGCCCTTCAAGCTTTACCTCACCTTCGTCCGGGATTACTGCCCCGGAAATCGCCTTAATCAATGAGGATTTACCAGCCCCGTTGTCCCCGATCACAGCCAGAATTTCGCCCGGATAAAGCTCGAAATCACAATGGTCGAGGGCCGTGACCTTGCCGTATCGCTTCACCAGCCCACGGGCCTCTAGAATTGGCTGTTCCATTATGCCGATACCTTTCTGATCCACTGATCCACGGCCACTGCCCCGATGATCAGCACCCCAATCAACAGGAACGTCCACTGCGCGTCTGCCCCGGCTAAGCGCAGGCCCAAAGTGAAGACACCCACGATCAAGGCCCCAAACAAGGCCCCCAAAATCGACCCCCGCCCGCCGAACAGAGAAATGCCTCCGATTACGACCGCTGTAATGGATTCGATATTTGCAAGCTGGCCGGACGTCGGTGACACCGATCCAATCCGTCCGATGAGGGCCCAGCCCGCAAAGGCGCAGATCAAGCCAGACAGCATATAGACCGAGATCAGAGTTTTGCGCACGTTCACGCCGGACAGCTGTGCCGCTTCTGGATCGTCTCCAACCGCATAAACATGCCGCCCCCACGCCGTGTGTTTCAGCACGTAGGCAAGGATCAGCATCAGAACCACCATAAAGACAACGCCAACCGTGAACACCGCACCGCCGACGCTGAACTTGGTTGCAAAGACCTGCAGCAAGGGCGCGTTGGCCTCGATGTCTTGGGCTCGGATCGTTTCATTTGCGGAATAAAGAAAGTTTGTCGCCAGAACGATCTGCCACATACCAAGGGTCACGATAAACGGCGGAAGCTTCATCACGGCCACCAGCCAGCCGTTGATATACCCGCAGATCATCCCCGTCACCAAACCAAGGGTAACAGCCACTTCCACAGGCAGGCCGTACCGGAACGTAAACTGGCCCATGACGACAGACGACAGCACCATGATCGCACCAACCGAAAGGTCGATCCCGGCCGTGAGAATGACAAGGCTTTGTGCCGCCGCAACGATCCCAACGATCTGGACTTGCTGCAGGATCAAAGTCAGCGCGAAAGGCGAGAAGAACTTTGACCCCAGCAAAAGGCCAAAGATGACAATAGACGCAAGTAGCACAAACAGCGGCACAAGGGCCGGATTGACGTGCAACGCATGTTGCAGCCGCGAGACGAACCCCTTTCGGGTGTCAGCAAATTCTGCGACCGTATCCGGCCCGCTGGTCTTGCGCGTCGTCTCATCGTAATCTGTATCCGCCGACAATGCTGTGCCCCCCTCGCATGCGATCTTGTGTCCGAAAAAGAGGGCAAAGTGACCTTCGCCCTCTCTTGGTGTTTTAACAAACTGATGTGGTGCTTAACCCCAGCAGAGATCCGTGCCTTCGGCAACAGAAATACTGTCAACGCCGTCGACCGGTTGGTCCGTGACCAAAGCCACCCCAGTGTCAAAGAAGTCTTTGCCCGGAGTATTTTCCGGCAGGGTGCCGTCCTCTGCGAACTGTGCAATGGCTGCAATCCCAAGGGCCGCCATCTGTAGGGGGTATTGCTGCGCTGTCGCACCGATGACGCCATCAGCGACGTTTTGTACGCCGGGGCAACCGCCGTCAACAGACACGATCAGCACGTCATTTTCGCGGCCGAATGACTTGAGCGCCTCATAGGCACCAGCAGCTGCCGGTTCGTTGATCGTGTAGACCACGTTGATCCCCGGATCGACGGCCAGAAGGTTTTCCATCGCGCGGCGACCACCCTCTTCATTGCCTTGGGTGACGTCGTTGCCCACAATACGCGGATCATCTTCGTCGCCGTTCACGTTTGGATCAGCAAGATCGATCCCAAAGCCCTGCAAAAACCCTTGATCGCGCAGAACGCCAACGGATGGCTGGCTAACGGCCAGATCAAGCATTGCGATTTTGGCGTTTGCGGCGTCATCGCCCAAAGATGCAGCGGCCCATTGTCCGATAAGCTCTCCTGCGAGGAAGTTGTCGGTCGCGAAGGTTGCGTCGGCTGCGTCAATCGGCTCTAGCGGCGTGTCCAGTGCGATCACCAGCAAGCCTGCGTCGCGGGCCTGCGTCACTGCACCCACGATTGATGATGTGTCAGAGGCGGTCAGCAGAATTCCAGATGCGCCGTCGGCGATGCATGTCTCAATCGCGGCGACTTGGGTTTCGTGATCACCATCAACCTTACCGGCGTAGGACCGCAGCGTCATGCCAGCAGCTTCGGCAGCGGCTTCTGCGCCTTCTTTCATCTTCACAAAGAACGGATTCGTATCAGTCTTTGTGATCAAGCAAGCAGATGTTCCATGCCCATCTGCCATTGCAGAACCTGCAGTGGTGATCGCGGCAAGCGCAGTACCAACGAGTAACTTTTTCATGTCTTTCCTCCCAGAAACTTTAGTGTTTACCGGACATTACCCGGCGATCTTCTTTCGCATCAACCGCAGCGAATGAGCACAAACAAACGTGATTCTCACACGGCTGTCAATTAATTAGTTAACTTTCTTTATTAATCAGAATCGTGTATTCCTCATCATGGAGGTTCCGTTTATGAACGTCGGAATGGAAAGTTCAGTCGTCAGATCATTCAGCACCGGGCTGAGCCAGCGCGGGGTGCGAAATCACAACGAACGACTGCTGCTATCCTTGCTTCAACGCCACGGAAGCATGCCCGGCAGCGATCTCGCAAAACTTTCGCGCCTGTCTCCGCCGACTGTGTCTGCCATCCTCAAGCGCCTTGAAAATGAAGGCCTTTTGGAACGCGGCGAACCACAACGGGGGAAGGTCGGAAAACCCTCGGTTCCGATGCGGCTCGCCCCCGGCGGTGTTCTGTCGTTTGGGTTGAAAATTGGCCGCCGGTCCGCCGACTTGCTGCTGATAGATTTCACCGGTGCCGTGCGTGAGCAACGCCAGCTGAAGTATCAAGACCCTGCCCCCGCGACTGTCTTTCAATTTCTGGCCGATTGCATTGCTGAGATAACGGCGGCCATGACATCCGACGAGGTCAGTCGCATCTGTGGCGTCGGTGTCGCCGCCCCCTTCGAGATGTGGAACTGGCACAGCCTTATGGACGACAAAAGCCACAATTTCCCGGCATGGCGCGATATCAACATCCCCGACGAAGTGGCTCAGATCACGAACCTGCCTGTCTCATTGGTTAACGACGCGACTGCCGCCTGTCAGGCAGAGCATGTGTTCGGCCGCGGCAGAGAATTTCGCGACTATGCCTATTTCTTCATAGGAGCCTTTCTTGGCGGCGGGATCGTTCTGAACCATTCGGTATTCGAAGGCCGTCAGGGAAATGCCGGCGCGCTTGGATCACTCCAAAGCATCAGCCCGATTGGCGAAAGCAAGCAACTGGTCGACATGGCCTCGATCCACTTACTCGAGGCCCGGCTTGAAGAAGTTGATCTAGATCCTGCACTGATTTGGAAGCAGCCTCAGGACTGGTCAGGGATCGGGCGCTATGTCGATCCTTGGTTGGGCCAGACCGCGCAGGAATTGGCGAAAGCGACGCTGTCGACATGTGCTGTGATCGATTTTGAAGCAATTTTGATTGACGGGGCCTTTCCAGCCGAAATTCGCACCGAATTGGTAGAGCGCGTGCGACGCTATATCGTGAACCAAGACAACCGTGGGCTTTTGCCGCCGAAGATCGAAGCGGGATTCGTTGGTGGCAACGCACGCGCGATTGGTGCCGCATGCGGGCCGATCTTTTCTCAGTTTCTGCTAAACACAAACGCGGGCCTTGCTGTCGCCTGACGCTGTTTTTCTTTTATTTTCAATGCCATAAACCATATTTGGTGCATCCAAAGGCGTGCGCAACACAAGTGGGAAACCGCATTGACAGGTCTGGAATACTAACATACCAGTTTAGGCCAAAGCGCCACACCCGAGGTTTCCCAATGCTGAATGTCACCACAAAATACGCCGTTGATCCCGTCGCAACCAAGGCTATGGACACCACAGGTCTGCGCGATACTTTCCACGTCCCAGGCCTGTTTGTCGCGGGCCAGATGAACCTGACTTATTCACATTATGACCGCATGATCGTGGGCGGCGTGCTTCCGGCTGATGCCGATTTGGTGCTGGACGAAGTGAAAGAATGCGGCACAGCGTCGATCCTTGATCGCCGCGAAATGGGTGTGCTGAACATCGGCGATCCTGCAACGGTGACAGCCGATGGTGTCGCGCATCAGGTTGGCAAAGGCGACATGCTGTATCTGCAGATGGGATCAGGCCCAGTGACCTTTGCGGCCCCCGGAAAATTCTACCTCGTCTCTACCCCGGCCCATGCAAAATACCCAACCCGTTTGGTGACCATCGAAGACGCAGGTTCTGTCAAAATGGGCGCGCCGGAAACAGCGAATGACCGCACGATCTATCAGTTCATCCACCCTGACGTCATGGAATGCTGCCAGTTGGTGATGGGCTACACGATGTTCCACGGCGGCTCTGTCTGGAATACGATGCCGGCCCACGTCCATGATCGCCGGATGGAGGCTTATCTTTACTTTGATCTGGACCCGGCAAACCGCGTTTTCCACTTTATGGGTCAACCCGAAGAAACCCGCCACATCGTCATGCAAAATGAAGAGGCCGTGATTTCACCGCCGTGGTCGATCCACTGCGGCGCTGGCACTGGCAGCTATACCTTCTGCTGGGCAATGGCAGGCGACAATGTTGACTACAAAGACGTCGAAATGGTCGCGATGGAAGACCTGCGATGAGCGCCTTTCGTCTGGATGGTCAAACCGCCCTTGTGACGGGCGCAAACACCGGTATCGGGCAGGCGATTGCCATCGCACTTGGGCGCGCTGGGGCACATGTCATCTGTGCCGGACGGTCTGCCTGTGACGAAACCGCAAGCAAGATTGATAGCGCCGAGACGCTGCACCTCGACTTTGCCGATCCGATGGCCGCACAGGGCATCTTTGCTGACCGCAGGGTTGATGTTCTTGTCAACAATGCCGGGATCATTCGACGCGAAGACAGTGCAGACTTTGGCGAAGCGGATTGGGACGCCGTCATGGACGTGAACGTCAAGGCGCTGTTCTTTACATCCCAAGCCTTTGGCAAGGCTGTGCTTGCGCAGGGCCGGACCGGACAGATCGTCAATATCGCCTCGCTTTTGTCGTTTCAGGGGGGCATCCGCGTCCCCTCTTACACTGCATCAAAACATGGCGTGGTTGGTGTGACCAAGATTCTGGCGAACGAATGGGCCGCCAAGGGCATCAACGTGAATGCCATCGCGCCGGGCTACATCGAGACCAACAATACCGATGCGCTTCGCGCTGACCCCGACCGCAACAAAGCCATCCTTGATCGCATTCCAGCCGGACGCTGGGGCCAGCCAGACGACATCGCAGAGGCCGCCGTTTTTCTGGCAGCCCCTGCGTCCCGCTACATTCACGGGACGGTTCTGAATGTGGATGGCGGGTGGCTTGCCCGCTAGGCCAGCCCCAAGATCAGCTGGTGATCACACCTTAACGCCTGCAAACCAAGCTGCCGACTGACGGGATTCGGCCGATAAAAAGCGTCATGCAGGCGATAAGATGCGACAATCCTGTCGCTGTCTGATGAGAGCCCATCATTTTCACATTTCGTACGTTCACAACAACACGCAAATTATTGTTTAATAATGATTTTATGAAGATTTCTTAAGGTCTCATTTTTGCGACGAATTGTCTTGCCAATGCAAAAAACATACTAGTATGGTAGATTCGTTAGCCAATATAGATTGGCACGCGAAAAGGTGCACGGCACCTTTGAACTGGGAGGAGAACCAATGACACTTTCACATAAATTACGTACCTTTGGTACAGGCGTTGCTGTCGCGGCTTTGACAGCCACAGCCGCGCAGGCCATGGAACTGCGCGCGTGGAACATCCATGTCGAAGACTATCCGAACTCGATCGCTTTAGAAGCGTTTGCAGCGGAAGTTGCTGATAAAACCGGTGGCGAAATCACCGTCAAACTGTTCCACAACGGCGTTCTGGGCAACCAGCCAGATGCGATCGAGCAAGTCCGTCTGGGCATTCTGGACATGGGCCAATTCAACCTTGGGCCAATGGGCCCATCGATCCCGGAAACCAACGTGGTCTCCCTGCCCTTCATCTTCCCGTCCATCCCCGCGATGTACGAGCTGATGGACGGCGATGTGGGCGATGCGATCAGCGCTGGCATGGAAGCCAAAGGCATGCGCGCCCTTGCGTGGTACGACAGCGGCGCACGGTCTTTTTACAACTCTGTCCGGCCGATTAACTCGCCTGCGGACGTTGAAGGCCTGAAGCTGCGCGTCATGTCCAACGATCTGTTCGTCGGCATGGTTGAAGCCCTTGATGGCAACGCCACACCAATGGCATTCGGCGAAGTCTATCAGTCGATCAAGACCGGCGTTGTGGACGGCGCGGAAAACAACCCACCGTCCTACCATTCGGTCAACCACTTTGAGGTCGCAAAGTACTATTCGTTGACTGAGCACCTGATCATTCCCGAATGCGTCTGCATCAGCAACGCAGCATGGGATGGCATGAGCGCCGAACAGCAAGACATCGTTTACACCGCAGCCCGCAATAGCGCAGAGCAACAGCGCGAGTTGTGGCAGGCCCGTGAAGCAGCATCGATGGAAGCGGTTCAAGCTGGCGGCGTGACCGTCAACACCATCGACGACAAAGGCCCGTTTCAGGACAAGATGGCAGGGGTCTACGACGGCTTCCTGGCAGCGAACCCTGATCTGGTCGAGCTGGTTGGTCTGATCCGCGGCGGTAGCTAAGGTTCTCCCTTGGGCCCCGCCTGCACCAACGGTAAGGTGCAGGCGGGGTTCATTCACGAAAGACGCTGGGGCGCGACATGATTGAGACGACCGAAGCTATTCTCGATGTGATCCGTCGCCTGTGTATCTTTGTGGCATCCTGCGCTTTGGTCGTATTGATTGTCTCATTCGGCTGGCTGGTCTTTGGCCGCTACGTTCTGAACGTCACGCCGACATGGGTCGAACAGCTTGCCCTGCTCTTAATCTGCTACATCGCATTTTTGGGTGCCGCTGCTGGTGTCCAAGAAAACACCCATCTGGGCGTCGCACTTTTCCGCGATATGATGCCGGTACTGGCCCAGAAAATCCTGATCGTTGCCATCGATCTAATCATCGCTGCCTTTGGCTGCGTGATGCTGATTGCCGGGGTCGAGCTAATGCAATTCGGATGGGGCACCAACCTGCCCATGCTGGAAATCCCCGAGACATTCCGCACGCTTGCCATCACATCGTGTGGCGCACTTGTTTTGCTGTTCTCAGGGACACGCGGCATCCTGCGTCTCCTCAGCTTCCGCGATGGCAGCTGGCACCTTCCTCAAGAAATCGAGCCGTAAAACATGGGTCTGACAATACTTCTGGCCGTCTTCGGCATCGGTGTGGTCATCGGAATGCCGGTGGCCTTTGCGATGGGCATCGCTGCCGCCTCAGCCTTCTGGTGGGAAGGCTTTCCGATGCTGATCACCTTCCAGCGGGCCACCGCAGGTGTGTCGGTGTTTTCATTGCTCGCCATCCCTTTCTTTGTCTTCGCAGGCGAAATCATGCTGCACGGCGGCATCGCTTCTCGGCTGGTCCGGCTGGCCACAGCCTTGGTGGGCCACCTGCGTGGCGGCCTTGCGATGGTGAACATCTTCTCATCCATGCTTTTTGGCGGCATCTCTGGATCTGCGGTCGCAGACATCTCGGCGCTCGGGTCCCTGTTGGTACCTGTTATGAAAGAACGCGGCTACCGGCCCGACTTTGCGGTAAACGTCACTGTCACCTCATCCATTGCAGGCATCGTGATCCCACCCAGTCACAACATGATCATCTTTGCGGTCGCAGCAGGCGGCGGCATCTCGGTCTCTGGCTTGTTCCTTGCAGGTGTCATCCCCGGCATCCTGATGTGCATCTGTCTGGCCATCGCGGCCTACATCCTGTCGGTCAAACACAATTACCCCCGCGAAGACTTCCCCGGCTGGGGTGAGGTTGGCCGCAGTGCCGCCCAAGCCATCCCCGGTTTCATCACCGCAGTTATCATCGTTGGCGGCACGCTGTCGGGCGTTTTCACCGTCACCGAATCCGGGGCCTTCGGGGCGATCTACGCCTTGATGCTGACCACCTTCTATTATCGCAGCCTGACGTGGGACGGGTTCATGCGATCTGTCACGGGGGCTGTGCGCACGACATCTATGGTGATGATCCTGATCGCTTTCGCCAGCTCCTTCGGTTACCTGCTGGCACTCTATCAAGTCCCCACCAAGCTGAGCGATTTGCTGGTCTCCATCTCGGACAACCCGATTATCATTCTGCTGATGATCAACCTGATCCTGCTGGTTCTGGGCATGATCATGGACATGGCTGCCTTGATCCTGATCTGCACACCGATCTTTCTGCCCATCGCCAAAGGGCTTGGCATGGACCCCACTCAGTTTGGGATCATGCTGCTGATCAACCTTGGTCTTGGTCTATGTACACCACCCGTCGGAACCTGTCTCTTTGTAGGCTGCGCAGTCGGCAAGATCCGGATCGAAGAAGCGTTGAAGTCGATCTGGCCATTCTACATTGCCATTGTCGGTGCGTTGCTCTTGGTCACCTACGTCCCCGCTGTCTCACTTTGGCTGCCATCCGTTCTGTCCCAATAACCGGCAAAATCCGCCCCCATAAATTGTGAATTGCGTTCCCGCGCTTGTCCGGTGATGCTGACCCGACAGAAGCGGAGGGGGCCGATAGGGGGACTATCAACATCTTCGCAATAAGCGTGTGATGTAAGATCGTCAGCGCACGACCTGTGGGAGCACCTGATGAACCAAGCCGAAATGATCCTGATGGCTGTCAAAGCCTGGGGGCTGATGGGGGCGCTGGTGGCGATCCCCTTTCTGACCTTCGGCATTGATCGCTTGGATGAAGATGCCCGCGGCGCTTACGTCTTCAGGCCGCTATTGGTCCCTGGCATCCTGCTGATCTGGCCACTGATCCTCTGGCGTTGGTACATCCTTGCTGACGGCAAAGACGACTGGTCGCATCGTTACCGCCCCCGCCGCACCGCACACCAATGGTTCGGCTACGCGATGCCCATCGCCATCGTTGCGATCATCATTGCAGGCTGGTCCGTCCGGCAAACATGGCCCACTGACATCGCCCCCGTCCAGCTTTCCACCCCGGCGGAGGTCGCGGAATGAGCGTCAAATACATCCCCGTCCAATGGAACCGGAACAAATGGCTTTATGATGCTATTATGCTTGCGGGTGTCGTGGCCTTCCTGTGGGTATTCCTGCATGTCAGTCCCGGCCTGCTCAGCCACGAATTTCCGATCAATCCGCAAGTCCACAACGCGCGCGCCTTCGGGGCCTGCGCCTTTGTGATGCTGACGGTGATCCTGTGCATCGGGCCGCTTGCGCGGATCGACAAACGGTTTCTGCCGCTGCTGTATAATCGCCGCCACTTTGGCGTGATGACAACCTTTGTGGCGATCACCCATGCCAGCTATATCCTCAATTGGTACTTCGCTTTCGCCAGTTCCGACAAATACGAGGCCTTGCTGTTCGCCAACACCAGCTACGGCCAGCTGGCGGGTTTCCCGTTCGAGATTTTCGGCATCTTCGCCCTAATCTGCCTGCTGATCCTATCGGCCACCAGCCACGACTTCTGGATGAAGTTCCTGACACCCCCGGTCTGGAAACGGATGCACAGCCTGATCTATTTCGCCTATGTGGCCGTGGTAGCCCATGTCGCCTTCGGGATCATGCAGGACCAGCAAAACCACACGTTCACCGTGATCTTTATCGGCGGCGGCCTGACCGTTGCAGGCCTGCACGCCTACGCCGGATGGCAACAACGAAAGGGTGGTGACAAACGCGGCACTGACATCGACGGCTGGATTGCGGTCTGTGATGCAGCCGACATCCGCGAAGGCTTTGCCAAGATCAAGATCCTGCCAAACGGAGAACGGGTCGCTGTCTTCAACCAGCAAGGCAAACTCAGCGCCATCTCTAACGCCTGCGCCCACCAGAACGGGCCTTTGGGCGAAGGCCGCGTCCTCGATTGCCTTGTCACCTGCCCGTGGCATGGCTTTCAATATGACGTCACCAACGGACGCTCGCCGCCGCCGTTCACCGAGATGGTGCCCACCTACAACCTCCGCCTGAATGGCACCCGCATTCAAGTCCACCGTGACGCCAACGCGCCCGGCACATACGTCGAGCCTGTCCCAATCCCAAAGGTGCCCGCATGAGCGACAAAGACACCCCCTACTTCGTGGGCTACCTTCCGGTGCCCGGCCCCTTGCGCAAGTTCCTTTTACTGGCCTCGGCTACCATCATTGCCGTCTTCCTTTTCACCGGTCTGTTGATTGGCAGCACCCAAGACGCCCCCCCGGAATCCGGCTTCCGCTTTGACTACGGGCGCCAGACCGTCACCGGGGTGATCGAACTCACCCCCTACCCGCTTTTGCGCGTGACCGAAGGCAACGACCTGATCAAACCCGGCAAAACGCTGATGCTGACCTCGGCAGGTAAATCGGGGGTAGACATGCGAGCGATGGGCCTCGACGGGCAACTCGCCACGGTCTCTGGGGTCGTCCTTCAACGCGGGACCATCGACATGCTGCAACTGCGGGGCGGCGGCAACGGGTTGTCGGCGGTCGAAGGGACGCCGCCAGAGATGGAAACCGAACAACTGGGGCGCTGGAAAATAGCGGGCGAAATCTGCGACGGCAAATGCCTGAACGGGGCGATGCGGCCGGGCCGAGGCCTCGCGCACAAGGCCTGCGCCAATCTTTGCCTGATCGGAGATGTGCCGCCAGTGTACGTTTCGACACAGTCCGTCGCCGGATCTGACTTTATGCTGATCACAGGACCAGATGGCACACGCCTGCCGCCAGAGGCCTATGACTACGTCGGCCAGTTCATCACACTGGAAGGCGACCTTGAACGCCGTGGCGATATACTTGTGCTGCGCATGGACCCTAAAACGATGGAATTGATCGACGAATGAAACGTGTCATCCTCCTGCTGCTGATGCTCCTGATCGGGGCCATCATGCTATATCTGTCGCGGTTCTGGTTTCTGGACCTTTGGCCGCGCGCGGGCCTTTTTGGTGTCGCAGAACTTCGGCCCGGCGGTGGCCTTCTGGGTCGCTGGCTGCGCGGCACACCCTTTGCACCCTTTGAGCTGCTGATCTGGGGAACAGGCGTCTTCCTGATCCTCACCTACCTGCAAAAATTCATCGATTTCATCACGCCTGCCCCACAAGAGGACGACCACACATGAGCACTGACACCCTTGACTGGATCTCTGTAGGCCACGTCGCTGACCTGCCCGAAGGCCGCGTGAAAACGGTCACCGCCCGCACCACCTCCATCTGCCTCGTACACTTCGACGGCCAATGGGCGGCGATGAATAACCACTGCCCACACCAGAAAGGGCCGCTTGGCGAAGGGTCGATCGAAAAGGGCGTCGACGACAAATGCTGGATCCGCTGCCCGTGGCACGGCTGGGACTTTGACCCGCTGACCGGCAAACCACCGGGCGGGCACGAGGACACGGGCCAAGAGATGTACCCGCTTGAGGTCCGCGATGGTGAGATTTTCGTAGGGCTAAAGGCCGAACCACCGCACGAGCGGACCGTCACCGATGTGATGGTCGAGACGATGACGAACTGGGGCGTGCAGACCGTGTTTGGCATGGTCGGCCACTCTAACCTTGGTCTTGCTGACGCGATCCGGCGGCAGGTGAACGACAAGAACCTTAAATACTATGGCATCCGGCACGAGGGCGTCGCTGCCTTTGCGGCTTCGGCTTACGGCAAACTCACCGGTCAACCGGCTGCATGCTTAACCATCGCGGGCCCTGGTGCCACCAACCTGCTCACCGGTATGTGGGACGCGAAAGTCGACCGCGCGCCGGTGTTGGCCCTCACCGGTCAGGTGCAAACGCAGGTGTTTGGCCCAGGCGCATTTCAGGACATCGACCTGTCGTCGGCCTTTGACGCGGTTTCGACATTTTCACAAACCGTACTGAATAGTTCCAATCACGCCGAACTGATGTCTTTGGCTTGCAAAAATGCGATTGTCGAACAAAACGTGGCGCATCTGATCTTCCCGGACGACGTGCAAACCGTCCCGTCCGAGAAACCGGCAGGCGCGCCCACCGGACGCATGGGCGGCACGCGTGTGACACCTGCGCAAGACGACATCGACGCGGCCGTCACATTGCTGAACAGCGCGAAGCGCCCGATGTTCGTCGTCGGCCACGGCGCGTATGGTGCCCGCGACCAGATCATCGCCTTGGCCGAAAAGATCGGTGCGCCAGTCGTGACCACCTTCAAGGCCAAAGGTCTTGTCCCCGACGATCACCCGCTTGGCGGCGGTGTACTTGGTCGGTCCGGCACGCCCATCGCCAGTTGGTTCATGAACGAAGCCGATGTGCTTGTGGCCTTCGGTGCCAGCTTCTCCAACCACACGGGCATCGTGCTCAAAGAGAACATCATTCAGGTCGATTACGACCGCATGCAGTTGGGCAAATTCCACCCCGTCAAAGTCCCTGTCTGGGGCGAGATCGGTGCCTTCTGTGACGCTGCGGCCGACCAAATCAAACCCAACCCGGATGCTGTCGATCAAATCCCCGAAGTCGCCGACCGCTGGGCGATCTGGCGCGACGAAAAGCACCGCCGCTTGGCCGAGGAAAAAACCGGGGGTATCCATTCCTTCGCGATCTTCGACGCGCTTGGCAAGATCGTTCCCGACGACGCGATCTTCGCAGTTGATGTGGGCAACAACACCTATTCCTTCGGGCGCTACCTTGAGACGAAGGGCAACCAACGTGTCATCATGTCAGGCTATCTCGGGTCTATCGGCTACGGCTTTCCTGCGGGCATCGGGGCGTGGGCCGCAACGCAGGACATCCCGGAACTGAAAGGCCGCAAGGTCATCTCTATCTCGGGCGATGGTGGCTTTGGGCAGTACCCGATGGATCTGACAACGGCTGTGAAGTACGGCATGGATATAACCCACATCCTGCTGCACAACGGCGAGCTTGGGAAAATCTCGAAGGAACAACGTTCAGGCGAATGGCCGGTCTGGGAAACCGATTTGCACAACCCGTCGTTTGCAGCTTTCGCCAAACTTTGCGGCGCGCATGGCCAGAAGGTCGTGAAGACAGAAGACATCGCAGATGCCATCACAAAGGCGCTGGCCGTGGATGGCCCCGCAATTGTGGAAATCATGACGGATGCGGAACTGGTCTGAACACCACCGCCCTACAACCTGACAAACGAAAAGGCCCTGTACAGATGCACAGGGCCTTTTTGTCTGTGTGGCGCAGCGGTGTGCAAGCACCTAAGCTTTCGTTCCGTTGCAAGCAGCAAATGGCCGGAAACGTCATGGGAATGCAGTTTTAGCTTTCAAGGGGCCTTGCCTGCGGACTAAGACAGAGGTGCAAACAATCACGATTAGTTATCGCATTTCAGGAATTGATCAAAAGCAAATTAACCCTCAAGCAACTCGAAGCATTCGCTTTTGTCGTTGATACTGGAACGTTTCGCGCGGCAGCATCCGCCTTGGGCACGACCCAGCCCAACATCTCAGCGCGGATTGCAGCACTCGAGTCTGCCTTGGGCACAAGCTTGTTGATCCGTGACGCGGGGTCTGTGCGTCTTACGAGCAAAGGCGAAACGCTTCTTGCAATGGCGCGCAACGTCTTGTGGGCCGGTGAGGCGATGATCCAAGAAGCTGGCCGACAAGACTTGATCGACGAGCGGCTGCGCCTTGGGGTCACAGAACTTGTGGCTTGTACGTGGCTGCAGACTTTCTTGCGCTTGCTGAAGGACGCTTACCCCCAATTGCGCATTCAGCTTGAGGTAACCCTGTCCTCCACGATCGAGGCCCGCATGAACGAGGGGCAAATCGACCTTGCGCTGCAGACGGGCCCATTCAAAAATACAGGTTACGCCAGTCACCCACTTGGGCATGAACCGTATTGCTGGGTGGCAAGCCCACATATTGCAGCACAGGTTGGGACCGCGCCACCGGTGTCTGCGCTGTTTGCACACACAATCTTAACCCATGCGAAACACACACAAGCCGGTCACGCGCTTCACAAGCTGGCCAAAGACCGGGGCTTTAGCCAAGACCGCATTGTCCACTCCAGCGCGCTTTCGGCCTGCGTGCCGATGGTGCTGGAAAGCCTCGGGGTCGCGTTGTTGCCTCAAAGGCTGGTTGCGCATGAAATCAAGGCGTCAAACCTCTGCAGGATCCAGTCAGATTGGCTGCCCGATCCACTGTCATTCTACGCCCGCTACCCAAAGAACCGCGCCCCGCTCTTTGTGGGCAAAGCAGCAATGCTTGCCGCAGAGGCCATGCAGACCACACATGATCAGCAGACAGCATAACGAAAATTGATCGCCGCAAGAAGTTTAATCAATTTGATCTGACGCGCGAAGTCTGACCAAGTGGGCATTGCGTATCTTGCAATGACTTGAGGGGCCGTCATGACATCACAATCCGTCCGGCTTGGCGTGGATATCGGGGGGACATTCACAGATGTTGTGCTTGAAAAAGGCGGCCGTGTCTTTTCCACAAAAGTCCTGACGACTTATGCTGCACCCGAGGATGCGATCATTGACGGAATGCATCAGGTGTGTGCCAAGGCGAAGGTATCACCGTCTCAGATCGATCAAATCATCCACGGGACCACGCTTGCCACCAACGCCCTGATTGAACGGCGCGGCGCTAAGACCGCCCTGATTACAACCGAAGGTTTTCGTGATGTGATCGAGATGCGCACCGAAAGCCGGTTCGAGCAATACGATCTAAACCTCAATTTGCCAGAGCCCCTTTTGCCCCGTCAGATGCGGTTTACCGTCGCCGAACGCGTGGATGCCAACGGCAAAGTTCTGGTGGATATCAACCGCGCTGAAGTCGAAGCGGTTGTCGATCAGATTGCACAAGGCGGCTTTGAAAGCGTGGCCGTAGGTCTGATCCATTCCTACCTGAACCCTGCCCACGAAACGCTGATCCGCGACGTGCTGGCAAAGAAACTGCCCGATGTGGCGGTATCTATCTCGTCTGAAGTCAGCCCGCAAATGCGCGAATACGAGCGGTTCAATACCGTTGTTGCCAACGCCTATATCAAACCGCTGATGGCGTCCTATCTGGGTCGGCTGGAAGATCGTTTGTACAGCGAAGGTGTCGAATGTCGCATTTTTCTGATGCATTCCGGCGGGGGGATCATCTCACTTCAGAACGCCGCAGAGTTCCCGGTTCGGTTGGTTGAATCCGGTCCGGCAGGTGGTGCCGTTTTCGCAGCTCACATCGCCGCCCGCTATGATCTGAACAAAGTCCTGTCGTTCGACATGGGCGGAACCACTGCCAAGATTTGCCTGATCAAGAACCAGACCCCCAAGACAAGCCGGGTGTTCGAAGTCGCGCGCACCTATCGGTTCAAGAAAGGGTCCGGCATGCCTATTTCGATCCCTGTGATTGATATGGTCGAAATCGGGGCCGGCGGCGGGTCACTGGCGCATGTCGATACGATGCGTCAAATCCGGGTCGGGCCTGAAAGTGCGGGCTCTGAACCCGGTCCTGCGTGCTACGGTCGCGATGGCATGCGCCCTGCCGTAACGGACGCTGATCTGGTGCTGGGCAAGCTGGATCCTGAAAATTTTGCCGGTGGATCGATCCCGTTGTATCCAGACGCATCGCGGTCAGCCTTGCAGACCCATATCGGCGGCACGCTTGACATGGACCCCGCTGAGGCCGCGTTTGGCGTGGCCGAAGTCGTGGACGAAAACATGGCCAATGCGGCCCGCGTCCATGCTGTCGAAAACGGCGAAGACCTGTCGGATTATACGATGATCGCCTTTGGCGGTGCGGCCCCACTTCACGCCGGTCGCTTGTGTGAAAAGTTGGGGGTTCAGCGCTTGTTGGTCCCACCCGGCGCAGGTGTCGGATCGGCAATCGGCTTTTTGCGCGCCCCGTTCTCGTTCGAGGCGAACCGGTCCGTGTATATGAAACTGTCGGACTTCGACGGCGAAAAAATCAAAGCATTACTGGCCGATCTGCAGTCCGAGGCCACAGGATTTGTGCGGACCTGCGATGCCAAAAGCCCGATTTTGTCAGAGTTCAAAGTCTACATGCGCTACACCGGCCAAGGGTGGGAAATTCCGATCACCTTGACCCAAGATCAAGCCATGGCACCGGATGCGTCAACCTTTGAGGCCCGCTTTGTTGAAGACTACACCAAGTTGTTTGGGCGCGCGGTGACAGGAATGGACATCGAGATCACAGTTTGGTCCGTGAACGCCACCACCCCACCAGAGACTGTCGCACCAGTCGTGCAGACCGATGCCACAGGGCCCGCTGACACTGACGGCACGCGCCAGCTGTTTGACGCAGCAATGGGTGCATATGTGGACGCGGGTATCGTTCAACGCGATCAGATGGCAGCTGGGCATCAGGCATCGGGCCCTGTTGCGATCACCGAAACGGAAACCACCATTATTGTCCCGTCAAGCAGGACTGCCATCCGTCAGCCGGACGGCTGTATCGACATCACCCTAAAGGACGCACCCAAATGACCAAAGACCACAGCACCGTCGCGTATCAGGTCATGTGGAACCGCTTGATCTCTGTGGTGGAAGAACAGGCGCAGGCTTTGGTCCGCACCGCCTTTTCCACGTCTGTCCGCGAGGCCGGTGACCTTTCTGCTGGCGTCTATGACACGCAGGGCCAGATGCTGGCCCAGGCGGTGACCGGGACACCTGGCCACGTCAACGCGATGGCAGATGCTGTGGCTCACTTTATCCGGCGCATCGGGCGCCAAAACATCGCGGCAGGCGACGTCTACATCACCAATGATCCTTGGGAAGGGACCGGCCACCTGCATGACATCACGATGGTCACGCCTTCTTTCCACAACGACCTGCTGGTTGGGTTTTTTGCCTGCACCGCCCATATCGTGGACATCGGCGGGCGTGGTTTTGGGGCAGATGCGCACAGCGTTTATGAAGAGGGTCTTTACATCCCCATCATGAAATTCGCGCACAAGGGCACTGTCGACGAAACCCTTGTCAGGATTATTCGCGGCAACGTCCGCGAGCCAGACCAACTGATCGGGGATATCTACGCGCTGACCACCTGCAACGATATTGGCCATCGCCGCCTGATCGACATGATGGAGGAATTTGGCCTTGAAAACCTGAACGGCATCGCGGGTTTCATCCTCGACAATTCACGCCGCGCCACGCTTGAACGTATCGCGGCCTTGCCTCAGCAGTCGGCGACAGGCGAGATGACAATGGACGGCTTTGACAGCCCCATCACGTTGAAGGTCAAGGTCAGCGTTGCAGGCGACCGGATCGTGACCGATTTCACAGGGACATCTGGCGTTGACAAAAAGGGGATCAACTGCCCGCTGGTCTACACCAAGGCCTATGCCTGTTATGCGTTGAAAGTGGCGATCGCCCCTGAAATCCCCAATAATGCCGCGTCCCTCGCACCTTTTGAGGTCACAGCCCCCGAAAACACGATCGTCAATGCGTTGCATCCAGCACCAGTGGCCTTGCGTCATATTGTTGGTCACTTTGTGCCAGACGCGGTGTTTGATGCCTTCGACAAGATTGTACCGGGTCTAGTACCTGCTGAAGGGGCCGGCTGTCTGTGCAATTTTCAGGTCAGCCTGCGGCCCCGCACCGATGCCCCTGCCCCCGCTGATGCCCGCAGATCAGAGGTTCTGACCTTCAATTCCGGTGGTTCGGGCGCGCGGCCTGCCCATGACGGTTTGAACGCCACGGCTTTTCCCTCCGGGGTCATGACCATGCCGATCGAGGCAACTGAACACGCAGGCCCCGTCATCATCTGGCGCAAAGAGCTGCGACCGGACAGCGGTGGCGCTGGTAAGACCCGTGGCGGCCTTGGGCAGTATATGGAAGTCGGGGCGCAGGAAGGCCACGAGTTTGATATCCAGGCGATGTTCGATCGGGTTGATCATCCGGCCCGTGGACGCCGGGGTGGTGCGGCCGGTGCACCAACGACAATTGTGCAGGACGACGGCGCTCCAATGAACGGCAAAGGCAAGCAGTTCGTGGCCCATGGCCGCAAGGTCTTGATGGCCTTCCCCGCCGGTGCGGGCTACGGCAACGCGGCAGAGCGTCCCAAAGACCTTGTGAAACGTGACTTGGCACGCGGGTACATCTCGGCCGAAACGGCGGCGCGCGACTATAACCTATCTGCCGCTGACATCGCAGAGGTGGCAGCAGGCGTGGCAAGAGGAGAGATTTTGTAAGGGCGGATCTTTGGTTTGTGTCGCGCCAAATGGACCGCGTTGACCGAGATTTCACAGCCAGACGCCAGAGGGTCGCACACGAAAGCCGGGCATAGCGTGCATCGCAAACCGACTAAAGGAAGCTGATAGTGGTGCCCGGGGGCGGAATCGAACCACCGACACGAGGATTTTCAATCCACTGCTCTACCCCTGAGCTCCCCGGGCACGGGAGAGCGGGCAAAGGCCTCGCTCGGGTCGGTGTGTTCTAGTGTCCCGGCCCATGGCTGTCCAGAGGCGAAACGCCAAAAAATCAATGCCAGGTATCGGGGCCACGCGCCCCCTCGCCCGGCTCTTCCTCGCCCAGCACTTCGTCGACCACCGGAACCGCATAACTGCCATTGAACCAACGTCCCAGATCAACATCCGCACACCGCTTTGAACAAAACGGGCGATAGGATTTTTCGGTCGGTTTCTTGCAGACAGGGCAGCTCATCTCAGGGCCTCTTCAAGGGGTAGACGTTCGCGTTTTCTTAAGAATTCCATATGTCCAAGGGGGGTCCAACCCACAAAACTGGTTTCGATCCCATCCACGCGAAATGCGGCCTTCGCGGCGTCTTCTACGCGGCTGCGGTCGCGTTTTGCCATCGGCGCCATATCCATCACAATCTGCCCGCCCAAACCACGCAATCGCAAGGCCCGGGGCAAAGCGCGCAAGGCCGCAATGTTCGCAGACAGCCCGGCCGCCGCATTCGTGTTGCCGCCTGTATTCACATCGACCGCCACCAAGGCCCGCGTTGCTTCCACATAGATCGAGCCGTCGGAAAACCGCACTTCGGGCTGACGCACATCATCGATCATCTCATCCACACCAGCCGCGGAAAAACACCCCGGCGCGTCCTCAAAGGCATCCGGGCGTGGCCAGTCTCGCAAGGCCATCTCACTGGCCGTGGGCCCCTCGAATAACTTTTCCGGAGGTCCCTCGCGGGGTTCTGACATCAAGGCACCTGCCAAATCGGCCAAAGCCAACAGATCGGCGGCGACTTCGTCGTCGTCGGCCTCTTCTGCGGCTGTGCGCACCACAAGGCCTGCGCCCTCGGGCAGATCAATCCCGTGGATGATCTCTTGCAACTCGACCCGGCGTTCTTCGTCACGAATGGCTTTTGACAGGTTCCGCCCACTTGCCCCGGGCGTTATTAAACAGAACCGGCTTTTTAACAGTAATTTCAACGCTGCAGGCGCCGCCTTACCGGGTTCAGCATATGTTGTGGTCTGGACAAACACCGTTTCGCCCTGGGCAATCCCCTTCGACTGACGCAGAAACAACGGCCCGTCGGGCGTCTCAAGGATCATGCCGCCCTGCCCCTTCATCGGACGCCCAGCCTTGGCGCGATAAATGGCACCGGGTCGGATGCGATCCTCGGGCGGATCGATCAACAGATCGTCCAGTTGCCCGTCCACGATCCGCGCCGCAGCACCGCGCCCGGCCACCCGATCAAAAAGAACCTGAGATCCCTTCACGCGCCCTCCATCACCGGATAGCCCGCAGAATTCAAAAGCCGCGCGGTTTCGAACACCGGCAACCCCATCACGGCCGTGTAAGACCCGGAAATCCACGGAATGAACACCGCGGCCGGCCCCTGGATGGCATAGGCACCGGCCTTGCCTTCCCAGTCGCCGGTCTCCAGATAAGCGTTAATCTCGCCGTCACTCAGCCGCGCCATTCGTACCATTGTCATGATGTCGCGCTGCCAAAGACGTTCACCGACAACGGCGACAGCGGTGATCACGCGATGGCGCCGTCCGGACAAAAACCGAAGAAACGCAAACGCCTCGTCCCGATCTTCCGGTTTGCCGAAAATGCGACGCCCGACAGCCACCGTGGTGTCTGCGGTCAAAACAATCTCATCGTCGGAACGGGGCACCGCCTGGGACTTTTCAGCCGTCACACGGCGACAATAAGCGCGCGGCACTTCGCCGGGTTTCGGCGTTTCGTCGATGTCAGCGGGGCGCACATCATCCGGCACCACGCCCATCCCGGCCAAAATCTCAAGCCGTCTCGGCGAGGCCGAACCCAGCACAAGACGCGGTCGCGAAAGCGTCACTTGAAGCGGTAATTAATCCGACCCTTGGTCAGATCATAAGG
>CALILP010000223.1 GCA_938016515.1 uncultured Paracoccaceae bacterium
CCGGGCCTTGCAGATTTTCCGACCTAACCACCGAAAGGAATCAACCATGGTTGGTGAAACATTTTTTGGGGACTTTGATCTGGCGAGCGCTGCGATCTGGATGTTCTGGATCTTCTTTGCGGGTTTGATCATCTACCTGCAGACCGAGAATATGCGTGAAGGCTATCCACTGGTTGACGATGACGGGTCCCCGTCGTCTGGCCCTGGTGTGTTGCCAACGCCGAAG
Organism: uncultured Paracoccaceae bacterium; assembly: GCA_938016515.1. Taxonomy (GTDB): domain Bacteria; phylum Pseudomonadota; class Alphaproteobacteria; order Rhodobacterales; family Rhodobacteraceae; genus Yoonia. Next base: position 227 of record CALILP010000223.1, read on the forward strand.
GACAAGACGTTTGAACTGCGCGATGGGCGTGGGTCTATCACTGTGCCATCTGGGCAGAATGTGGATCGTCAGGATTTGGCGATGGCGCAGACGTCCGATTCTGCCGGGTCGCCTTACGTCCCAACAGGGGACGCGATGGTTGATGGCGTTGGTCCTGCAAGCTGGGCACCGCGCCGCGATGTGCCTGAGCTGGATGCCCACGGTCATGTGAAGATCGTGCCGATGGCCAGCCGCGACGACTTTAACGTCTCTGCCGGGCGTGACCCGCGTGGGTTGCCTGTGATGGGCGGCGACGGTGAGATCATTGGCCGGATCAACGATATGTGGGTCGATGTGCCGGAAAACATGATCCGTTATCTGCAGGTTGATCTGAACCCAGAGGGCAGCGGCAAGATCCGTCTGATCCCGATGAACATGGCGCGCATCAAAGCAGACCATGTCTACGTCAAATCACTGCATGCGCATCTGTGGGAAGGCATCCCGCAGACCAAGAAACCAGCAGAAGTGACTTTGCTGGAAGAAGAAAAAGTCATGGCTTGGTTCGGTGGCGGTGCGATGTACGCCAACCCCAAGCACTAAGAACCGATTTGGGGGCCGGTTCAGCCAACCGGCCCCTTTCGACACATGACGCAGAGGGAGCGCTGCCATGACACACCACGACGACTTTAACTTCGAGCCCATTCGCGGCTTGCCGGAACAATTGCCAGAGGATGAACACATTCTGTGGCAAGGTGCGCCCGATCCAAAGGCACTGGCCCGCGAGGCCTTGGGCCTGCGGTGGGTGGCCGGCTATTTCGTCTTGCTGACGGTGTGGCGGATCGGTGTTTCGACGGCGGACTACCCGCTGACCCAGTCGATGGCCCACGGCATTCCCTTTGTTCTGGCAGGCCTCATCGCCTGTGGGATCATCTATGGGATCGCCTATGTGCAGGCACGGTCCACCGTCTACACCCTGACGAACAAGCGGGTGGCGATGCGGATTGGTGCCGCACTGACGATGACGCTGAACTTGCCTTACACATGGATAGGCACCGCAAAACTGGATGCAAAGCCAAGCGGGCATGGCACCTTGGCGTTTGAACTGATTGGCGACACGAAGCTGTCCTACATGATGACATGGCCGCATGTGCGCCCATGGCGCATCACCCGGACGCAACCTGCATTGCGGTGCATCAAGGATGCAGCAGACATCGCGGCTATTTTTGCAGAGGCCGCTGAGACGCGGATCAGCCAGCCGCAGGTCACGCGGGTCCAATCGACAGACGGCAATGCCGTCGCAGCGGAGTAGATCAATGTCCCAACTAGAAAGACAAATGCGTCACCGGGACAAGGAAATGGTCCCGAAGATTCTTGTGCAGGGCATGTTCGCCTTGATGATCGGCAGCCTAGGTCTTGTGGCCTATGCCCAATGGGCGGACGTGCCGCAGGTTGGGGTGCTGGAGGTGTCGGCTGTTGTGGACAGCCGCAACGTGACCCTGACAGGCGACCGGACCGGCAAGTATCAGGTCCGGGACGAAAATGGCATGGTCATTGCCAGTACGGCAGACGAAAAAGCGGGTTTTATCGGCGTGATTGGTCGGGTCATTGACCGCGAACGTCGGGTGTTCGGCGTCGACACATCTGGCCCTATTACGGTGGCCCGCCGCGAGAATGGCAACATCGCCATTATCGACCCCAATACGAAGATGAGCATCGATTTGATCGGCTACGGCAAAGACAATGTCGCTGCTTTTGAACAACTACTGAACTGAACCTGAACTGGCGGCTGATTAGCCATCATCCGCCCTGAAATGTGAAAGGGAACCACATGGGACTACTGACAAGGACACGCGAAACAGCGCCTTGTGTCGTGACGATCTCGCATCGTTTCGAAGAGCTGTCTGCGCACGTGAAATTCACCAACGGTGCCGTCGTCAATCCGGGTGATACCGTTCAGGTCCAAGGGCCTGAGATTATGGCGGCCTTTGGTGAAATGGTCGAAGAAGATCGCACCGCAGTCATCACCCGGGCATCCAAGCTGGAACAGCTTTGGACCCGCGCAACGGGTGATTTTGAGTTCATGGAACTATGCGAATTTTCCTTCAGTGAAGAGGTGATGTCATGAATATCCACTCATCCGAAGCCACCACGGCAGAAGAAGCCATCGCCGCCCAAGAGGCGCTGCCGCCGTTGACCAACGAAGAAGCCACGCAGGTGGCAATGTCCAACACGCTGCTGACCCCGCGGTTTTACACCACCGATTTTGACGAGATGGACGCCATCAACGTTGAGCCTGTCCGCGCAGAGTGGGATAAACTGATCGCGGGTATGAAAGCCGACCCGAACAAGGGCCATTTCAAGAAGAACGAAGACTGGGACGAGGTCGATTGGGATGGGATGGAGCCACGCCTGAAGGCGGAGTTTATCGATTTCCTGATCTCAAGCTGTACCGCCGAATTCTCTGGTTGCGTTCTGTACAAGGAAATGAAGCGGCGTGGGTCGAACAAGGACATCACAGAGCTGTTCCAGCTGATGGCCCGCGATGAGGCCCGCCACGCAGGGTTCATCAATGATGCGCTGCGCGAGGCCGGCATTGCCGTGAACCTTGGGTTTCTGACGCAGGCCAAAAAGTACACGTATTTCCGGCCAAAGTTTATCTATTACGCCACCTATCTGTCCGAAAAGATCGGCTATGCCCGCTACATCACGATCTTCCGCCATTTGGAAGCGAACCCCGACAAGCGGTTCCATCCGATTTTCAAGTGGTTCCGCGAGTGGTGCAACGATGAGTTTTCCCATGGCGAGGCCTTTGCTTTGCTGCTGAAAACAGACCCGGATTTGACCGAGACACGGATGAACAAGCTGTGGATCAAGTTCTTCCTGACGGCTGTGTATTCTACGATGTGGGTGCGCGATCACCAGCGGCCTGCTTTCCACGAAGCGCTGGGCGTTGATCCTGCGTGGTATGGTCAGGAGGTGTTCCGCAAGACATCCGAGATCACCCGTCAGGTGTTTCCAATGGTGTTGGATATCGACCATCCCCGCTGGATTCCGCAGTTGAATAAGATGCAGGACGCCAATGTGCAGATTGCCGATGGCCGTAAGCAAGGTGGGGTTGCTGGCTGGGTGAAGCGCATGATCGGCTCTGCCCGCGCGGGTATGGCATTCCTGTCTTTGCTGACGATCCCAGTGGTGCACAATGAGGTGCCTGACAGCCCCAGACTGGAACCTGCCTATTGATGATGGGCGGGAGGGCCCACCCTCCCACCCCTTTTTGGGGGCTTTGCCCCCCGCCTTCGGCGCCCCCCAGGATAGTGAAAGAAACAAAGAAGCCTTATGACAGCCCCTTGGATCGCAGCCCTGTTTGCCTTGTTCGTCTGGTGGTTTTCCACCGGGGTGATCTTGCTTGCCGTGCGCCGCGCGGATCGGGCAGGAGGCCATAGGATGCTGGTCTTGGCTGGGCTACCGTTTCTGGTGATTGGCGTGGCGATGGTTGCAGGCTCGTTGCAGACCGCGTCTGTTGCGGGTGTCTATCAGGGTTTTTTGGGCGCACTGGCGATATGGGGGTGGATCGAACTGGCCTTTTTGGCAGGCGCGATCACCGGCCCGATGCGTGATGCAGCCCTTCCCGGTCAGGCGGGCCAAGCCCGTTTTATGCGCGCCTTTGCTGCCCTCGCCTATCACGAATTTCTTTTGGTTTTGGGCTTGTTTGGCCTTGCCGTTGCCTCGCAGGGGGCTGAGAACCGGATGGCCCTGTCGACTTTCATGATCCTGTTTCTGGCCAGAATCTGCGCCAAGCTGAACCTGTATTACGGTGTTCCGCGTATCAACACAGAGTTTGTGCCCGCCAAGTTGGAACACCTGAAGAGCTATTTCACCCGCGGACCGATTACCGTGGCCTTCCCGATTGCGATCACTGTGCTGACGGCTTTGCTGGCGGCCTGCGCCCAGAACCTGTGGTTTGCCCAATCGGACGCCCGCGCTGTTGGGTTTGCCTTGCTGACCGCCCTCACGGCACTGGCCCTTCTTGAACACTGGCTGATGGTGGTTCCGCTGCCAGACGCGAAACTTTGGCGTTGGATGTTGCCCGCGCCGCAGACCCAAAACCCAGGAAGAAAGACTTAAGACATGGATTTTGATGCTCTTTTCAACGCCCAATTGAACCAACTGAAAGATGACGGCAACTACCGCTATTTTGCCGAGCTGGAGCGACAATGCGGTAAGTTTCCAAGGGCTGCGAACCATGCCGATGACGGCGTGCGGGATGTGACCGTCTGGTGTTCCAACGACTATCTTGGGATGGGCCAGCACCCCAAGGTGATGGACGCGATGTGTGAGGCGGTGAACCGGACAGGGACCGGGGCAGGTGGCACACGCAACATCAGTGGCACGAACCACGATCACCTGTTGCTGGAACGCGAGCTGGCCGATCTGCATGGCAAGGAAAGCGCGTTGCTGTTCACCTCTGGGTACGTGTCCAATTGGGCTGCCTTGTCGACGCTTGGGTCGCGTCTGGAAGGGTGCGTGATCTTGTCGGATGAGGGCAACCACGCCTCGATGATCGAGGGGATCCGTCACAGCCGCGCCCAAAAGGTGATCTGGAAACACAACGACGTCGCTGATCTAGAGGCCAAGCTGGCGGCTTTGCCTGCAAACACCCCCAAGATTGTGGCCTTTGAAAGCGTCTATTCCATGGATGGCGACATCGCCCCGATCCGCGAGATTGTCGATGTGGCCGAAAAATATGGTGCGATGACTTATCTTGATGAGGTCCATGCCGTTGGCATGTATGGCCCACGCGGCGGTGGCGTATCCGAGCGGGAAGGTGTTGCAGACCGCATTACCCTGATCGAAGGCACCTTGGGGAAAGCCTATGGCGTTGTTGGTGGCTATATCACCGGGTCTGCCGCCCTGTGCGATTTCATTCGCAGCTTTGCCAGTGGATTTATCTTTACGACGGCCCTGCCACCGGCTGTCGCCGCTGCAGCACGGACATCGATCGCCCACCTGAAGACATCAGATGTGGAACGCAAAGGCCAGCAACAGCAGGTCGCGCGATTGCGTGCTGCGCTGGACCGCGAGGGGATTCCCCATATGGCTAACGACAGTCATATCGTGCCTGTTTTGATTAAAGATCCGGTGAAGACACGGATGCTTGCAGACTATTTGATGCAGGAATGGGCGATTTATGTCCAACCGATCAACTATCCTACTGTCCCCAAAGGTACAGAGCGTCTGCGCTTTACACCGTCGCCACTGCATACAGACGCAGATATCGACTATCTGGTGCGTGCCCTTAGTGCGTTGTGGAAGCAATGCGCCATTGCCCATGCGGTGGCCTAACCGCCGATCACGCAGATTTTTGGTATACAGGGGTGGACCAAAGGGACTGAGACGCTAATCTCTACCGAGATGTGGTGATCCCACAGATGAATTGGATCGAGAGGATAACGATCATGAAGACTTTGAATATCGCAGCTGCACTGACGCTTTTGGCTGCTCCTGCTTTTGCCGACGGCCATGCGGCGTCCGGTAACGGCGATGCTGCTGCTGGTGAAGAACAGTTCAATCGCCAGTGCGTGTCATGCCATGTTGTGGCCGACGCGGACGGCAACGTTCTGGCTGGACGTGCTGCAAAAACCGGCCCGAACCTTTATGCTGTTCCAGGCCGCCAGATTGGGTCTGTCGACGGGTTCCGCTATGGCGATGACATTGTCGAGCTCGGCGAAGCAGGCAATGTCTGGACCGAAGAATCCTTTGTTGCCTACGTTCAGGATCCAACAGGCTATCTGCGCGAAGCACTGGAAAACCGTCGCGCACGCGGCAAGATGTCTTATCAGGTCCGTGAAGAGCAGCAGGCTGTCGATATCTACGCCTACCTCGCGTCTCTTAGCGAATAATAGCCGTACACCGTTTCATGCGTGGGCCGTCAGGGGGAACCTTGGCGGCCCATTGCGTTTGCGATCAGCGTTGCAATTGTTGTGGCGTCTTCTTCATGAGCCAAATGACCCAGTTTGGGCAGGCGTATGACCTGTGCGGTGGGCAAGCGCTTTGCTGCATCGACGCTGGTCTGCGGAGGTACTGCCGTGTCTGTATCTCCGATAATCAACAACACGGGCGTTTCGATCTGCGGCAACCGTGTCAACAGGGCGTCCAGCGACCATTGTGCCATCATCGCCAGTGTTGCCCCAACGTGACCGGGATCTTGTGCCAATCGCAGGTATAAAGCCTGCCCATCTGCCCCCAATGTCGATCCTGTACCTTGGATCAGCTTTGCGACACTCGATTTGGTGGCGGTTGCACAAAACAGTTCTGCCGAGAACGGTGTCACCGACAGAACTTTGGCCATCGCGGGGAAAAGCCAACCGGCTACGCCTTTGAAGTTCCCCAAGGCTGCGTTGATCCCGACGATCCCCATTTCAGGGCGCAATCCCAGCTCGATCAGGCGCAGGGCAATCGCGGCACCGGCAGAATGTCCAACGATCAAATCCGGAGAAATGCCTTCGTGCCGCAATAGCGCCAGCAGATCAGTGGCCATATTATCAAGCCCACAGCGGTGCCGAGCACCCAGTTGGGTGAACCCCTGTCCGGGTAGATCAACAGCAACAGTGCGAAATTGCGGTGTCAAAAGTGGAAAGAGATGGCGAAAGCTTTGCGTTGCCCCCCCTGCACCGTGGATCAGCAGAATGGTCGGCCCGGTGCCCGCCTCTTGAATATGCCAGCGGTGCGGGCGGCACAGAACACTGCGGGAATGGGCCGTCAGTGGCCAGTCATGCGCATCTTGCGGCCAGCGCATCGCTTAGCCGTCAAGCGCTGATGCGACAGCCGACGACAGGCGCTGGGCGTCCGCCCGCGGGAGCGGCAGATAAGGCGCATCAAGGGTCGCAGCCAGCGTCTTCAACGCAGCCTCGGGCCGGTTGCCGGTATCAATCACCAGCGCGTCGGTGCCTTGCGCGCGCAAAACCTGGGCCATCTGGATCGCATCTTGGGTTGCTGCCTGACGGTCTGCATCCCCCGATAACGCAATGTTCGCCCGACCATCGGTCAGCAACACGACCGTTGGCGTCAGCCCCTTGCGTTTGGCCTGCAGCGCTTGCGCCAAGGCCTCTTTCAGACCGGCAGCCAAAGGCGTGCCACCACCGCCCGGCAAGCTGGCTAAACGGCGCTTGGTCTGCACGAGCGACCGGGTGGGCGGCAGCAACAGCTCTGCTTCGCGGCCCCGGAAGGACACCAGACTGACGTGGTCGCGGCGGGCATAGGCTTGGGCCAGAAGCAACTCGATCGCGCCCTTCGCCTCGGCCAGACGCGCCAAAGCGGCAGAGCCGGAGGCATCGACCGCAAAGATCAGCACGCGGTCGGTCCGTTCCGCAAAGCGTTTGACGTGGATATCACCCTGCCGGATATGCAGGCCATCCCGGCCCGTACTGCGCCGCCGGATCGTTTGCCAAGGGGCCGCCGCCCGCAGGGTGCCAATCAGGTCGATCCGCGCCCCGTCCGCGATTTTGCCTTGTCGCGCGGGCAGGGGGCGACCACGCCGGTTGCCCTTGCGCACAGCCCCGCTGCCATTGCCTTTGCCGCTGCGTGCTTTTTGTGCCGCGATCTGGTCCAACAGATCGTCAGGCAGTAAGGCGCGGATTGCATCCAGCACCAGCTCTTCCGGTAGGGTTATGTTCTCTTGCTGTGGCTGCTCCGGCGGTGTTTCGGGCTGATCCTCCTGAGGTGGCGCCTCTTGCGGCATTTGCGTCGCCCGGTGGGTCAGCGTGAGGACACACGCTGTTTCGATATCTGCGGCCGTGACCTCGGTATTGCCTGCCAAAGCGGCGAGGCCGGTGGCCGCGCGGCTTGCAAACATCGGTGCACGCAGGCTGTCGATACCAAGGCGCGCTGCGATCTCTGTCACCTCTGTCAACGCGCTTTGGGGTAGTGCTGCGTTTACGGAAACGCCGTCGGCCAAGGCGATCTCTGCAAGATCGGATAGCCCGGCATCCGTCAGATCGACGTGAAACGCGCACCGTTCGGTCAATCCGGCGGGGGCCATTTCGTCAGGCGATGCGCCTTCATCCAGCACGATCAGGCGGTGGTCTGTCGTGCGGTCCATGACCATTGCAAGACGGGCCGCCAATCCAGCAGAGCATCGTTCGCCCATTGTCAGGATCAACGTGCCAGCCGCGTCCAGAAGCCCCTGCTTTTCGACCAATTCCCCTTGTGCCAAAGTCGCGGACAGATCCAAGCCGCCAAACAGGACATCGTCGGTCATCGCCGGGTGGATCTTTTTGATGGGTCCCGGCAAGCATTTGACCGCGTCCAGAAACGTATCGCGCACCGGGCCGGATCGCGCCCGAACCACAATCCCGCCCAGTCCCGGATCAGCGGCCAGCAGTTGCAGCGCAAGCGTGGCCTTTTGCCAGCTATCCAAGGACATCTTCGACAATCCGACCAACGCGCGCGCCTGATCCTGCCTCATCCAGTGGATCGCGGCGCAGACGGTGGCGCAGGGCCATCGCCGCCACGTCGCGCACATGAGATCGGCCCACGGCGGTATCATCGCGCCACGCCGCATAAGCGCGGGCTGCTTTCAGCAACGTCAATTCACCGCGCAGCCCGTCAGAGCCCAAGGCCACGCATAGTTCAGCCACATCAATCAGCGTCTTGTTTGGTGTCTTCAGATCACGCATCGCTTCGCGTGCGGTCAGGATCCGATCCCGGATCGTCGCATCCTCGGCCTGCCAGCGCAGCATGAAGGCGGCCTTGTCATTCTCGAATGCATCACGGCGTTTGATCACCTCGACCCGTGTGTCGATGTCTTTCGGGCTGGCCACATCAACGGACAGGCCAAACCGGTCAAGCAGCTGCGGCCGCAACTCTCCTTCTTCCGGGTTACCTGATCCGACGAGGACAAAGCGGGCAGGGTGCCGGATCGACAGACCTTCGCGTTCCACGACGTTTTCACCGGATTGGGCGACGTCGAGCAAAAGATCGACGATGTGATCTTCCAGCAGGTTCACCTCGTCGATATACAGATACCCGCGATTGGCCTTTGCCAGCAGGCCCGGCTGAAAGGCTTTCTCGCCCTTGGCCAGCGCCTTTTCGATGTCCAAAGCGCCGGTCACGCGATCTTCGGTGGCGCCCAATGGAAGGTCGATGACAGGTGTCGGTGCTTCGACAACTTTCTTGGTCTTCAACCCCGCCCATTCAGGAACCTCGCCCGCCACTGCGCTGTTCACCGGACAGTTTTCAACGACGCTGATCGGCGGCAACAGCCCGGCCAACGCCCGCACCGCAGTCGATTTGCCGGTCCCGCGATCCCCGAACACCAGCACGCCGCCGATAGAGGGGTCGATCGCCGTCAGGATCATCGCCTGCTTCATCTCTTCCTGCCCGACAATGGCAGAGAAGGGGAATACGTGTGTCATGCGGTTTCCAATCGTGTCAGGGGGGATGTCCCGCCCCATGTGCCGCTGTCGGATTGAACAACAAAGCGGGCGTAAAGTTCTTCCTTGAACCAGCCTTCGTCCCGGACCGCGCGGATCGCCTTGGCATGTGCGCCGGTGCGGGCAAAGCCATCCATCGCGGCCTTGGACGGCCAGACCGAAAAGGTGACCTGCTGCAGCATCGGCACTTCACCGATGCCGATCTTGAAAGCCACGTTTGCATCTGCGCCAATCACCGCAGAGATCCCCGGAACCTGCCCCCAAAAGCGCGACAGAATACCCGGCTTGATCGTGGCGCGGGTGAGGGCCGCAAGAGGGCCTTCGACCTCCGGCTGTGCCTCGAACGGTTCTTGTCCTGACCAGTTGCCGCGCGTGGTTGTCGGGGTCAAAAACACGGTCCAGCTTTCAGCGGCCTTGGTCCGGTATTTGGTGAAGATGGCAGCGCCGGACGTTTGGGCCTGCGCGGTTTCTGCGTCTGGCCATGTTGCCAGAATGGCGAATGTTTCTGGCCAGATCGTCGGGTTAAACCCTTCGCCTTTGCCTGACCCGCAAAGTTTCCAAAACCCAATCCCCGGCACCCGCGACAACGGTCTGCGCGCCCAGGCCATCATCGTCATGGCCCAATACCGGTCCAAAAAGCCGTCAAAGCGGAAAAAGGATATGGAAACCGTTTGCGGCATGGGGATTCCTTAGGTGTCAACTTAGTCTGACATATTGGGTGTAGAATGCAAGTTCTGTCCTACATGGGTTTATCACAATAGAAATCATTGCATGGCAGAGTTTCGCGCCGTAGTGTCAGTTTATGTTTACACAGAAGATCGCGATTCCAGACACACAAAAGGCGATTGTCATTGGTGCAGGCCTTGGCGGCCTTGCGGCGGCGATGCGGCTGGGGGCCAAAGGCTATCAGGTCACGGTTCTTGATAAGCTGGACAAGGTTGGTGGTCGTGGCTCTTCGATCAGCCAGGACGGGCATCGGTTTGATCTTGGTCCAACTATCGTCACGGTCCCGCAAGTTTATGAAAAGCTGTGGCAGGCCTGTGGCCGGAACTTTCACGACGACGTTGAGCTGAAATCGCTTGATCCGTTCTACGAAATTCGCTGGCCCGACGGCTCTAAGTTCACGGCTTGCGGCGATACGGATCGCATGACTGCAGAAGTCGCGCGCCTGTCGCCCAAGGACGTCAAAGGCTATCACCGCTTTCTGCGGGACAGTCACCGCCGCTATGTTGTGGGATTTGAGGGCATGGTGGCCGAACCCATGCACAAGGCGTGGTCGACCATCAAAGTCCTGCCGGAGTTTGCACGCCTGCGCGCCGACCGCTCTATCCTTGGGCTTGCCAAGGCCCGCGTCAAAGACCACCGCCTGCGCATGGCGCTGTCGTTCCATCCGCTTTTCATTGGCGGGGATCCGATGAACGTGACCTCGATGTATGCATTGGTCAGCCACCTCGAAAAGGAATACGGGGTGCACTATGCCGTTGGCGGTGTGCAGGCGATGGCAAGTGCGATGGCCAAGGTTGTGCGGTCGCAGGGCGGCACCATCCGTCTGGGCGAGCAGGTTGATAGGATCATTGTGACAGACGGGGCCGCAAAGGGGATCGAAACCTTTAAGGGTGAAACCCTTAACGCGCCCTTGATTGTCAGCAATGCCGACGCTGGTCACACGTACAAATCGCTGCTGAAAGATACACCGCGCCGTCGCTGGACCACCCAAAAGGTCAACAAAAAGCGGTGGTCGATGGGCCTTTTCGTCTGGTACTTTGGGACCCAAGGCACCCGCACAAAGTGGCGCGACGTCGGCCATCACACGATCATGTCCGGTCCCCGGTACGAGGGGCTGTTGCGCGACATTTTCATCAAGGGCAAGCTGTCTGATGATATGTCACTTTATGTGCACCGCCCCGCAATCTCTGACCCGACAGTTGCGCCGCCCGGTGATGACACCTTCTATGCGCTTTCGCCTGTGCCACACCTTGGCCATGACAATCCGGTCAACTGGCATGCGGTCAAAGAGGAGTATCGGATCAAGGTCGCAAACGTTCTTGACGGATTGATTCCGGGTTTCCGTGATCACCTGACGACCGAACTTATCTTCACCCCGGAAGACTTCCGCGACCGGTATCTGTCGCCCTTCGGATCCGGGTTCTCGCTAGAGCCACGGATTTTGCAATCGGCTTATTTCCGGCCCCACAATGTCAGCGAAGAGGCCAATGGCCTTTACCTTGTTGGGGCTGGCACACATCCCGGCGCAGGTCTGCCGGGCGTGGTTTCCAGCGCCGAGGTGCTTAGCAAACTCGTCCCCGACGCTCCTGCAATGCATGATATCCAGATGGCAGCCGAATGATTGATCCCACCGACCTAGAGCATTGCCGCGAAGCGATCCGCCACGGCTCTCTGTCGTTTCATGCGGCGTCCAAGCTGTTGCCGGCGTCGGTGCGTGACCCATCGCTGGCGCTTTATGCTTTCTGCCGGTTGGCGGATGACGAGGTGGACGAGGGTGACCACAAAACCGGGGCGGTGTTACGCTTGCAAGAGCGCCTTGATGCGGCCTACGCGGGGCAACCCCGAAACGCGCCCGAAGACCGGGCGTTTGCCGCCATTATTGAAGAATTTGAGATGCCCCGCGCCTTGCCGGAAGCCTTGCTAGAGGGCCTTGCATGGGATGCGGACGAGCGGCGCTATGATGATCTGTCAGGTGTGCGCGCCTATTCGGCCCGTGTTGCCAGTGCTGTGGGTGCGATGATGTGTGTGTTGATGCGTGTCCGCGACCCCGATGCCTTGGCGCGCGCCTGCGACCTTGGGGTCGCGATGCAGCTGACGAATATCGCCCGCGACGTTGGCGAAGATGCCCGCATGGGTCGGATTTATCTGCCAATGGATTGGCTGGCTGCCGCCGACATCGACCCGCTTAATTTCACGCGCGACCCGCTGCCGGACACAGCCGTCCGTGGTATGGTCAAACGCCTGCTGTCAGAGGCTAATCGTCTTTATCTGCGGTCTGAGGCAGGCATTAATGTGCTGCCTTTGCCGTCGCGCACCGGGATTTGGGCCGCGCGGTTGATTTATGCAGGCATCGGCACGCAAGTGCGTAAGCAAGGTCATGACACGATCTCGATGCGCGCCCGCACCAGCACGACGCAGAAACTTGGCTGGCTGATGCAGGCCGGTTTGCGGTCGGCAGGATCGGTCGTGATGCCACGCTCTGCGGTGATTTACGCCAAGCCGCTGGACGAGGTGCGCTTTCTTGTCGATGCGGCTGCACGCCATGTGCCTGACAGCAAACGCTCGCATGCCGTGCTCGACATACTTGCAGACCTCAAAGCACGCGAGATGGGCCGGGTTGGATCTGACAGTCCGCAAACCTAGGATGTTTGTCAGAACTCTGTTAGGGGTCGCTGCATGGATTTCACGTTCTTCTTTATATTCCTTTTTGCCACTTTCGGGGCAGCGGCCACAGGCGCAATGTTTCCGCCCGGCGCATGGTACGAAAAGTTGCAAAAGCCGTCATGGGTCCCGCCCAATTGGCTGTTTCCCGTGGCATGGACGTCAATCTATCTGTTGATTTCCTTTGCCGGTGCGCGCGTGGCCGGCCTTGAAGGGGCGGCGTTGCCCTTGGCGTTCTGGGCGCTTCAAATCGCGTTCAACACCCTTTGGACGCCTGTCTTCTTTGGTTTGCGCGGCTTGAAGGCATCGCTGCCGATTATGGCCTGTCTTTGGCTATCGGTCCTCGGGGCCACGATCACGCATTTTCAGGTCGACACGTTGGCAGGGCTTGCCTTTATGCCCTACCTGATATGGGTCACCGTCGCGGCCATGCTGAACCTGAAAGTGGCGCAGCTGAACCCGGATGTAGAGCGTCTGCAGATCGACAAGCTGTAGGGTGCGTGAAGCCCATGCGCCCCCACGCATGTTTACACACCGTCAACACCTTAACGAAACGTGACGGTGCTCTGCATTAGGGGTTTGTTTAACGCAGTTCTACCCATAGCCCCCGGACACAAACCCTCGGGCCTTACCAAGCCGTAAATACCACACACGTCTTCCCCGCGGGGAAGGTTTTGCGTTGCGCCAAGCCCTCTTGCACCTGCGGCATTTCGGTGAAACCATTGGACATGGAACATGACTTTGCATCTTGGGCCGAAACCGCGCCGCACCTTGTTGCGGTGGCAGGTGGCCGCGCGTCCGCTGATCTGGTGATCCGAGGCGGCAAGCTGGTGAACGTGCAAACCCGTGAAATTCTGGATGGTTGGCAAGTCGCCATCGCCACCGGACGGTTTGCGTATGTTGGCCCTGATGCATCCCATTGCATTGGCCCCGACACTCAGGTTGTAGAGGCTGATGGCAGTTACCTGATCCCCGGCCTTTGCGACGGTCACATGCACATCGAAAGCGGGATGCTGACCCCGGCAGAGTTTGCCGCCGCCGTCATCCCGCATGGCACAACGACGATGTTCACTGACCCGCATGAGATTGCGAATGTGCTAGGCCTCGATGGGGTCCGCATGATGCATGATGAGGCGCTGATGCAGCCGATCAACATCTACACCCAGATGCCATCTTGCGCGCCCTCTGCGCCGGGTTTGGAGACGACGGGCTTTGAGATTAGCGCCGAAGATGTCGCCACGGCGATGGCGTGGCCGGGCATCATCGGGCTGGGCGAGATGATGAACTTCCCCGGCGTGATCAACGGCGACCCACAGATGTTGGCCGAGATGGCAGCGACTATGAATGCAGGGAAGACCGTTGGCGGGCACTATGCGTCCCCTGACAAGGGCATTCCGTTTTCGGCTTATGTTGCCGGTGGCGCTGCCGATGATCACGAAGGCACTGCTGAGGCGGATGCTTTGGCCCGCGTCCGTAACGGTATGAAATCAATGATGCGGCTTGGATCGGCGTGGTATGATGTTGAAAGTCAAATTACCGCAGTGACAGAGAAAGGCCTCGACCCCCGCAACTTCATCCTCTGCACCGATGATTGCATGGCAGGCACGTTGGTGAACGACGGTCATATGAACCGGGTTGTCAGGCACGCCATCGACTGCGGCTGCGACCCGGTGATCGCGCTGCAAATGGCGACGATAAACACGGCCACGCACTTTGGGTTAGAACGCGAGTTGGGCTCTATTGCGCCAGGTCGCCGCGCAGATGTGATTTTGACCTCTGATTTGAAAGAGTTGCCAATTGATGTGGTATATGCACGTGGCGTGAAAGTTGCCGAAGCGGGCAAGATCACCGTTGAATGCCCACATTACGACTGGCCCGACGCCGCGCGGCAGACGGTCCATATGGGTAAATCCCTAAGCGATGTGGACTTTGAGATTGTCGCACCCGAAGGCGCCAACTCTGTCGTGGCCAAGGTCATTGGTGTGGTTGAAAACCAAGCGCCGACCGAGGCTTTGACTGCCGAATTGCCTGCTATTAATAACATCGTCGAAGGGCAGGGTGGCACATGTCAGATCGCCCTTGTTGAGCGGCACCGCGCAACCGGAGCTGTGGTTAACGGTTTCGTCAGTGGCTTCGGTTATGAAGGCAAGATGGCGATCGCCTCAACCGTGGCCCATGACAGCCACCACATGATTGTCGTCGGCACCGACCGCAACTGTATGGCGCAAGCGGCGAACCGGCTGGGCAAGGTTGGTGGCGGCGTCACTGTCTGGAAAGACGGCGCGGAACTGTCGCTCGTTGAATTGCCCATTGCAGGGTTGATGTCCGACCAACCCGCCGCTGAAGTTGCCGCAAAAGCCGACGAGATGGTGGCCGCGATGGCCGCCTGTGGCTGCACCCTGAACAACGCCTACATGCAGCATTCGCTGCTCGCTTTGGTTGTCATTCCCGCGTTGCGGATCTCTGATCTGGGACTGGTGGATGTCACCACATTCGCATTGACCGATTTGTTTGA
>CALILP010000224.1 GCA_938016515.1 uncultured Paracoccaceae bacterium
CCCAAAGGGCGACCGCGTGAAAGTCGAGATGTCCGGCAAGTACCTTGGCTATAATAGCTGGTGATCTGCAATGACCCGTATGCCAGTACCACCTTTCAGCTATCAGGACGCTGTCAAAAAAGTCCGCATGGCAGAGGACGCCTGGAACACACGCGATCCTGAAAAGGTGGCACTGGCCTACACACCGGATACCCGTTGGCGCAACAGATCCGCATTCTTGAATGGACGGGATGAGGTGCGCGCCTTTCTCAACCGCAAATGGGCCACTGAAAACGGTTATCGGCTGATCAAAGAGATTTGGACCCATAGCAATAACCGGATCGCCGTGCGGTTTTGCTACGAATACCACGATGCGACAGGGCAATGGTTTCGCGCCTATGGCAACGAAAATTGGGAGTTTGACGCTGACGGATATATGGCCGTGCGTTACGCATCAATCAACGATGTCCCTATTGCCGACGTGGACCGACTTTTCCACTGGCCCCAAGGTCCAAGACCCTTGGATCACAAAGGCTTGGATGCGCTCGGTCTATAGGTCTGCAAGTGAAAGGCGGGGATCATTTCCCCCCGATCTGCCCCATCGCCTTGCGGGCCTGCGCCCGTTGCAGACCAAGCTGCCGCTCTCTCCAGATGATCAACACACCTGCAAAGATCACGATCGCCGCCCCAATCAACATCGCGCCGGTCGGCACTTCGCCAAATACGAAGTAACCGATCCCTAGCGCCAACAGCATTGACGAATAGTCAAATGGTGCGACCAGCGACGCATCCGCATACCGATAACTTGAGGTCAGGAATATCTGACCAATCCCCCCGAACAATCCCGCACATATCAACAAGGCTGCTGCCCCCCAACCGGGCCACTCCCAGCCCCACGGAATGCTTAGTAACGCCAGCAAGCTTGATGTAACCGTGAACCAGAACACAATGGCCGCGGTGTTTTCGGTGCGGACCAGTTTGCGGACGAACACCTGTGCAAGGGCTGCCAATACCGCCCCCATCAGGACCACAATTGCGCCTAACCCCTCGGTCGCACCAAGGTCCACGGACAAGCGCGGCGACAGCACGATCAGCACACCTGTCATACCAAGCGCCACCGTTGACAGCCGGAAAACACCTACTTTTTCGTCCAAAAACATGGCTGCGAAGACAACCACCAGCAGTGGTGCTGCATACCCGATGGCTGTCACTTCGGGCAGCGGTAACAGCCCCAGTCCCGTGAACCCAAGCCCCATCGCACATGTCCCGATCAGGCCACGCCAAAAATGGCCCAAGGGGTTCTGCGTCTTCCAGCCGTGCTGCAATTCGCGGCGCATGGCAAGCCAGCCAAAGATGATCGGCAGCGCAAAGAACGATCGAAAGAAGACCGCCTGCCCCGGTGGCACAGCATCAGCTGTCGCTTTCACCAAACTGGCCATGCACATAAACATGCAGACCGAAACGATCTTAAGAAGGATGCCGTGGACGGGCTGCATAGGGATGGGCCTTTCGCCGGCACCTTATGCCTCTATCCACTGGGCGCAAGTCAGCGATGAGACGCAGACATTCAACCCGGCGTCACCTCAAGTACGCTACCGTCACTATCGTCGATAAGCACAAGGACGCGGCCATCTGCAGTCACCTCAACATCACGGACCCGACCGACATCTGTCAGCAGTCGCTCTTCGCCAACCACGCGTCCATTCTCCATCTTCAACCGAACCAAAGCACCGGGGTTCAAAGATCCAATCAAAAGGTCCCCCTGCCAATCGATATAGGGACCATCATAGAATTTCATCCCGCCGGGGGCGATTACCGGGTCCCAGTAATAGACTGGCTGTTCTGTGCCGTCCTTTACGGCAATCCCGCTGCTGACATCGCTGCCACGGTAGTTGATCCCATAAGACACATCCGGCCAACCATAGTTGCCGCCTGCAATAGGTTGGTTCAGCTCATCACCACCGCGCGGACCGTGTTCGATGGTATAAAGGCGGCCATCTGGTGCCATCGCAGCGCCCTGCATGTTCCGGTGGCCCAAAGACCAGACCTGATCGGCACCATCACGACCAACGAACGGATTATCTGCAGGGACAGAGCCATCGGCATTCACACGGATGACTTTCCCATGAGTCGTCGTGATATCCTGCACCAATGACCCGCGATCCCCGGCTCCGCGATCACCGGTCGTGATCCATACTGTCCCATCAGCCATCGGAATGACGCGGCTGCCAAAATGCTGGCCAGCCTGTGATGGATCGGATTGTACAAAGATATCCTGCACATCACTAAACGTGCCATCTGCGTTCAAAACACCACGCGCCGCGGCTGTCACAGCGCCACCACTGACAGGCTTGGAGTAGGTCCAAAACAAGAGCCTGTTCTGGGCAAAATCAGGGGATACAGCCACATCCAGCAGGCCACCTTGGCCGTCGTCCCAGACCTTTGGCAGCCCGCTTAGAGGCCCCGAAACGCTCCCGTCAGCGTTGATAATCCGCATACGTCCAGGCCGTTCTGTGACGACAAACTGGCCACCGGGCAAGGCAGCAATCCCCCAAGGCCGCTCTAGTCCAGTCGCGAAAGACGTCACAGCCACCGCCGTGGTAGGTAACGCAGCCGCACGGGTCTGGTCAGCATACGCGGGTGCAAAGCCCGCGTTGGGTGGCCCCTGTTGCACTTGCGCAAAGGCTAAGGTGGGGAGAACAGCAAAAAGAAGAGCAAGGCGCATCAGTTGGGTCCTTTGTGAATGAAACCTGCCCATGATGTAGGGTCCAGCAGCGAAAGTCCCATTCACAATTTAGCGGTCAAGCGGTCACATGCCCACACGGCTGCATCTGCAACGGCAGCGTCCGCGTCTGCCACCAGGTTTTGTGCAACGGGCAAAAGCGTCTGATCATCAGAATTGCCAATCGCATACAGCACGTTACGCACAAACCGATTCCGACCGATGCGCTTAATCGGCGATCCGGAAAAATGGGTACGGAACCCCGCATCGTCAAGAACAGCAAGGTCTGCCAGTTTTGGGGCCAATAAATCAGGGCGGGCCGCATACTTTGCATCTCGGGCGGTTTGCGCAAACTTGTTCCACGGACAGACCGCAAGGCAATCGTCGCAGCCGTATATTCTGTTGCCCATCAAGGGCCGTAAGTCGTCATCAACAGTGCCCTTATGCTCGATCGTCAAATAGGAAATGCACCGCGTTGCATCCAGTTTGTAGGGTGCTGGGAACGCATCGGTCGGGCAGACATCCAAACAGGCAGTACATGACCCACAATGACTGATATCCCCAGTATCTGGGTCTAATGCAACGGTTGTAAAAATTGCGCCCAGAAAAAACCAAGACCCCAAGTCACGGCCCAGCAAATTGGTGTGCTTGCCCTGCCATCCCAATCCAGCGGCCTGCGCCAGCGGCTTCTCCATCACAGGGGCGGTATCCACAAAGACTTTGATTTCAGCTTCGGGAGCTTGATCGATCAACCAGCGCCCAACGCGCTTGAGCCGCTTTTTGACGACGTCATGATAGTCGCGGCCTTGCGCATAGACAGAGATCGCAGCACTGTCCGGCTGTTTCAGGATAGCAAGCGGATCATGCTCTGGCGTGTAGGGTTCTGCCAACATAATGACCGACCGGGCCGCTGGCCAAAGGGCCACGGCATCGCCGCGCCAGTGCATCCGCTCTGCCATCCAGGCCATCTGGCCGTGATACCCAGCATCGACAAAGGCAGCCAAACGTTCAGCCGTTTCAGGCACGGCATCCGGGCGGCAGATGCCAACCTTGGCAAAACCCGCGTCGGTCGCGAATGTTACCAGCCGCTGCTTCAGGTCCATGATTTTTCTAGAAAAATCGTCTCTAACATGGCTAAAAGTCTAAATCAGCATAGTGTCGCGGCTGTGGAAACCCTGGCACCTGATCCGCAAGAATTGTGCGAAACGCAGGTCGCGACTTGATCTTCGCATACCAGTCTTTCACCACCTCCGACCGGTTCCAATCCACGTCAGAGATATAATCCAGACACGATAATTGCGCAGCGGCGGCAAAATCGGCCAACGTCATCTCATTGCCTGCAAGCCACCGACGCTCGTCCAGCAGGGTGGTCATGTAATCCAAATGGAAGCGGATCGCCTTGGCACCAGATTTCACGTTCGCACTGTCAGGATACCCAGTGCCCATTACTTTACGAAACACGCGCTCGCCGACCAGCTTACTGGTCACTTCGTGGTAGAATTTGTCATCAAACCACCCGACAAGGCGTCGTGCCTCGTAGCGCTGTTCGGCCGCTTTGGGCAGCAAAGCGGGCGTCGGGTGCTTTTCTTCCAAAAACTCGCAGATCGCCGTACTATCGGCCATCGTCAAGCCACCCATTTTCAGGATCGGCACCTTTCCCGCTGGGTTGCGGCGCAGAAAGTCACTGTCCTTTTCCCAATACCGTTCCTCGACCAGTTCAACTTCGACTTTCTTTTCAGCAAGGCTCAGCCGGACTTTGCGCGAAAATGGCGACAGCGGAAAATGGTAAAGACGGTTCATACAGGGTCCCCTAGCAACAAAGCTATATATTCAATGCCGCAAGGTGGCCCGCAATTCAATGGGGCGGTCTATTCACCATTGAAACAAGCGGCTCTCCCGTCCGCGCGGATTGTTGCGGCCCCATCCAAAATAGAGGCCGCGCGACGGCGCACCGCCTGTGACGGATCAGATGCAGACCGAGTCTTGGGCGACGGCAAAATCGCAGCAAGGCGCGCTGCTTGGACAGCATTCAAATCTGCGGCGTTTACCCCAAAATAGTGCCTGCTTGCGGCTTGGACACCGAAGACACCTTCGTCAAATTCTGCAACATTCAGATATAGTTCCAGAATACGATCTTTAGACCAAACGATCTCTGTCAGAGGCGTCCAGACTGCTTCTGCCGCTTTGCGCACCCACGACCGCCCATGCCACAAGAAGACGTTCTTGACGACTTGTTGCGAGATTGTTGACGCGCCTCCGTTGCCACCCCGATCGATCCGGTCCCGGATCGCATCCACGTCAAGCCCCCAGTGCAGGCAGAAATTCGCATCTTCCGCCGCAACCGCCGAGCGCGCCATCACAGGCGCAATCCGGTCCATCGGCACAAAGTCATATGCCACAGAACCGGCACGGCGGCTTTCGCCAAACATGTAGGGCGTCGTCGGCGGGTTCACGACTGCGTAAAGCGCTGTCATCCCCAACACGACTGCGACCATACCAAAAAGCCCACGCCGGATCCACCGTCGGATCGATTGGACCAGACCCGTCCCTTGCGAAGACTTCTTTTTTGACGTCGCCTTTTTTTTGGCAGGAGATTTGCGTGTGCGTTTGGCCATAGCTCTTTAGGTCATGTGCTGCAGGTTGTGGTCAAGGCAGCAGGCTGAAAGCAAGCTCAACTGCGGCACATCATCCACAATGAATGCGGCCCGCCTGCCGTGGCAAACGGGCCGCAAAACGCAAATGCAGTCTCTATTCGGCTGGAATAGCAGCTTCTTCGGTACTCAGTGGATGCGCAAGATGCACTAACATTTCTTTTGGACAGACCTGAACGAAGTTGTGTTTCTCGACATCCCAGTGCTGCAACAAGTCGGCAGCCTTAAGGCTATCCGTCTCGGCCAAATGTTGTTCAACCAAGGTCCGCAGTTGATCTTCCCACGCTGCGACAGTGACCGGACAGGTCACAAGGCTTTCCATATTGATCAGCTTGTCTGCCTGGCCATCTGGATCGTAAAGGTAGGCCATACCCCCAGTCATCCCGGCCCCAAAGTTGGCACCAATGGACCCAAGGATCACCGCAACACCACCGGTCATATATTCACAGCCGTTGGTCCCACACCCCTCGATCACGACATGCGCGCCAGAGTTTCGGACTGCAAACCGCTCGCCCGCGCGACCTGCTGCAAAAAGATACCCAGCAGTGGCGCCATAAAGCACCGTGTTTCCAATGATCGTGTTGTCTGCAGCCACCAAAGGTGAAGCCATCGGCGGACGCACGACAATCGTGGCCCCTGACAGGCCCTTGCCGACGTAGTCGTTGGCATCACCTGACACCTCCAACTTCAGCCCCGGTGCCGCGAAAGCACCCAGCGACTGCCCGGCAGAGCCACGCAGCTTCACCGTCAGGTGGTCCGGTTGCAAGGAATTGCGCATCCCGAACTGTTTGACGATATGGCTGGACGTCCGCGTTCCGATGGTCCGCAGCGTGTTCTGGACCGCATAATCCAACTGCATCTTCTCACCGTCATTCAGGAAGCGTGCTGCGTCCTTGACGATCTGCGCATCCAATGTGTCATCGACACTGTTACGGGGCTTATTGCGGTCATATGTGATCGTTTGCGCCCCATCGACTGTGATCAACAGCGGGTTCAGATCGAGGTCATCAAGATGCGCAGAGCCACGAGAGACCTGTGTCAGCAAGTCAGCGCGGCCAATGACATCATCCAAGGACTTTGCCCCGATAGACGCGAGAATTTCGCGCACTTCGGACGCATAGAAGGTGATCAGATTGACGACCTTGTCAGCGTTCCCCGTGAACTTGTCTCGCAGCGCCTCGTCTTGCGTACACACACCAACCGGGCAGGTGTTCGACTGACACTGGCGGACCATGATGCACCCCATCGCGATCAGGGCGGCAGTGCCGATGCCGTATTCCTCGGCCCCAAGCATTGCTGCCATGACGATGTCACGACCGGTGCGCAAACCGCCATCTGTCCGCAAAGTCACCCGCTCGCGCAGGTTGTTCATTGCGAGGACTTGGTGTGCCTCGGTCAGGCCCATTTCCCATGGTAGACCCGCATATTTGATCGATGTGCCGGGTGACGCGCCTGTCCCACCGTTGTGGCCAGAGATCAGGATCACGTCGGCTTTCGCCTTCGCCACACCTGCTGCAATCGTACCAACACCAGATGACGCGACCAGTTTCACCGTCACCTTACAGCGCGGGTTGATCTGCTTGAGGTCATAGATCAGCTGCGCCAGATCCTCGATCGAGTAGATATCGTGGTGTGGCGGGGGTGAAATGAGCGTCACGCCCTTGGTCGAGTGCCGCAGGCGCGCGATCAGGTCAGTGACCTTCATGCCCGGCAGCTGACCACCTTCGCCCGGTTTAGCACCTTGGGCGACCTTGATCTCAAGCTCTTCACATTGGTTGAGGTATTCCGCCGTCACACCAAAGCGACCCGACGCCACCTGCTTGATCTTCGCAGACGGGTTGTCGCCATTCGGTTCCGGGTGGAAGTGCGCCGGGTCCTCGCCACCTTCACCAGAGTCTGATTTGGCCCCGATCCGGTTCATCGCAACGTTCAGGGTCTTGTGTGCCTCTGGGCTAAGCGCACCAAGCGACATGCCCGGCGTCACGAAACGCTTGCGGATAGAGGTGATGCTTTCGACTTCTTCAATCGGGATTGCATCGCCGATGGGTTTAATCGCCAGCAGGTCCCGCAAATGGATCGGCGGGTTTGATTGCATCGCCTTCGAATACTGCTGCCACAACCCGTAGGAGGCCTTGTTACAGGCGGCTTGCAGCATATGCATCGTCTGCGCTTCCCACGCGTGCTTTTCACCGGAACGACGGGATTTGTAGAAACCACCAATGGGCAGGATGTCCGTCGCCCCCTTCCAGCCGCGCGCATGCACCTCTTCCAGCTTGTTCTGGATACCGATGGTGCCGATCCCGGAAATCCGGGACTGCATACCGGGAAAGTATTCGGCGCACATGGCGCGACCAAGGCCCACAGCCTCGAAGTTCAGGCCGCCGCGATAGGACGACAAGACACTAATGCCCATCTTAGACATGATTTTCAGCAATCCCGCGTCAATAGCTTTGCGATAAGATCGCATCGCGTCGATCAGTGATCCTTCAATCAGACCACGCGAAATCCGGTCGGCAATCGAGTCCTGTGCCAGATAGGCGTTTACTGTCGTCGCGCCACAGCCGATCAAGACAGCAAAGTAATGCGGGTCGATGCACTCGGCGGACCGCACGTTGATCGAACAGAAAGTCCGCAAACCGTTCTTCGTCAAACCCGAATGCACGGCAGATGTCGCAAGGATCATCGGCATCGGCACACGGTCTTCGTTTTGGTGCTGATCCGTCAGTACAATGTGCCCAGCGCCGGACCTGACGGCGTCTTCAGCCTCGGACCGAATGCGCTGCAATCCCTTACGCAGAGCCTCTTGTCCGCTGGTGAAGGTACAATCGATGATCGCGACGTTGTCGCCAAAGTGGCGGACCATTTCGTCGAATTCGCCGTTCGCCACAAAGGGGCTTTCCAGCACCAGAATCTCAGTTTGGCTGGAATTCTCATCCAGCACGTTCTTTAGGTTCCCGAACCGCGTTTTCAGCGACATCACACGTGTTTCACGAAGTGAGTCAATCGGCGGGTTCGTCACCTGAGAAAAGTTCTGACGAAAAAAGTGCGACAGCGGACGATATGTCTTCGACAGAACAGCGGACGGGGTGTCGTCACCCATCGAGGCGATCATCTCTTTCCCATCTTCGGCCATCGGCGCCAGCACGTTTTCCAACTCTTCAATGGAATATCCAGCGGCCACCTGACGCTTGCGCAATTCCGCACCGTCAAACAGAGCCTTCTCAGGTACGTCGCGGGTCACCTCGTTGAGGTCTACGACTTTCTGAACCCAGTCGCCGAACGATTGAGAAGCCGCCAGTTTATCTTTGATTTCTGTGTCGTGATACAGCTTGCCCTCTTGCATATCGACAGCGATCAGCTGACCCGGACCAAGCGCGCCCTTCTCAACAACAGTCGCTTCATCGACTGTCACCATGCCCACCTCAGAGCCCGCGATCAGCAGTCCATCACCGGTCACGACATACCTCAGCGGGCGCAGGCCATTCCGGTCGAGGCCACCGCAGACCCATCGGCCGTCGGTCATGGCCAAGGCGGCGGGTCCGTCCCACGGCTCCATCACTGCATTGCAATAGCCGTACATATCTTGCCAGGCCTTTGGCATTTCGACAGCTTGTTGCGACCACGCCTCTGGGACCATCATCGTTTTCGCCATTGGGGCATTGCGGCCAGCGCGCACCAGAACCTCAAAAACAGAGTCTAATGCGGAGGAATCGGAGGCACCCGACGGAATGATTGGCTTGATGTCTTCGGCAGCTTCGCCAAAGAACGACGACGCCATGCGGATCTCGTGGGAGCGCATCCAGTTGACGTTGCCCTTGAGCGTGTTGATCTCACCGTTGTGCGCCAACATGCGGAACGGCTGTGCGAGGGACCACTGAGGGAAGGTGTTCGTGGAATAGCGCTGGTGGTAGATCGCAAAGGCGCTCTCGAAACGTTCTTCCAGCAAGTCGGGATAGAACTCCGCGACCTGTTCAGCCAACATCATGCCTTTGTAGATGATCGACCGACAGGACAGAGAGCAGAAGTAGAACTGACTAATCTGGGCGCGCGAAACGGCCTTCTCAATCCGGCGGCGGATGATGTAAAGCTCGCGTTCAAACGCCTCTTCGTCGATATCCTTCTCGTTGCGGATCAGGATTTGTTCGATCTCTGGCCGCGTCGCGTTCGCCTTGTCACCAAGACAGGCCACATCGACAGGCACGTGACGCCAACCGTAGATATAGTGACCCATGCGCAGGACTTCCGCCTCGACAATCGTCCGGCAGCTTTCCTGTGCGCCGAAGTCGGTGCGGGGCAAAAACACCTGACCGACAGCAATCAGCTTTTCAGCATCAGGTTCATGGCCTGTCCGGCGCACCTGATCATAGAAGAAATCAACCGGGATCTGGACGTGAATACCCGCGCCATCACCCGTTTTCCCATCAGCATCCACAGCACCCCGATGCCAAATGGCTTTCAACGCATCGATGCCTTTCTGCACAACACCGCGCGAGGCGGTCCCGTCGATAGACACCACCAAGCCAACGCCACAAGACGCATGCTCGTCCTCAGCCTTGTACAGGCCATTGTCGTTCATCCACTGCCGCTTGGCTTCTTCAGCGGCGACCCAGTTGTCATCATAGTTCATTGGAAAGGGCCTCCAGGCGGTCGATCAGGGACGGTGCGGAAGACAGTGTCTCGCCACAGCCGAATTTTGGGTTTGCGGACAGAAAACCGGGTTCACCTTCAAAGATGAATTCGACCGGATTGTCGTCATTATCAAAGCTGCCGCGCTCTGTTGTGATCTCGCTGCTGCCAGCAAGGAACATGCGGAACCGCTGGCTGATGTATTCGTTGCCTTCGGCAGACCAGCGCACTTCACCATCTTCGCCATAGGCGATGATGTTGTACTGGGTTTCATCCAAGGTCACCCCGTCGATGGTCACTTGCTTGCCCGTCAAGCTATCCTGACCAACATAGCGGGTTTGACCGATTTCTTCGGACTCGGTGGTGAAATCATAGGTGTCGATGCCATTTTCGATCAAATCACTAATCGAAGCACGGTCCGTCACGTCATCGCTAAGCCGTTCGACGTGACCAGAGGATACATGAAAGCTTTCGATCCACTGCGTCTCTTTGTCGATCTGGCCGATATAGCTGACGCCATTTTCGCCAATGCTGACGCGACGTTGCGTGCCATCCAGATCACCTTCACAGGTGAACATATGATCGACAGAGCAGGCCTCGGTCTGAATTGTCAGGTAGGCATTACATCCTTCAGGCAGCTCGAAGGTATCAACGGTTTGCGCGGCGGCAGGAACTGCAACTGAGGCACAAAGGAGGGCAAGGATAGGCTTCATAGAATTACTCCGCTGCAACTGATGAGGATTGGCTGAGATACTGCAACATCGCGGTCGCGGCGTCTCGTCCATCGCGAATGGCCCAGACAACAAGCGAAGCACCGCGGACGATGTCGCCAGCGGCAAAGACGCCCTCAAGGCTGGTCTGCCCTGTGGTGAACTCAGCTTTGATCGTGCCCCAACGTGTGACCTCAAGGCCCTCGACGCCCCAAAGCGTTGGCAGGTCTTCGGGCATAAAGCCCAGCGCCTTGATCACCAGATCAGAGTTTTCGACGTAGTCTGACCCTTCAATCAATTCCGGCATCTGGCGCCCTGTGGCATCCGGTGCGCCCAACCGCATTTTCTGAACCTCAACGCCGGTCACGGCGTCGCCCTGAAACCCATTCGGCGCAGACAGCCAGACAAAATCGACGCCTTCTTCCTCGGCGTTCTGCACTTCGCGCTGCGAGCCGGGCATGTTGGCCTTGTCGCGGCGATACAGACACTTCACAGAGGTAGCACCCTGACGCACCGCAGTACGCACGCAATCCATCGCGGTATCACCACCACCAATGACGACGACGCGCTTGCCTTCGGCGTTCAGCTCGCCGCTTTCAAACTCCTCGACGACATCGCCAAAGGATTTGCGGTTGCTGGCGGTCAGATAATCAATCGCATGCACGATCCCTTCGGCGTCAGAGCCGGGGGCTTCCAGATCACGCGTCTTATAGACACCTGTGGCGATCAGGACGGCGTCGTGTTTGCCACGGATCGCATCGAACGACAGGTCCTCGCCAACGTTGCAGTTCATCACAAACTCGACGCCGCCGTCTTCCAGCTGCGCCATCCGCTTCATGACGATGTCTTTTTCGAGTTTGAAACCGGGGATGCCGTAGGTCAGCAAGCCGCCGCCACGGTCGTAACGGTCATAGACGGTGACCTGCACACCTTCGCGGCGCAGCATATCAGCCGCAGCAAGACCACCAGGGCCAGCGCCAATGATACCGACAGATTCAGCACGTTCGGCATAGGGCCGAATGGGCTCGACCCAGCCTTCTTCAAACGCGCTATCTGTGATGTACTTTTCGACGGATCCGATGGTGACCGTGCCATGCCCGGATTGTTCGATCACACAGTTCCCTTCGCACAGACGGTCCTGCGGGCAGATGCGGCCGCAGATTTCGGGGAAGGTATTTGTCGCCTGACTAATCTCGTAGGCTTCTTTCAAGCGACCTTCGGCCGTCAGACGCAACCAATCGGGGATATTGTTGTGCAGGGGGCAGTGAGACTGGCAATAGGGTACACCACACTGCGAACAGCGGCTGGCTTGCTCTTCGGCCTTCTCGGTCGCATATTCCGCATAGATTTCCTGAAAGTCGGTATTCCGCAGATTGGGCGGACGCTTTTCGGGCATATCCCGATCAACATCCACGAACTTAAGCATCTTTTGACCAGCCATCTGCCTGCCTCCATATCCGGTGGGAACCGCCCTTTTAAAATGAGACTTACAGAATGAAAAGTCAGTAATGCTGACATAATTACTGGTTTCTGACCGTCAATCCGCAAATTTCAGCCCATCGCACCATATTTTTAGGTCCGGATTGCGACCTAAATCCGCCCTTCCCCCTATTTTTCAGGACTCTATGGTGCGGCTAAACGAATCGAGGACCCTGATGACACTGTTTAACTTGTTGCTGGTCGCGCTGATCC
This sequence comes from uncultured Paracoccaceae bacterium, assembly GCA_938016515.1. GTDB lineage: Bacteria > Pseudomonadota > Alphaproteobacteria > Rhodobacterales > Rhodobacteraceae > Yoonia. The sequence continues at coordinate 12,381 of CALILP010000224.1, forward strand.
AAGGCGTAACAGAGTTTCTTCCGGTCAGTTCGTCAGGCCATCTGATCCTGCTTCCCTCGCTCAGCGGCCTCGAAGACCAAGGTCAGGTTATCGACGTGGCCGCCCATGTCGGCACCCTTGCGGCGGTGATCCTCTATTTCTGGTCGGACGTACGTCTTGCCCTTGGCGGAACACTCCGCCTGCTGCGTGGCAAGATTGACACCCAAGGCGCTTTCCTTGCCCTTTGCCTGCTGATCGCAACGATCCCAGTCATTCTTTTTGGCTTGATCCTCAAGGTGACTGGCTTGGCAGACGCTATGCGGGGGATCGCGGTTATCGGGTGGACGATGCTGATCTTTGGGATCGTCTTGTATTGGGCGGACCAGAAAGGACCGACAGAGCGTTCGGCAGAACAATGGTCGCTCAAACACGCGTTCACGATGGGGCTGTGGCAATGTCTGGCACTGATCCCCGGCACCTCTCGGTCAGGCATCACGATCACAGGGGCTCGCATGCTGGGCTATAACCGCAGCGATGCAGCACGGCTTTCGATGTTGATGTCGATACCAACCATCATCGCATCGGCAGCTTTGCTCAGCCTTGATGTAATCGGAACACCCGGTGTGATGTCAGATATCATCATCGTCGCAGGCATGTCGTTTATGGCAGCGCTTGTCGCACTCATCCTGATGATGAAACTGCTTCAATCAGTCAGCTACACGCCCTACGTGGTCTACAGAGTGATCCTGGGGGTCGTTCTTTTGTGGATCGCCTACACTTAGGTCCGCAGGTTCTTGGCAGATTCTTTGATTGCGTCATACTGACCTGACGGGCGGAACCGCCAAAGGTAGTCAGGTAAGATCGCTTCCATCGCTGTTGGCTTGACGTTAAGATCTGCCAAGGTCTTTGCATCAACGGACACAACGTTGTCATACCCAAGGTTGATCACCTGATCTTTTGTCACAGGCGCCCTCACGATCCCAAGGGTCAGTGTCTGCACGACCCCAAACACACTGGCCATAATGCGCGCAATGCCAAACGGTGTATTCACAATCAGACGGCGGCGGCGAACCACCTGCAACATCTGCTGCATCAGCGCGCGGAAGCTGTGGACGTCAGGCCCCCCCAACTCGTACACGCCAGACGCCCCGCTTTGCAGGCCGTTGACAGCAGCCGCCGCGACATCGTCAACGAATACTGGCTGGAATTTGGTGCTGGCCCCAATTACCGGCAAGACAGGCCCAAACCGAGACATGCCCGCAAACCGATTGAAGAACTGATCCTCAGGCCCAAAAACAATTGACGGACGCAAGATCACGGCGTCAGGCTGATGGGCCAGAACAGCGGCCTCTCCGGCGGCCTTGGTGCGGGCATACTCGCTGTTTGAGGCAGCATCAGCACCAATGGCAGACACATGCACCATCTGCGTGATGCCCATACCGGCAGCGATACGCGCAATCCGGCCTGCGCCTTCGGTTTGAACAGCTTCGAACGTGTTCTTGCCGACCTCGTCCAACACGCCAACACAGTTAATCACAGCGTCGGCACCTTTGGTCACTGCAGCAACACTAGCGTCGTCACGTATGTTACAGAATACAGGCTCGACCTGACCAACAACACCATACGGCCGGACAAATCCCGCTTGCTCTGGATTGCGGACGGCCACACGAATACGCCACCCTTCCTTGGCAAGGCGTCGCGCGATGTAGCGCCCTACGAAACCTGATCCGCCGAAGATCGTTACAAGCTTGGACATGTGGCTGGCCCTTTCGTCATTCGGCCTGTGTTTACGCCGCTCCCCGCAGGCAGACAAGGTGATTCAAAGCCATCGCGACGGCATGACCCAAGACATTGGGCATCCAGCAATCCGCGTTCCCCAGAATTCGGCAATCCCATCGACAGAATCGCGTTGACAGGGCGATCGACAGAGCCTAGATCGCACCCACCAATCATCTGTGCCCAGATGGCGGAATTGGTAGACGCGCCAGCTTCAGGTGCTGGTGTCCGTATGGACGTGGAGGTTCGAGTCCTCTTCTGGGCACCAATGATATTCCCTAACATGTTGTTTTGAAAGCACATAACTTGAATGCGTGTCGTTTCTTTCCGCCACCTTTTCCGCCAGTTCTATTGCAAAGAAATGTTGCCCGGAAGCGTAGTTAGACGCCCCCGGTGCATGAAGTCCACTGATCACTTGCGGTCCGCCGTTTCGGCCAAGTCGATACCCTCGGCAGCAAGTCTGCCAATCGCTTCATAAAGACTGCTGTTCCCGGTGATATCGACGTTCATGCACGAGTCGGTTGTGCAAACCCCCATCTTGGCGAGGCTTAGGATTTGGTAGACGTGGCCGATATGGTCTGGCTCAACCCGCAGATCGAATTTCGGGTCAGCTTTCGGTGAGTCCTGGCCAAGCAATTCCTTCGTGGCCTTACCGCCTTGAGGCTGTTAAGCGCTTGGGGCTAGCGACGATTGAGGCCGTTTTCGTTGCTTTAGGTGGCATGAGCTTGTGATCGCAGAGTGTGACGAAAACCTATGCGGCTCTTATTTATACTGGGATGTTTTTGGGGCCGGACGATTTCGGCTTTTGTCCAACCGGGGCAGTCCCTGCGAAAGCTATCTGTTTCCGCAGAGTCGACCTCGACCACACCGAATTTTCTAACTTGATCCAGACAAAAATCGTCAGATGACTGTTGTGGGCTTCACCCCTCACCTCACCAAAAAACGGTCGGATGTCTGTTTGAGCCCATTTTCCTATTTTCTATGACGCAGCGAATGTCGGCTTCTGGAATGGTTTAGGTAAGGTGGCATCAGCCTCCAGGGTTTGACTGGTTGGAAATTTCTTGAAGCATTCTGCATTCAGCCCGCCGCTCCCCGGTTTTTTTGACCCAAAACTTCGTCTTCGGGCAAAAACTCCAGAATATCACCCGGCTGACAATCAAGCGCTTTGCAGATAGCATTCAGCGTAGAGAACCGCACCGCACGGGCTTTACCAGACCGAAGCATCGAGAGATTTTGTTCCGCAATCCCGATCATGGCGGCGAGCTCTTTTGATTTCATTTTACGTCGCGCTAATGCAACGTCTAGTCGAACAATGATCGTCATCTAAACAGTTGCCTCAAATTCTTGCCACAGAGACGCTAGAAGGCAAACCAAGTTGGCCATGAACGTGGAAAGCACTGCCATTAACAGGCCAACCAAATGAAATTGTGTCAAACCGACAGACACCTGAATCTCGCCCTGAAACAGGCCGGGTGAAGCGAGCACTGATTGGAAGACAGGCACTACGACGCTCCATCCCAGCGCCACCCAAATCCAAAACCTGACCCGACCTGCGGCTGCACCTATTGTCGCCGTAAATTCCGCTTGCAGAAAGCACTCAAAGAGCCTTCTCAACGACAGCGCCGTTATCCCCAGTAATGCAATTTGCACGACCAATACCGCCACTATGCCGAACGATTGCAGCCGACCCAGCCCGTCAGTCACTCCAGTGAAAGCGGCCTGCAGAACTACGGCTGGTGCCACAAACCAGCCAAGAGAAAGGCCAAGCGTTAGCGTGCCCAGTACAAGCGAGATCAATAACAGCCACTGAGAAAGTCGGCCTGCATTGACGGCAATCGGTTTAAAATCTGGATTGATCATTTTTACGGTTTACCAATTCATGTTTATCATTCATTAAATACCGGTAATAATACATTTTTGATCCGAGCTCAATGCTTACTGGCGATGATCTGCAAGATTCAAAGCCAGAACACAGTGAAGTGGGAAGTCCATGTTAAAACACCTAGCAACAGGCGCGCTCGCGTTTGTTCCGATTATGTTAAGCGCCCAAGATGCAGCCGAACCGGGCTTAGATGGGTATTATGGTTTAGCCTTCGTGGGCGGAACGCCAATTTATGAAGGCGAAAACGCCGAACTCTTGCCGGCACCGTTCTTGGCGGTCAACTGGGGTCGCTGGACCGTCAATACAGCGAAAGGCATTGAATATACAGCGCTCGACAGTGATACATCCACACTGTCATTTGGCCTGATTGCCAACAAGCTTGGCGCATTGCCAGACACGGCCCTGTTTGATGGACTGGATCGTGAAACAGCCATAGAACTGGCAATCTACACAGGTTACGACTTTCGATCTTTCGACATCGCGGCGCAGCTGAGCCATGATATCTCGTCTGTGCATGGTGGCTACAGCGCAGAAGTCTCTGTTGGAAAGGCGATCCTCCTTGGCCCAGTTATCGTGGAAGGTCGTCTCGGTACGCGTTACCTGGACGCCAATCTTGGGGCTTATCAATTTGGTGTGAAAGAGAACCAGGCAACTGACCTGCGCCCTGTGTATGATCTGGAAGGCAGCTGGTCACCGACCATCGATCTGTCAGTGATGTACGCCCTCAACGACAAGATAATGCTTGGCGGTTTCGCCAGACACGAGTTTATTTCAGACGAAATCGCCGATA
>CALILP010000225.1 GCA_938016515.1 uncultured Paracoccaceae bacterium
CCGATGCTGGTCGGGACGACGTCGATTGAGAAGTCCGAATTGCTTAGCCAGATGCTGACTGCCGCTGAGATCAAGCACAACGTTTTGAACGCCCGGCAGCACGAGCAAGAGGCGCAGATCATTGCGGACGCTGGCAAACTGGGTGCCGTGACGATTGCGACGAACATGGCAGGTCGTGGGACCGACATTAAGCTGGGCGGCAACGTCGAGATCAAGGTGATCGAAGCGCTTGCCGCTGATCCCGAGGCCGACCCGGATGCGATCCGCGCCAAGATCGAAGCGGAACATGCGGACGAAGAAAAAGCTGTGATTGAGGCGGGCGGTCTGTTCGTGTTGGCGACAGAGCGTCACGAAAGCCGCCGGATTGATAACCAGCTGCGCGGTCGTTCCGGCCGTCAGGGTGATCCGGGTCGGTCCTTGTTCTTGTTGTCCCTAGAGGATGACCTGATGCGGATCTTTGGGTCAGAGCGTTTGGACAAGGTTCTTGGCACGCTTGGCATGAAAGACGGTGAAGCGATTGTGCACCCGTGGGTGAACAAATCCTTAGAAAAGGCGCAGGCGAAGGTCGAAGGCCGCAACTTTGACATTCGTAAGCAGTTGCTGAAGTTCGATGATGTGATGAACGAGCAGCGAAAGGTGATCTTTTCGCAGCGTTTGGAGATCATGGAGGACAGCGATCTGTCCGATATGGTCAAGGACATGCGCGAGCAGGTGATCGAAGACCTCGTTGACGAATACATGCCGCCGAAATCCTATGCGGATCAGTGGGACACCGAAGGCCTGTATGCAGGTGTGATACGTGATCTTGGTGTCGACGTGCCAGTGATGGCATGGGCCGAGGAAGAAGGTGTCGACAACGAAGTGATGATCGAGCGGATCGGGGCCGAAAGCGAAAAGCATATGGCCGAGAAGGAAGAGGCCTTTGGCGCTGAGACGATGCGCAATATCGAAAAGCAGATCATCCTACAGACGATTGACGCGAAGTGGCGTGAGCATTTGATCACGCTGGAACACTTGCGATCTGTTGTTGGTTTCCGGGGCTATGCGCAGCGGGATCCGTTGAATGAGTACAAATCGGAAGGTTTTCAGTTGTTTGAACGCCTTTTGGATGGCCTGCGGACCGAAGTGTCCCAAAAGCTGGGCCAGATCCGTCCGATGAGCCAGGAAGAGCAAGCGCGCCTGATCGAGCAAATGCGCCAGCAGCAGGCGACCGCCGCCGCTGCTGCTGCCGGTGGGGCCGCCGCAGCATCACCCGCTGTTGCCGATTCGGGAACAAAGCCCGCGAGTCCCGCTGAAGGATTTGTTGAGGACGATCCGACAACTTGGGGTAACCCAAGTCGCAATGACCCATGCCCGTGTGGCTCTGGTAAGAAGTTCAAACATTGTCACGGTCGGATTGGCTGATTTCGGCCATAATTGGGTCACGGTAAAACCCCTAAGCTGACGCGCTGGCGTCACGCTGCGCAGGCCTATTGTTTCCAAAGTGGGAATCGGGAGTGCCTGTGGTGGCGCATCTTCAACGTTTAAAGAAAGCTGGGACAATTGCTGCCACGTTCGCGTGCGCACTATTGATCGGTTTCGTGATGCAATACGGCGACGCCGACGCATCTCGTTTCTCTGATCCGTCATCGGCCGAACTGCGAAAGGTGCTTCCCGCACAGCTTGATACCTCACCTTTGGCACGAGCGACTGTTATGGATCCGAAGATCCCTGCGCCTGTGCAATTGAATGCCAATCCACTTGATGCTGTGCGTCTTGACGCGGGATCGGTCAAACTCACGGCCCTTGTGTCAGAAGTAGCCCAATCAACCATTGATGAAGCACTTGCCATCGTCGAACCCTTAAACGCGGATGAGACGCCGTCTTGCAGGGTCGACTTTACAGCGACGCCGGATGAGCAGGCGACAGTTGCACTTTCTATCTACTCTTTCTGCCGCCCGGAAATGAGTTTTTCCGTTGCGCATGAGGGTCTTGAGGTTACGGGCCTGACCGATCTGCAAGGGCGCGCCGATATCGTGATACCTGCTTTGACCGCTGATGCGGCGTTCTTGGTCACATTCAACGATGGCGGCACGGCTGCATCTGCTGCGGTTGTCCCCGAAGCTGCAGATTTCAACCGCATCGTCTTGCAGTGGAAAGGCGCACCAGCCCAGCTTATCCGGCAATATGAGCGAGAGGCTGGACAGTTTGGGACACTAGCACGTCTTGGATCTGAGACCGGCGCAGACAGCCGTTTTGCAGAGGTCTTCAGCTTTCCCGCAACTTATCCCGTCGCTGAAGGTCTGAAAGACCTGACTGTGCAGGCCGAAGTGTCAGAGCAGACATGCGGCCAGGTGCTTGCAGCACAAACATTCCGCGTTCAGCCTGATCTGGATTCAAAGTTAAAGGACATTCGGATCACACTTCCGGGCTGTGAACACGTCGGGACCTTTCTTGAGTTGAAAAAGGTTTTGGGGGGACAGACACTCTTGCAGTAATGACGCAAGACTGCCAACGCCCCGTCATAGACCGTTTGAGAACTGCAGCGCGCATCGCTGCGGTTTTGTTGTGCTTGCCTTTTGCGGTGTCTGCGCAGGATGTAACAGTCACGACAACCGGTGATGGGCTGACACTCACTGGCCGCGTGGTTGGGTACGACGGGACGTATCTGCAGCTGGATACATCCTATGGCCTGATGACACTTGACTATGATGGGGTCACCTGTGTCGGCGCAGATTGTCCTGACCCCAGCAACTTTGTCCCCGTTGTTCGTCTGTCGGGTGCGTCCCGAATGGGTGAGGTTATGATGCCCGCCTTGATCGAGGCCTTCGGTCGGAGCGTCGGCTTGATGGCTGAAACGGCGATCGAAGACGAAGAGCATCTATTGGTACAGCTTCAAGATGACGCTGGTGTCGTTGCGGCTACATTTGCCTTGCGGCTGACCAACACAGACGAAGGCTTTGCTGATTTGATCGCCTTTGAGACGGACGTCGTGATGGCTTTGCGTGAAGTTCGCCCGCAAGAGGCGGCGCGTGCGGCCCAGATTGGTTTGGGTGACATTACAAACCCGCGTCAGGCGCGCATTCTTGGGTTTGACGCACTTGTTCCCGTCGTGACCCCCGGCTTGGGGTTGCGGAATGTTGCGTTGCGCGATGTGGCGCGGGCCTTTCGAGGGCTTGTGACGAATTGGGCAGAAATCGGTGGCCCCGATTTGCCAATTGCCCTGCATCTTGGACCTGTGTCTGGCGGACCTTGGCAGTTCTTCGTGGATCATGTTGTGGCGCTGGATGGTGGTTCGCTTGGCAACGACATCATCCGACACGATAGCGCTGCCGCCACCGCGCGGGCAGTTGCCACGACGCCCGGAAGTTTGGGGATGCTGCCTTATGGTGAAACGGCAAACAGCCAACCGCTGGCCTTGCGCGATGCCTGCGGTTTCACGGCTATTCCGCAGAACCTGACACTTAAGACGCAGGATTATCCGCTGACAGAACCGTTGTTTCTTTATCTGCCCGACCGGAGGCAACCAGCATTGATCGGTGAGTTTCTTGCATGGCTTCGTGGGCCCGAAGCACAGCTGGTCGTGCGACGTGCGGGCTTTGTTGATCAGGGTGCAGTCCCGATCCCGCTTGATGCGCAAGGTCAGCGGTTTGCCAATGCGATCGCCGCCGCCGGTGGCGATATCACCTTGGCAGAGCTGCAACGCATGGTGCAGCTTCTGACGCCCCGAACCCGGCTTTCGACCAGTTTTCGGTTCGAGACGGGCACCGGCCAGTTGGATGCCCCGTCACGGTCAAATCTATTGGCTCTTGGGCAGGCCATTCGTGACGGTCGCTATGATGGGCAAAACCTGATGTTGGTTGGATTTGGGAATGGGACGCCGGATTTGGAAACCGATATCGCCGGATCGCGGGACCGGGCAGAGGCCGTCAGGTCATCCTTGATCGCCGCCCTTGGCGGATTGCCGGACGAGGTTATTGTTGAAGTTGCAGCATTTGGAGAGGCCTTGCCGATGGGCTGCGACGATACGGAATGGGGCCGCCAGCGGAACCGCCGGGTCGAACTGTGGGTCGATCAGGGCTAAAGCAGGCCTTGCGACCTAAAAGACAATTCAGCGGATTTGCCGATGATCAGGTGGTCGTGAAGGTCAATGTTGAGCGCTGTCGTTGCTTGTTCAATCTGACGTGTCATGTCGATATCTGCCTGGCTGGGTGTCGGGTCACCTGACGGATGATTATGCACGAGGATGATCGCGCTGGCATTCAGATCCAGCGCCCGTTTCACGACCTCGCGGGGGTACACTGGCACATGGTCGACGGTGCCTTGTGCCTGTGCCTCGTCCGCGATGAGGGTGTTGCGGTTGTCGAGGAACAGAATGCGGAATTGTTCGGTTTCGCGATGCGCCATGACCGTTCGACAGTAGTCTAACAAGGCGTCCCAACTGGA
>CALILP010000226.1 GCA_938016515.1 uncultured Paracoccaceae bacterium
ATCCTCGACAAACGTGGCGTTGATTTCGAATACGAGGGCGAGATGAACGTCGATGTAGCGCTGAATCCTGCGGTGATGGCGCAATACCCGTTCCAACGCCTGTCTGGTCCAGCGAACGTTTTGGTGGTTCCAGCCAGACACTCCGCGTCGATCTCAGTCAAACTGATGCAAGAAATGGCGGGTGCCACGGTCATCGGCCCAATCCTGTCCGGCGTTGGCAAGCCCGTGCAGATCTGTTCGACCACCTCCACCGTCAACGACATCCTGAACATGGCCGTCATCGCGGCCTGCAAGATCGGATAGACGATGGCGATCTGGAATCTAGGCTCTATAAATGCGGATTACGTCTATTCCGTGCCGCATATCCCGGCACCGGGCGAGACTTTGGCCTCAACCAACCGCAGTGTTTTCCTTGGGGGTAAGGGCGCGAACATGTCGGTCGCGGCAGCGCGGGCGGCGGCACAAGTTAAACACATCGGGGCCGTGGGCGATGACGGGGCGTGGGCGGTCGAAACCCTTCTCGAATACGGCGTCGACACGCGCTACATCACGACAGTCGACGTCGAAACCGCACATGCGATCATCGCGGTGGATGCCAACAGCGAAAACATGATCATCCTGCATTCCGGGGCCAACGTGGAAATCCCACAGTCCCTGTTGCAGAACGCGCTATCCGAAGCACAAACCGGGGATTGGTTCGTCACACAAAACGAAACGAACCTGCAACGCACTGGCGCGCAGCTTGCCAAAAAAATGGGGCTGAGAGTGGCCTATGCGGCAGCGCCTTTCGATGCAGAGCGCGTGCAAGCAGTCCTCGAACACCTCGATTTCCTCATTCTGAACGAAGTTGAGGCGGAACAGCTGAAACAAGCAACCGGGCAAGCCGCCGCAGATCTTGGCGTCGCTGATGTGATTGTCACGCTTGGCGCTGACGGCGCAGATTGGTATGGGCCGAACGGGAAAGCGCATTTCGACGCCATCAAAGTCGACCCCGTTGATACGACCGGGGCAGGGGATACTTTCACAGGTTATGTTCTGGCCGGATTAGATCGCGGTATGCCGATGGAACAGGCGATCAATCAGGCGACCAAAGCGGGTGCCTTGATGGTCACCCGGCATGGTACGGCTGACGTTATCCCAGACCTGTTAGAGGTGCAGACGTTTCAACCATAGCCTGCTCTTGCATTGGGTGGCTCTGTAGGAAATGACCAACAGCAATCAGCGCCATCAGTGCGGTCACTTTGAGGCAGGCAAATCGTTTGGATGGAATGCGGGTCATGTCAGATCTCCTTACACATCTCAGTCAACACTAGTTGACAGCTCAAGCGCAACTCAAGCTCTTGTGAATTCGCATCTTGGCAAGGCGCAATTTGCCGCCTAGCGTCCGCTGCAATACCAGCAAAGGAACGGAACAAATGCGGATTGCGATGTGGTCAGGGCCGCGAAACCTGTCGACGGCGATGATGTATGCGTTTGGGAACCGGCCTGACTTTGCGGTTTGGGACGAGCCCTTTTATGCGCCTTATCTTGCAACGACCGGCAGTGATCATCCCATGAAAGATGACATCATCGCCGCGCACGAAACGGATCCAACCAAGGTTGTGGCGCGTTGTATAGGGTCTATTCCGGGCGAAAAGCCGCATTTCTATATGAAGCAGATGCCGCACCATATGGTGGACAGCATGCCAATGGATTGGGCAAAGGACTGTGTGAACATCCACCTTATCCGTCACCCAGCGCGCGTGATCGCCAGTTACGGCGCAAAAAGAGACACCGTGACGGCGTCCGACATTGGTTTTGCCCAACAGGAAGCGATGTTCGACAAGATCGGCGGTTTGGTGATTGATAGTGCAGACATCCGGGACAACCCCGAAGAGATGCTTCACCTGATGTGCGACGCGATTGGGCTGCCATTTGATCCAGCGATGCTGCATTGGCCAGCGGGCGGCAGCGACGATGACGGGATTTGGGCGGCGCATTGGTATGGGGCTGTTCACAAGTCGACGGGCTTCGCAGGGCCGGAAGGACCTCTGCCTGTGCTTTCAGGCCGAGACGCGGAACTCTTGGCATCCGCATTGCCGCATTATGACAGATTGGCGCGCGAAAAAATTTAGTGGGTCCCGACCCGGCAATCCCACAAGAAATTGACCGGAATTTGCTGTGATTTTTTGGCGCAGTTTACGAAATCTGCACAAATGATCCCTATGTCTGATCACAGGCGCGTTTGACCTGATACGCGGTGCAGCAGCTTCTGGATTGTCCTCCCCCCGGTACAATCGCAATGGGGTTCGTTGTGTCGCAGCGCTTGTAAAAAGTGTTCGGTTAAAAAGTGCAAAACCCCCGCGTCAAACGCGGGGGTTTTTTTATCCTGTGCTGCGCGGTGGGTTAAGGGCAGCCCACTCCAGAGCATTCAAATTCTGCGGCACTGACCCGAATTTCGCCCATCACTTGGTCATCCAGAATGAAAGAATCATTCTCGAACCCAAGCAATTCACCTTTCAGGGTAATCCCACCGTTGGTGAGCTCTACAAGACGATCTTTAGGCGCAAGTACTGGAACGCAGCCTTCGCCTTCGCAGTTCACGATGTCGATTGCGACACGCTGTTCACCGATAGAGGTTGCGACAACATATTCGTCGCCATCAACTTCAATCAGATCACCAGTGATCGACGCAGTGCCATCGATCGCCGTCAAAACGACGCGGGCATTTTCAAGTTGCAGGCGCGTGCCTTCGGGACATGCGTCACCGATGCAAATCACGCCGTCTGTCGGAATGACAACCAGCCCAATGGACGAGTCGAGGAAGAACTTGTTGTCCTTGAAATCTGTGAGCGCCCCGGACATGCTGTCTTGTCCACTGGCAAAACGCAGTGTCACGTCCTGCGCAAAAGCACTGGTCGACAGCCCAAGTGTCAGAAACGCCACGCCACCAATCTGCGCAACGATGTGCCGCACCTTGGCGTGTCGTACGGTTGTGGGATAATGCTTATGCATATCGTGCCCTTTGTTGGATGAGATGAAAACGTCGATCCGACTGTTTTGACCTGCGTCTCATCATATGTGCAGTCCCGGTGGGAACCAAACGCCCCACCGGAACAAGCTTTTAGTTTTCAACGGTTTCCAGAATGCCGTTCCGCACGATTTCGAACCATTCGCCAGACAGACGCAACTCTTCAAGGCCTGCGTTGATGATTGGCAAAGCTTCGTTGGCGAAGGCGTTATCCTTCGATACAAAGACGTGCATGGTCTGCTTTGAGGCAAGCGCGTCAATGTTTGTGATCAGATCGGCCAGACCCAATTCGCGGTAGTCTTCCTCGGCGGGAAGCGCGTCAAGCGTGACAACATCAACGTCGCCATCAAGCAGCAACTGCCAGCAGCCATCCTGCGGGACAGGGCGGACCAACTCTACGTTGGGTGGCATCAGCTGCTCTGCTTCCAGATCAAACGTGAACCAGGCTTCGGGACGACACAGTCGGGCGCCCTTCAATTCGGTGTAAGACGCAGCCGAGGCATAAGCGCTGTCGTTCAACGTGTAATACCCGACAAGAGCATCATACAGCGGCTCTGAATGGTTGAACTGGGTGCACCGATTTGCGCTGGCCTCTGAAAGGAATGCAACCTTTGAACAATCCGGGCGGAACCACGGGAAGGTCATGTCCATCGCACCGGTGGGAAGCAGGCTATCAAGATGCGCGCCCCAGTCGTTGACAAAGTTGATGCTGAATTCCTGATCGGGGTTACCTTCGACGATTGCGCGATTGACCATCAGGGTCAGGGCACCGCCGCCTTCCAGATCTTCATCCGTAAACGGGGCATAGCCACTGCCAGTGATAATGCGCAACGCGCGTGCAGGTGTTGTTGTTGTCGGGGTCGGTTCGGTTATGGCCGGCGTTGCGGCGACGCGTGTGGATGTCGCATTTGGCAAGGACCCGTCAGCGCAAGGAATTTGCAAGACCTGACCAATTTCAACGACGTTCGGGTTTTCCAACACATCTGTGTTCGCATTGAACAGGATCTGAAAACCGCCACGGACCTCGGCACGGTCTGCGATCTGGCTGAGGGTGTCACCGCGAACAATTGTATACGTTGCACATTGCTCTTGGGCTTGCACCGGCGTTGCGCCGATCATGCCAACACTCAGGGCCGCGCCACCAAGCAAAGACGCATACGCGATTGCTGCCTGTGATTTCGTTTTTGCATTCTTTGTCATACTGGGAGTCTCTCAGCTGCTATTGTTTCCTGAGAGGGTTCAATCTTGCAAAGGCGTCGGAATTTGACAATTCTTAGAATTGTTCAGATATCAAAAAACACAATCAATAAGTGCATAAGCTCATTAAAATACGACAATTTTTGCGAAAAACGCAGTTTCTAAGGGGATTGCACAGAATGCACCCCCAGAAATCGCAGGTCTATTGTTAAGGCTTAGTTAACAATAAAAAGCGTAAATCAGCCGTTTGCTTTGCGATCGCGGGCTGCCAAAAGCTTCAAGCGCAACGCGTTCAACTGAATGAACCCCTGCGCATCTTTCTGATCATAGGCACCGGCGTCATCTTCAAACGTGACATGGGCCTCGGAATACAGGCTGTTCTCGGACCAACGCGCCACAGTCACGGCAGACCCCTTATACAGCTTGATCTTCACAGTCCCGCTGACATGTTCCTGTGACTTATCGATCAAGGCCTGCAACATCTCCCGCTCCGGCGAGAACCAGAACCCGTTATAGATCAGTTCGGCATAGCGGGGCATGATGCTGTCTTTCAGATGGCCAGCACCGCTGTCCAACGTGATCTGTTCGATCCCGCGATGGGCTTCCAGCAACACAGTGCCACCCGGCGTCTCATAGACCCCCCGCGACTTCATCCCGACAAAACGGTTCTCGACCAGATCCAACCGACCCACACCATGCTTGCCACCCAACTCGTTCAGCTTGGTCAGCACAGTCGCGGGTGACATCCGTTCGCCATTGATCGACACCGCATCACCACGCTCGAACCCGATCTCGACGAACTCTGGCGCGTTCGGGGCATCCTCAGGCGACACAGTCCGCTGATACACATATTCCGGGGCCTCAACCGCCGGATCCTCCAGAACTTTGCCTTCAGAAGACGTATGCAGCAGGTTCGCATCCACACTAAACGGGGCCTCTCCGCGCTTGTCCTTCGCAACCGGGATCTGATGTTTCTCAGCAAACTCGATCAGCTTTGTCCGGCTCGACAGATCCCACTCACGCCAGGGTGCGATCACTTTGATGTTGGGGTTCAACGCATAGGCGGCCAGTTCAAAACGCACCTGATCGTTGCCCTTACCAGTGGCACCGTGGGCGATAGCATCAGCGCCTTCCGCCTCAGCAATCTCAACCAACCGCTTAGAAATCAGCGGGCGCGCAATCGACGTGCCCAGCAGGTAGACGCCCTCATAAACGGCATTCGCACGGAACATCGGAAAGACGAAATCGCGGACAAATTCTTCGCGAACGTCCTCAATATGGATCGCAGAGGCACCCATCATCTCGGCCTTGGCCCGCGCAGGCTCCAGCTCCTCACCCTGACCCAGATCGGCGGTAAAGGTCACAACCTCACAGCCATACTCCGTCTGCAACCATTTCAAAATGATCGAGGTATCAAGGCCACCAGAATAGGCGAGAACAACTTTTTTCGGAGCGGACATGAGGCGAGCCTTTAATAGAGAAAGCGTTGGAAACGGGCGATACTGCGTTTGGCCGGTCAGGGCAAGAAGGGGGCTGCGTTGACGGGGGTTCAACGGCGTGCGACCAACGTTGAAAGACAAGGGATTGCATTTCTCATGGCATTACAAATCGTCATCCACACATTTCGCATGATCTTTGGCAACATCGGTCAGGCATTACGGGTCTCGATCGGCCCTTACCTGATCTTGATCGTCGCAATCCTTGTGATGTTCGCGGCATTCGGTTTGCCAATAACAAATGCAGCAAACCCGGCCGAGATGATGATCTCGCCAACTGCAGGGTTGATTCCATTCATAATGTTACCGCTGGTTTTGTTCGTGACGTCTTGGGTCGCGGTGTCATGGCATCGGTTTATCCTGCTAGAGGAATACTCTGGCATCCTGCCAGACGTCAGCGGTCGCCCGATCTGGCCTTATGCAGGCAAAGCCATTTTGCTTGGTTTGATCCTGATGCTGGTCGCGATTCCGCTGTTTTTTGTCCTTGGCCTCATCATGGCGCCGTTCCTCAGCGCGCCATCCGCCGGGCTTCCTTTGGTTGGCACGATTGTCTTCGGCCTTGCATCTGTCTTGCTTTCATTCCTGTCCTTGCGGCTTGGTGTGTCCCTTGTCGGCACAGCGCTGGGCAAACCGCTTCGCTTTTCGGATGCTTGGGCAGCGACGGGCAAGATCAGCGGCGTGATCCTGAATGTCTCGTTGCTGTTGGTCGTGATCAACATTCTGCCGAACGCAATCATTGCTCCATTGACGCTCGCACTCCCCATCATTGGCACCGTTTTGCAGCTCGCGCTAACGTGGTTAACAATGATGCTCAGCGTCTCACTTTTGACCACGCTCTATGGCCACGTCATCGAAAATCGGCCGCTCATATCTTAACAAACTGTTAAAAAAGCATTTTCGCTGCGAAAATCAGCTAGAGGAGTCGGGCCAGAAAATCGACGTCGCCTTCGTTGTATAACTCGCTAAGGGCCTCATGCGGGTCCATCCAGATCGCCATATGGCCTTCCTCTGTTGGGGGACCAAGTGGTCGTACTGGAAAGGCCAAATAGATGTGGCAGACTTTCTCTGCGAAAAGTTCGTACTCCGGCATAAACACAAACCGCCGGAACACACCTAACTTGCGCGGATTGGCAATCCGAAAGCCTGTTTCCTCAAAAACTTCCCGATGTAGAGCCTGTATCGGCCCCTCTCCCGGATCAATCCCACCACCGGGCAGCTGTATTTCGTCCCATAAACCGGGGATCGTGGCCCGCTGAAATGTCACCAGTATCTTATCTGCACGGGGCAAAATTGCATAAGCTCCCGGCCTCTGCTTGTACCGCTGCCCGTTCACAGGCGTGTCGCCATACCGTCTGATCATAGCTGCTGCCCCTTGGTCCCGGTCCTTGCCCCACCTATATAGCCGCGATATGCCACTTCCTGACAAGTTAGGATACCCGATGACCACAGGTGCAATTGCCTGGGACGATACCGTCCTGCCGTTCCAACTCGACCGATCCGATATCCGTGGCCGCGTGGCCCGGCTGGATGGGGTGTTAGAAAAGGTGCTGGAACAACACAACTACCCGCCCGTGATCGAAGCCTTGGTCGCGGAAATGGCTTTGCTGACCGCGATGATCGGCCAGTCGATGAAGCTGCGCTGGAAGCTGTCTCTGCAAGTGCGCGGCTCTGGCCCGGCACGTCTGATTGCAACGGATTATTTCGCACCGGAAAGCGAAGATGAACCTGCGCGCATTCGCGCCTATGCCAGCTATGACGACGAAAGGCTTGATTTGAACGCTGATCCGTTCAGCCAAATCGGCGACGGCTACTTCGCGATCCTGATCGACCAAGGTCCTGATATGACGCCGTATCAAGGTGTCACGCCTATCGCTGGTGGGTCCTTGTCCGCTTGTGCAGAGACCTATTTTGCGCAGTCCGAACAGCTGCCGACCCGGTTCTCGCTTTCTTATGGGCGCAACCAAATGCCTGGAGAAGCCGAGCATTGGCGCGCGGGTGGCTTGATGTTGCAGCATATGCCTAAATC
>CALILP010000227.1 GCA_938016515.1 uncultured Paracoccaceae bacterium
CCGCCCTCTTTGTCGATGAGGCCTGCTGCATATTCGGCTGGGTCCATGCCCAGTTGGCGCACAATGCCACCGTAATCGCGGATCAGCCATTCGTCATAGATGACGTCGTCTTTGGCCGCGCAATCCGCGATGACGCGGACCACCCAAGGCTTGCCTGTTGCCGGGCCGAACTGGCCGTCGCGGGTGTGCGTGGCTTTGGTGAGCAGGCGGTGGGAGGACAGGAAGCCCTCGTCTTCGTTGCCAGACCAGATGACGTCTTCGCCCAAGAGTTCGCGATCCGGGAATTCGTTGATTGTGGCCATTGTCGCCGCGATTGTCGCTTGGTTGCCGACGGCCACGCCCATGGGCGAGCGGACCGGAATGTCAGGCGCGTAATAGTGGTTCAGCGTGCCGACCCCGCGATCTTCCCAAATCTCTTTGGTGATGCCGATGATGTAGTCGGGGAAGTCTTTCCACTTGGGGTTAAAGCCCTTCATGTCGTTGGTCCTTTGGGTTGGCGTGTTGTGCCGCGTGCGATGAGGGGGCCGTCGAAGGCGACCCGGCGGGGCACCATGACCCCTTCGTCGATTTGCGCGATCAGCATGTCGACCGTGGCCTCGACCATCCGGTTCAGGGGCTGGCGCACGGTGGTGAGGTTGTAGGACGGCCATGCCGCGAGGGGCACGTCGTCGAAGCCGATGATGGCGACATCCTCGGGGATTTTCAGGTGCAGCTCATGGCGGAGTGTGTCCATCACCGCGAAGGCCATGTGGTCGTTGCCGACAAAGATGGCGTCGGGCGGCGTTGGCAGTTCCATGAGGTCGCGGGCGGCTTGCGCGGCCGTGTCGCGGTTGTACATGCCGTCGATGATGGCGAGGGGTTCCTGGCGGTGAGCTTTCAGGCCGTCGATGAAGCCTTGGCGGCGGTCGCGGCCTGTCGAAGAGCCTTCCCAACCGGAAATATGCGCGATTTTTTGGTGACCACCGGCAACGAGGAAATCCGCGATTTTGCGCCCTCCTGCGAGGTTATCAGAGGTGACAGCATTTGCGTCTGCCCCATCTTGCCCACGGTTGAACATGACCACCGGAATACCTGCGCTGTTGCATCGTTCGGTCAGGTCAGAGGTGACGGCGACCGAGGCGGTAATAATGCCGTCGACTTGATAATCGAGTAGGTCACGCATGACGTCCCCGACCTTTTCCGGGCTGTTTGTCGCTGTGAAAACAAGAACATGGTAGCCTTTTTCTTGCAGGGCGTTGGAGAGATGTTCAAGAGCTTGCGGATAGAATTGGTTGTCCAGATAGGCCACCACCAGCCCAATGATCCGGCTTTTACCGGTGATCATTGCGCGGGCCACGCGGTTGGGGCGGTAGCCGAGTTCGTCAGCTGCCTTTTTGACTTTGGCCACTGTTTTGGGGCTGGCCGAGGCACCGGGCGTAAAAACGCGGCTGACGGCGGACTGGCTGACGCCTGCCCGCTCGGCCACTTGGAGGGATGTGATGCGAAGATCAGACATTCTTATCTGTCCGCAAAGAGTCTACGATCTGTTGCGCTGTCCGCAAATCCAGACCACCAAAGCTACCTTCACCCTTTGGATTTGCGTGCCAGCGGCCATCGCGCCAATAGGTCCCCACTTCCTTGATCAGATTCAACGGACCAATCCGAGACAACTCTGCCCGCAAAACCTCTGCGACGTTGTCTGGCAGCGCCGCGATCATCTCTTTTGCCGATCGGGTCTTCTCGTTTTCAAGCGTCTTCGCGGCGATCCGGGCCACTTCTAATTGAGAAACGCCTTCGTCGTTCCACCAGCCCAATTCCTTGAACGTTGTGATCGCCTTGTCCTGCCAAAGCGCCCTTCCGTTCGCTGCTAAGGCGATGAACCCTGACTCCGATAGACCCGCCGCAAGAGAAGGCGACCATTTCGCCGGTATCTCAAACTCTGGGGTTGACTGGTTCCATGTCGTTTTGAGCCAATTTTCGATGACCTGCTGGGCAACGTCTGGCTCAAACCCCTGTGCGTCATGGGTGGCCCACACCTCTTGCACCCAAACGTCTTCGACTGAACCTACGGTCCAGTAATCCCGCACGAGCCCGAGAACTTTCAGGATACGTCCTTCCTGCGCCATGAACTCGCCACCGGCACGATGCGACGGTCTGGGCATCGGCTTGCCAGATGGGGTGAGGCCGGTGTGATTGATGTATCGCTCTGCGTCCGCGACGTAGGTTTTCATCAGGTCGCGGAGGCATGCAAGAGCAAGTCTGTCGTCTGCCGTGGTCATCAGTCTGCCGTCCAACCCCCATCGATCAAAAGATGTGTGCCAGTCATCAGCGCTGAGGCGTCTGACGCGAGATAGACGACGGGGCCCATGATGTCAGTGACTTCGCCCACACGGCCGAGTTTGATCTTTTCTTCCAGCCACTTGACCCGTTCGGGGATGGCAAAAGTTTGCTCGGTCAGGGGGGTGCGGATGAAGGTCGGGCAGATTGTATTGACCCGGATGCCAAGCGGTCCCCACTCGATGGCCATAGATTTGGTGAAGCCGTCGACCGCGTGTTTGGTCGCGCAATAGACCGCGCGGTCGATGCCGCCGACGTGGGCCATTTGGCTGGAGATGTTGATGAGACTACCGGGTTTCTTGGCCGCGATGAGGCCTTTGGCGACGGCTTGCGTGAGGAAATACGCGCCTTTGATGTTGAGGTTTGCGACGGCATCGAAGTCGGCTTCGGTGGTGTCGGTGGCCGGGCTGTGTTTGGCCAGTCCGGCGGAGTTGACGAGGACATCGTAGGGGCCGTTTTCGGCGACTTGGGCTTGGGTCCGCGCGATGTCGGCCACATCCATTGCGAAGGATGTGGCGGTGAGGCCTGCCTTCGTCATGAGGTCAACGGCTTCGGTCAGCTTGTCGGTTGAACGCGCGGTGAGCGTGACCTCTGCCCCCGCCTGCCCCAATGCCGCCGCACAGGCCAGACCGATCCCGGACGACGCCCCGGCGACGAGGGCGCGTTTTCCCTTGAGGCTGAAGGATGGCGTTTGCGGTAGACTCATTGGGTGATCCTGAGTGACGATTTTAATAGAAAAATCGGATGCCTCCCGGCGGGGAGTTGTTTTGGCGAAATGAAGGAGGGGTGATCCTTCATCTGATGTTTATTCTGCAGCGGTTCCGTAGGGCACGTTCTTGCCGCCGTAACGGCGGACCCGGACATTGCATTGCTCTGCGTGCCCGACAAACCCTTCGAGCATGCACAGGCGCGAGCCGTAGGCCCCCATTTCTGCTGCTGCCTGATCGGTTTCGATGCGCTGATAGCT